>CAUZJO010000152.1:0-11315 GCA_963580245.1 Candidatus Sumerlaeia bacterium | reverse complement strand
TGCGAGTTTTCGGGAAGGACAGAAATTGAAAAGACAGAGAGCAAGAAGTTTGAGTTGAGAAAACGGGCCTGAATCACCCTCCGCGATTCTGACCCGCATTCTCTATTTCAGCTTCTTATCGTGAGCGCTTGGCTCACACGGACAGGCGGTTACCAGCGGTCTCGCTGGCCTCCACCTCCACCTCCACCTCCACCTCCACCAGAGCGTTCGGTTTTTGGACGAGCCTCGTTCACCTTGATTTGTCGCCCATCGAGATCGCTTCCATCCAGGGCACTGATCGCTGACTTGGCTTGTTCACTGTCGGCCATCTCAATGAAGCCAAATCCTTTGGAGCGGCCCGTGTCTCTGTCCGAAATCACTGCGGCAGAGACAACCTCTCCGTGGCTTTCAAAGGCGCCACGCAGGTCGCCTTCGGTCGTGTTGTAGGAAAGATTTCCCACGTAAATGTTCATACGATTCTCCGTTCGAATTTATGCCCAAGGAACCCGCACGTAACCGCGCAATTCCCCCTTGGGTCTCAATTTGACTTTTTCCAATCGATTTGGCTGGAGGGAAGCTAAAACGAATGGAAAGCCTCAGATAGTTTAATCGACAGCCCCACCCTCAGTCAATATAAAAAAATTGCCATCGTAAAAATTACCCTCATGGCCTGGTTCCATTGAATATGCCACGGGACCCCGACTGCCTGATATGGGTCAGTTTGGGCCAGACCCAAGGACCTGTCCCTCCCGAAAGCTCGCGTTCCTTGAAATGATTGAACTTAGGGCATGCTCCGATTGGGCTTGACCTCTTTAAGACCAGGGCCGTTCAACGGGTGTTGCTGAGAATAATCTCACCAACGTCGTTGCGGAATTTTACATTTTCTTGCCCCCTGAAGAAGGTCCCGAAGCTTGAAGGCAGTTCTGCTTGCCCCGCCGGCTGGCGTTTAATCCGTGATTGAGGATTTATCGGGTTTCCGTTGGGGCAACCAGAAATGGGCAATCTCTTCCAGGGTCTTGCCTTTTGTTTCGGGAACCAGACGCAGGCCGAACCCAAAAGCCCCCACGCACAGGTCCGAAAGATGAATCGCCAAGGCCACCACGTCCGAGATTTGGCAGCCTTCGCAAAAGTTGTTGTTAGTCCATTCGGGAACCCAGCCGATCTCCGCGATGCCGAATTCCCGGGTCCACTCGTAACCGGACTTGACGAAATCCATGAGCGAACGGTCATTGACGACTTGGGCATGGTCGAGAATCTCGCGCAGCGCGATCGTATGCGCGTGGAGATGACCGCTGTAATGCGCCCACGGGGCGCCGCCGAATTCGACCTTGATCGAGTGAGTGGGGCTGGGATGCAAAGATGTCACCATCGGCAAGCTCCTTGTGCTTTTTCGCGTAGACCTAACTCAAAGCACCACAACACTCCCGATGGTACCACCCTTTCTGTCGAGCTGTTTTTCCAACTTTATGAAGGATCAAGGGTGAGCAGTGCCTACTCCACAAATGACCCAAGGTTTGGCGTAGGACGCGTAAGCAAATTGACACGATTGCTATGAGCATCTTGATCATCATGGCCAATTTTCGGCCTGACGAAGAAATAAGTCAAGTGACTGCAATCATTGAAGTTCCGAATTTTGGCGAGGCACACCTATTCTCGTGCTCCGGTCTGGTTCTTTCTCAATCCCTATTGTTCAGACCCAATAAGGATCAATGCTCGATGCGCAGCACCAGCGGATAATCGTGAACAACGAGTCCGCGGATGACGGTCGCGCCCGCTTCGCTTTCGAAGTTGACCGCCTGTTCGGTGCCGTTCAGCGTGTCGATGCCCGTAATCCGATTGGCTTGCAGGTTGGGCAGCGTGACCTCGGTCTTCTGCCCCGTGTGATTGTCGACCGCGTCGCCGGGAAGCCACAGGCCCAGCAACAGGTTCCCGTCGGGCAGGCGCATGCCGTGATGATCGATGACGCGCTTCGTGCTGAACCCAACCTCGACTTCGGCCGGTTTGGCGCCGTCGGTGACCGTGGCGAGCGTGCGGAAAACGTAGTAAGAGGGGGCGAGCGTGCCGCTTTCCATCTGAAACCCGCCCTGCCAAAAACTGACGACCTCCAGCGCGGCGTTCTGGAACATCAGCCGCGCCATGTTCTTGGCCTGTCCGATGTAGGTCGGTTTGATGCGACCTTGCATCCACTGCGCGGGGTTGGGTTCGGCGAACCATTGGTTTTCTTGCGACAGGTAGACGCCGTTGAAACCCATCGACTCGGCCTCGGCCCTATTGTCACGGATGTATTTGGGAAGGTTCTGATAGTTCGCGCCGTCGAGGCTCCATTCATAGACGCGCACGTGGAGTTCGAACCCGTCAATGAGCTGGGCGACGTCGGCGAAGACCTCTTCCTTGAATATCTCCCACGGCCAGTAGGCGTTGCTGATCATAATCTTGGAATCGGGCGCGAGTTCGCGAATGACCGGGACGGTCGCCTTGATCAGGTTGGCGTAGTGGCGCGCCCCCTCGCGGTCCGAACCGAACCCGTATCGCGCGCGATTGGTGCTCGGCTCGTTCCAGATTTCCCACCACGTGATGCGGTCCTTGAAGTTCTCGACCATGAACCGCACCCAGCGCGTGTAGGCTTCGATCTGTTCGGGCGTGATCGGCGAGGGGGGCGGATCGAACAGGATCGGGTCGTAATTATTGGCCAGGTTGGGGCGCGGCGAGTCGGCGTAGAGCCAATTGCCATACTCCAATCCCATGATCACATCGATGCCGTTCTTCGCAGCCTCCGAAACGGCCAGGTCCGAGACCGGATCGATGACGTAGACGCCCGGTTCCTGCTCAACGTAATGCCACATCAGGTTCCCGCCCCAGTAGTTGGCCCGGATCCACTTGGCCCCCAGGTCATAACGCATCGCGAGGGCCACGTCGTTCATGACGTCGAAATCCCACGTCGAGACGCGGCCGGTGTATTGCGTGATCCCGGCCCCGCGCGAAGCCAGCGCGACGTTGCGGTCATGGTTGTCGAGCACTTCCAACTCGGCAAACGCCCATGTGTAACCGAAGAACAGCCCCATCATAAACGGGCCGAGGTCGGGGTGGATGAGCGGACCGAAGTTGTTCCCGCGCAGCATGATCTGCTTGGCCTGACGCGGCAGGAAGGGTATCTCGACCTTTTCGCGCTTGCCGGCGCGCGGGAGGTCGTCGGTCTTGAACACCGTGTCCCAATGATGCCCGTCGCGGCTGACCAGGACCTCGAGATCCTTGGGCAGCGAGTTGTAATACATCTTTTCGGGATCCACCTCCTGGGAGCCGATCTTGAAGGCGCGC
Source organism: Candidatus Sumerlaeia bacterium (assembly GCA_963580245.1). GTDB lineage: Bacteria > Sumerlaeota > Sumerlaeia > MVZB01 > MVZB01 > CAUZJO01. The sequence continues at coordinate 8,021 of CAUZJO010000152.1, read as the reverse complement.
GGCGGCGGACCTTCGGGCATGGTGATCATGTTGATCTGCCGGACGGTCGTCTCTTGCGGAAGGTCGATGCGCAGTTCCACCGGTTCGGTGCGAAAGGGCTGCTCATAGGGTCCATCACGGCGAATCATCCAGAAGCTTTCGGGGTCGCCGTCGATCAGGTGCACCGGCCAATACAGTTCGTATTCGGCGTGGGGCGACGCGAACGAGTAACGCGAATTGAATCCCCCCTCGACGATCCGCGCTGGCACCCCCAAATAGTTGCTCTCGATCTCCCACGGTTTCTTCGGCGTGATTTTCGTTCGCGGATGCGCGTTGCCCTCCTGGATCGGGTTGCCGGGCTGAAAATCGGGCGACCGCGAGTAAACGTACAGATCGCCGTAGAGATGAACGGGATCGTCGCCAATCTTGGTGACCGTGGGACCGTTGACGCGGACGGGCCTTTTGAGGACGGCGTAGTCGCCATCCTCGGCCCGGATGGATCCCGTCCGTACGACGCCGGCCAGGAAACAAGACGCAATGAGGAATCTTATGATCCAACGGTGAGACAACATTACTATCCTCCTTCGCGAATGACTGAGTTTCCCCACGCACGCGTGGAATTCAAATCGTAACGACCCGCCGGCATATTGATCCGGTCGCCCGCCGCTTCTCACGGGTTAAGGGCCATTTCGAAAGTCATTCCAGAAACCGGAGTAACTATACAGATGCCCATGAACTAACCTCAAGCCGAATCTGGAGTCATGCGCTCCCCCACCTTATTTGTAATCGAACAGGCCGGAGCGAGCAATGACCGGCCAGACCAACCCCCGTCGCCCCCTGACCTTCTGGCGGTTCGGCATGTCGCCCTGCCGAGTCCGATGGAAGGGAATTGCCGAATGACGCTAAGGCCGAGAAGATGGTGGGCCTTCCGTCCCCGAGAAAGACCGCTTACAGTGCCCAGGATCGATCTTCTCAGGCATAGCCGTGTCAAACCCCGCCCCGGCCCACCTCCGTCGACTCTCGGGCCGTAGACGCGATTTAGGCCGCGTCCTCCGATGCCGATCGCCAGAATTGAAATACAAAAATATGCGAGAATGGGACCCCTACCGGGTGTGCGTCCCCCCCTGCTTTTTCGTACAGGGGCCCCGGGGTCGGTCGCGAACCAACTTCACCCGACCCGCCGAGCCGAGCCCCGCGCGACCGCCGGCACGCACCGAAGGGCGGACGAAGAAAGGCCCCGGTGAGATCCTAATAAACCGGTTCGGAAAACTCATTGACTCAACCACCCGCGAGGTTAATAATACTTCCAACTTGAAGGAGACGCATTGGAATCCATATGACAAAGTCGAAAGAGATAAGTTTTAAGTATTCGGTTGCATGCCCCACGCTCGCGTGGACGGGGTACGATGTCCTGACCGATCCGGAGCAAGTCCTCGGCGCGATCAAGGGCGCGGGGTATGACGGGGCCGATCTGCCCGTTGAAGGACTTGACGCGGAATCCATCCGGCCCGTCCTGGAGTCGGTGGGGCTGGTCGTGCCCGAGGTCATGGGGCAATGGGGCTATCTCCATTCGGGGGAGGACCGGGACCTGACCAGCATGGACGAGCAGACCCGGCGGCGAGGGATCGACTATGCCCGGACGGCAATCGACCTAGCCGCCGTGCTTGGAGCGGAGTTCTTCAACATTTGCGCGGCGCAGCCGCCCGTGCCCGAGGTGCCGTTTCCGAAAGCCCCGATCGCGACGCTGCGACGGAATTTCGCCGAGTCTCTGGCGACGATCTGTGAATACGGCGCCGCCCGCGGGATCACGATCCTGCTTGAGCCGTTGAATCTGTATGAAGCGCTGCCGGGCATCCTGACGAGCGTTCATGACGCGATCGGTCTGATCGATGAATCGGGTTTCGACAATTTGGCGATCCAGCCCGATATCTTCCACATGAACATCTCGGAGGCGTCGGTTACCGATGCCCTTCGGGCCGCGGGAGATCGGATCAAGGTTGTCCACATGAACGAGACCAACCATTATCTGCTGGGAACGGGACACGCCGACTACAAGGCCATCATCCGAACGCTCAAGGCGTGCGGTTTTGACGGATACGTGACGCTTTACGCGCCCGTGATTTCTCAGAACGTCTTTCAAAAACAGGGCGACGCGGCGGATCGACCCGACCTGAAGACCGTGCTTGGCCAACAGCTCCGGTTTCTGAAGGATATAGAGGCCATCGTGGATGAGGAACGAAGAATCTACGGGGCATGACCGCCAAGAGGTGCGGCCGCGGCGGGGATGAATTTCTGGAAACTACTGGCCCACGCGGCGGTTTTTTATTATTTATTTTTGTGCCTGGCTCAAATCACGGGTCGAGAATGTCAATCGATAACTCATGGGCTCAATTCCTAAGCTCCCTCTGCTCACTTTTTCTGAGGGGTTCCATAAGAAACTGATGCATACTTGATCTGACATCGCACGAGTCACAAGCGCGAGAACGTAGTTCTCACCGTGGAGTTCGGCAGCCCGCCATCCGCCCCGCCGCCGGTCCCCGCAGAATAGCCATATAGTCAAAACCGTGGAATATGTCGCAGATGAAAGACCAAGGAGGAACCCATGACGATTCACGGACGCACTCTCGGATTGGCCATTTGCATTACGGCCATGATCCTCACCATTTCGCCAGACACTTTTGCGCTCCCCGAGAACATCACCGACCTGACCCAGCACTTTAACGAGGGGGACGCCGACGTTTCGCCGTGGGTCTTCGTGCCCGCCGGGAATGTTTGCGAAATCGACACGCAATCGTTTCCCGGTGTCGCCGTCATCGGCCAGCAGGGCAACGGTCAGGATATCAAGGGAATCCTTCCCCAGCCGATCCGGTTCGACGATTACCCGATGCCTTGGTATTTCCAGCTCGGCATGATTCAGCCGCAGGACGCGCTGGGGGGACATGCCAATTCCGATAAACAGATCAATTACGCGTTCGGCCTCAATCTGGCGGTCACGTTTTCGGATCCGTCCGACTGGCCCGAAGACCGCACCCAGCGTCCGTCCGACACCCACGACGTTCAACTCCTCTTGGTGCATCTGGGGGCCTCGGGCGAGGTGACCGCAGGCCTCCCCCAGTACACCACCGACATTCACCCCGAGCGGTTCCTAGTGTGGGGGCGCGGCGACCTGGGCTATTCGGTCATGGGCGACTGGCGCATGACTTACCTGCAGGTCGGCAACGGCATGAAATATCAGGGATCGGCCACATCGCAGGTTTACTTCCAGTGCGTTGTCGAAGGCCCCACGCGCATCGGCATCGGCGTCAAGTTCGATCCGGTTGTCGATTACCGGATGCGGTGGATCGACTTCGCGGAGTTATACGGAAAGGCGACCGGCATCTGGGAGATCGGGCCGATCATCTCGTGCGATCGCTGGATTCCGGACGTGCTGTGTCGCTCGCTCGCGGTCGAGCGTCCCGATTCGATTCTGCTGGGAACAACGCGCGAAGGGGGCGAATCGCACTCCAAGTGGGTCGCCATCCCGCAACCGCTCCCCGAGCCCCCCTTGCCCAACCTCAAACACTTGGTCAATTTCTGCGTGTTCAACTCATTCGCCTCTTCGGAGTTCGAGCACTTCTCGTCCGACTTCGATATCCCGGGATACCTGGGGATGGGGCGTTATCAGCTTTACGGTTCGCGCGTCGATACGACCTCGCATCCCGGATACTTGACGATTACGAAAATGGGTCAAAGCATCGAGTGCTTCGCATGGGGCACGCCGGGCGAGATGAGCCTGGCGGACTTTCCGGCCCCCTGGGAAATCGAGATGAGCTTCATCCCTCCGGATGACGCGTTCAACTGGGATATCGATCTTGGTTTCGGGCTCAAAGACCCCGCCGACAACATGATCGGCTATTGGTATCCTGGCGTGTATAACGATCCGCGCACCGGCCGCAAAGGTTACTTCGATTATATGGCGAGTCCGGCTTTCCCCATCGAATTCGATCCCGAACCGCCGCAAAGCACGTTCAATTCGCGGCCGCTACGCATGTTGATCCAGTTCATCGACGACCGGCGCGTGCGCGTGGCGTTTCGCGGCGAGGATGACGACTGCTGGCATTTTTCAAGGATTTCGGGACTGCCCGATGGGATCGGACCGGTCGCCAGCATGCACTTTATCGCCTGGAACGCCTCGGCGAAGCGCTGGCCCGAGGATCAGCTCGTCAGCTACCCGATCTACCAGCAATACCTGATCGATTATATTCATTATCGCTACGGCCTGACCGAAAACTGACCTGTATCAGGAGGTTGATCCAATATCGCCCTAACCGAAGATTTTCCAATAGAAAGAAGGTGGTATGGCGGAGAGAAACTCACAACCGTCGATCATCGGGCCGTGTATGCCCGATTTTGAGCCCGATCGGAGTGAAATTCTGTTGACTGGAATGCCCATTGAGGGTATGATTGAACAATACGACATCGTGGAGATTCAAAGCTTATAGCGACTATGGCGTCTGGAAACTCTCGTAGGTGATCGATCCGTTTACAATCGATCCGGAGGTCGTAAACCTGGGATGAATGATGGTGACCCCGATGAATGTTCCACTCGGCACGTTGATGCTGTGCACCGGTTTCGTATCACCTTCCGTGTAAAACGTGCAGCCCGTGAAGGTCGTATGGCCGCTCGGGGTGCCGTTATTGGATACCTCGGCGGAGATGTTGCCGTTGACCGAAGAGCTGTCGATCAGACCCGCCATAAAGTTCATGGCTCCGACACCGCGCATGCGGATGGCCGAGCCCGTGCTCGGTCCCTGGGCTCTGAAATTGTGCGCCTCGAATTTCGCGATGTACCAGTTGCCGCAAGGCACGCCGCCGGTCGCGATCGTCTGATAGCGCGAGGCAACGTTGTCAATATTGTCACGCCCGAAATACATCGGGTATTTGCTATCGTTAAAGTTCCAAAAAGCGCAGTCCCAGATGCTGCTGTCCCCGATGCCGTAGACATAAAGGGCTGCCGAGCTCCACCTCCCGGTGATAAACACGCGCTCGAGGGTGATGAGGGAGGATCCGGCGTCGCCGGCAATTTGCGCCGACAAAATCCCCGCACGACCCGTGACCGGTGAGCGGGTCGCGCCGATCTGCACGTTCTCAATCTTGACGCCTCCCGATCCCGTTAAATCCAACACGGGGAAATTGCCGTCTATGGGAATGAGCACGGTTCCGCGATCTGGCCCGTTGATTCCCCAGGCGGCGCCGACGAGGTTGACGGAATCAGCGTCGGTCATGTTAATCGAGCTGACCATGAAATAGCCCGGTCCGAGCCAGACCGTGCCGCCGGCCGTCAAGCCGGCGATGGCGTTATTGATCGCCACGGTGTTGTCGGTTCCCCACTGAACCGGCGTGAAGTTGGCATTCGAGGATGCGGCGTCGCTCAGGACAACCTGGCCTCCGTCGACAAAGTCCGCGATGGTTGTGACGAGATTCGCGCCCGAAACTCCCGCATTTGCGACAACGATCGCCTTACCCACGTCCCCGGCAACAAAACGATTGGACGCGGTGGAAAGAATCTGACTCCCTGCGCTGATCGACGCACTGGTGATGAACTGACAGTCGGCGACTGCGCCGAAATCCTTCACGTCATGGACTCCCGTAAGGAGGCCTGCGCCTCCTCCCGTGTCATCAATGCCATCGGCGAATCCAGGCGGGACATCGGCAATGTTGTTCCAGTCTAAACTCGAGGCTTCTTCGGCCCGTTGGGCAAAGGGAACGGAATGAACCCGGATTCTGTCGGAAAATAGGTCTTCCGAATCGATGCCGTTGTCGTTCGTGTCAAGGTAAAGTTCGTACCACACCTCCACGGATTCATGAATCTCACCGGGGGGTGACACGGTGATGTTGAATCGTCCTTCGGATGTCAACGCTATGGATCCATTGATGTCGGAACCGAGTTGATTTGCACTGAATTCCCCATCGAAGAAACGGACTCGGTACGCATGGGTTCCAACGATGGGCATGCCTGTCGAGGTTTGAACAAGACCTTGAATCGATACGGTCGAATGGTCAAAAAAGACTGGAGGGGGTGTGGGCGTCGGCGTCGGTGTCGGTGTCGGTGTGTGCGTCGGTATCATCGAGTTCAGACCAAACAAGGCGATATAATCAAGATCGAAGGTATGGCCTGTCCGGTCAGGCACCACGTAAAAATGCTGCACACCCATGAAATTCGGACCGCGAGGCATCATGAACAAATCCGGCGACTGATCGCCGAAAGGGTCGTTGCGTTCCGTGAGTTCAACCCAGGAGTTGCTCTCCGGGTCACGCAGGTCCCCATCAAAATACCACGGCGTGATGGCACCGACTGCGTCTACCCTGATCATTAGGCTTTGCACCACGCCAACCTGTAGGATTCCAGGACCCACAAACGTCAGTTTCTCTCCACCATTGGGTCCGGCGAGGTCATCCTAAAACCCGATGCCCCCACCCGTGAGATAAAAACCCCGTTGATTGGAGACGCCATTGAGCACGCCCTGCCAGGGCATTCCGCCGCTTCCGGCGAATCCGAGCTGCTGATCACCGCCCTGGCCAGGTTGGTTGCCGGGGTAAGTGAACACGGCGATGAACGCGTATTCTCCTCCTGCGAGTATATCGACAGGGGTGTCAATCACCTGATCATTCCCCCCGCCCGGTTCCATCGGCATGATCAGCGTCGATGTTCCATCGTAGTTATTGAACAACCTTGATGGGGGCGCCGCATTGAAGGTCCACGGCGGACTGGTGTTGGGCGCAATGCCGGGTGACGGCATTTGGCCGGCGAGGTCACTGAAATTATCCTCAATGATTACACAAACTGGCACTCCGGTAGGGCATTGGGCAAACACGGGATTCTGAGTAAAAACCGCCGCGCCTAGCATCATCAGGTACCCGATGATTGCACCTCTCGAACAAACTGGATTTCGCATCTTCCCTTCCTCCTCTTCAATCAACTCGGGACTCGGTGTCATCCGACCCCATCTGAAAACTCCCCGCAGGGATGGGGAGCATCTCCAGCGGCACGTCGCCCGGCAGCATGATCGTGATCGTCTCGCCCTCGCCCTGACACGAGGCAACCCTCGCCGCACATGCCAAGAGCACGAGAATGGCCGCGCGGGTGATGCTGAGATCGGGCCTGAGACGGCGCACAGGTAGACGTTATCGGTGGCATTGTACGAAACTTTGGGGCGAGCGGCGTCAAAACTGGAGCTTCCGTCCGTCGCTCCCATATCGCTGATACGTTCGTCGGGGCCGATCTCCGCCCCCGTCGCCCCGTCGATCAGTTGAGCATAAATTTCGTACTCCCCGTTGGCCAGCGACCCGGTGTCGTCATCGCCCTCCCAAACCACGAGGAATTCGTTGTCCGTGCTGTTATAGGCCACGTCCGGGTCGTAGGCGTCATAGAACGGATCCCCATCGGTCCCCATGTCGCTGATGCGGAAATCGTTGGTTCCCGTCTCGGCGCCGGCCGCCGTCAGGAGTTGACCGAAAATCTCCGTCTCGCCGTTAACAAGCGGCGCCGTGTCGTCGTCGCCCTCCCAAACCACCAGGTATAGATTGTTGGTGGCGTTGTAGGCGACGGCCGGATCTAAAGTCACGAAGGCGCCGCTGCCGTCGGTCGCCCCCATGTCGCTGATGCGGATGTCCGATCCGATCTCCGCCCCCGTCGCCCCGTCGATCAGTTGACCATAAATTTCGTACTCTTCGTCGACCAGCGATCCGGTGTCGTCATCGCCCCGCCAAACCACGAGGAATTCGTTGTCTGTGCTGTTATAGGCGACGCTGGCATCGTAGGCGTCATACGCGGTATTCCCGTCGGCCCCCATATCGCTGATGCGGAAATCGTTGGGTCCCGTCTCGGCGCCCGCCGCCGTCAGGAGTTGACCGAAGATTTCGTACTCGTGGTCAACAAGCGGCGCCGTGTCGTCGTCGCCATACCAAACCACCAGGTATAGATTGTTGGTGGCGTTGTAGGCGACGCTGGGCTCGTAGGCGTCCAACGCGGTATTCCCATCGCCGCCCATGTCGCTGATGCG
>CAUZJO010000151.1:0-11337 GCA_963580245.1 Candidatus Sumerlaeia bacterium | reverse complement strand
TCAGACTGACGGGCAGGCGCCAGGGGAAGCTGAAGATGGCATCGATCAGGATCATGATATAGGCCCCGTAGATCGGGATGCATCGCAGGGCCCGGTTGGGATCGGGTTGGCGCATGATCGCGAAGTAACCGAAATAAAGAAAGAAGAGGAGCAGGGCCATCTGGAGCGCGAGGCCGGGGATGCCCTGCTCGGAGAAGACCTCGAGATACTCGTTATGGACGTGATGAGGGTTGGCCCCGGAGATGGCCGTCATGAAATCGTAATAAAAAGGCCCTCTTTCGGACTGTTGCTGACGCAGGGTGTAGTCCCAAAAGATCGGCTGGAACATGGCATAGCCTTGGCCCGTGTAGCGCTTTTCCATGGCGAGTTCAACCGCCGCGCGCCAATAGAAAAACCGGCTCTTGATCTCATTGGTGGATGCGATGCGGTCTTTAAAGTTGATGACCTCGCCCACCCTGGGCAGAACAACAAAAACTGCAACTGATAGGGAGATGATCAAGAGCGCCGCCCCGACCATAAGACCTCGAACCAGCCTCAGGCCGACGCGGTGTTTCAAGCCATAGCGAATCAATAGGCAGAACATAACAACCAAGCCCACCACCATCCCCAACCAGACCCCACGGGTCCGGGCCAGCAGCATGCAACCAAGGATCAAGAAGATCAGCAGCCCACCGCCCAAGACCCACCGGACGTTACGCCGAACGAAGATCATGCCCAGGGCAAAAAAGGTGATGGGCCCCAGCACCGAAGCGAGGAAGTTCGGGTGTCCGATCGTCGCGATGACCTCGTTCTTTTGGACTTCGGGGAGCCACGGATAGAAATCGATCTTGAAGAATTGAAGGATCCCATATAGCGCCAGCAGTCCGCCGAGCGGCAACAGGACAAGTGCGATCCGTTCCAATACGAATCGTCGTCGCGGGTGATGCGCCAACGACATGAAGAAGAGGTATCCGCAAAGGGGCAGCAGGTAATATTTTAGCGAATAGAGGATGTCCCTAGAGCTCGAGAAGGAGACCGCCACCGAGACGATATTGAGGATGATGAGCACCGCCACGAACGTCATGCGTCTGGGAAACGGGCGCCACCCAACAAGCCAAGCCAATCCCAGGCCGATGGTCACCAGCAAGGTCGCCGCCTGGAAGAACTGTGCCTGTCCGATGTCGGGTCGCAGCAGCCCGGAAATCACGAACGGCGTCAATCCGACGATCGCGGGCAGCACCACGCCCATCAGCCGATCGTAGAGATGCATCGGATCGGTTCGCGTCAAATTTGTCTCCATCCGGATTGGGCGCCTCTCTTAATCAGCGACTCAGGGCAAGCCCCTGTAGGGCAGGGCAAAAGGTTTGGGGCGAGCGTGGATAATCTCCCGGATGGTTCTCATGGCGCTCTCCACCGGAATATACACATTCTCTCGGTTCAGGTTCATCCAATTGGGTTTGGAAAGGCCCATCAGGAAGCAGCGGTACGATTGCAAGGCGTAGAGTGGATCGACGTAAAAGTTGCCGAGAAACAAGTAAGAGGTGTGATCATTGGGGGCGCGAATCGCCCAATTTCGCGCCTCGCGGCCGAATTCGGCGCGGTATCGCAAATAATTGGCCGACGGCTTCGCCGTGGGGTTGCTCGGCCTCAACCGGGCCGTCCGATTACTGAGCAACCTCAAGCGGGTGGGGCTGAATTCAGGGTTGGTGGGATTGAGCAGCACGCAATCGCTCATGAGCTTCACGGCCTTGTCCTCATCGCCCAGCTTCTCGTACTGGATCGCCAAGAAATGCAGGCTGTTCTGGCGGTTATCGGTTCGGCGAGCCCGTTCGAGCTCTCGGACGGCGGCGGGGTGCTCTCCCAACTTGCCCAAAACGGTTGCATAACGGTTGCGCAGGTCGCCGTTGGTCGGGTCCAACGAGATCAGTTTTTCCAAATCCGCCAGGTATCGCACGAGAACGTTCCGGTCGTTTTCCTTTACCGTTTCACCGGACTCATGGAGAGACCGATAGCGGTATTCCACGAAGATCAATACGGTCAGCCACCCCAACGCGGCCAGGCCGGCCACGAGCAGTAACAGACCGGCAATGACGCCGATCCAACGGCGCCCCTGGTCGGCGAGCGGACCTCCGGCGTCGACTTCGATGTCGGCGGATGAATCGGCTGTTGAATTAGCTGGGCTCATCAGTTAGACCGTGATTCTTTCGCAAACATGGACCGCCACTTTACGGCCCGGGTGACTTGAGGGCCTTGGCGGCCGCAACCTGATTCTCTCGTTCCGAATTGGTGATTGGACAACCCCCTGAGTAGTTAACCCCCGACCCATCGGCGAGGTAGACGACCATGCGCATCCTTCTGAAGGCAAGCCGCCTGTCAGAGAGATATTCGATTCTGCCCGCCCGCGATTGGGACGTCTCAGTCCATTGGTGAAGCAACTTCTCTTCGTTGCCCAAGACGAAAACGTTGAGTTCGGCGGGCAGAGACGCCGCTTCAGGCAACTCATAATCAAAGCCCAACGTTTTGAAATCGGCGCTAATGGTGGCATTGCTGATTGTGAGTTCGGGTTTGGGCAGGCTGAATTCCAAGGACGGATCGCCCAGTAGCACGACCAGTTGATTCACGTCACGTCGGTGCATATCCTCTTTGACCTGGACAACGTAATCGCCCAGCCGTTCAAATGTTCTTTCTTGCAGATGTTTAAGAAATAGGTTGACGAACTTGAGGTTCATGTATGCGGCGCTTCGGGCGGTCGATCCAATGACCCCGATGGCCCCGCCCGGTGCGTTCAAGAACGTCTCGCCAAGCGTTCGCGCCACGTGAGGGTTATCAAAACTGTTCGTGTAGCACGTCAAGGCAAACACAACCGGAAGACGGGAATAATTGGTGAGCGCCTCGACGTGGGATTGGTTAAACAGATGCGCGCGCAGGAACTGACCGGTCATGGCGGGCCCCACTTCCCAAACCGTACCGCCGCCGTGCCCGAGGAAAACCGTAATGAGGTTGCCGATATTGAAATTATTGTTCAGCTCCTGCGTGAGCTTGTTTTGGCTCGCTTCATTGGCCATCACCTGTTTTGTGGTTAGATAACTCCCAAGATAATGAGGTTGTACATAGTCGGTGATCAGCTTATAGACGTCGCTTCTTGCCCAAGCCGAGGATGCGGCGATCATGAACAATCGCGAATTCCAGGCGCCCCGGTCCTTGCCGCTCTCATAGTCGATCACTTTGCGGACAATGATTTCTAGTTCGGCTGTTTCGCGCACCGAAAAGCGCCCCACCGCCACCTGGGGCACCAAACGGGGGTCATCGAAATTCGCAAAAAAATTGTCATTGGTGTGCGAGGCGTTGTAGAGAAACGAATACGATGGCAAGAACGTCTGATACTTTGAGATGTTCGTGGAGTCACCCACCAGCAGCACGTACTTTAATTTCGGTTCGGGCTGGCTGCGGTAAACGTGCTCCACATAATCCCGCAATGGGTACGGACTGACGTACCCGGCCGATCTTTCATTAAAGATCTCGACGATGTCGACGCTGTGCACGTTAAGGCCCCGCTTGCGCTTCCACTCGATGAACGGCGCGAGCGTGCCCATGAACTTTTGATTGCTTAGGATCAACATGTCGCAATCCACGGGCCGTTCAAATAGGTTGCCGATCGTGACCTTCTCCATCGCCTCGGGCGCCAACGCTCGCGGTTCGGTCATGGCCACCAGCGTCGTCTTTCCCGGGCGGTTCTCGAGGTTGACGCCCCACTCCTCCGAGGCTTTTTCCTTGAAAGGCTTCGCCTCAACCACCTCTTGGGCCGTCATGTCGAAGAGCAAGATATCGTCGTCCGTAAACCCGCGGATACTAAATGGGACCACGGTCACGGTCTCATTTCCCTCTTCGGTCTGCTTCAGGTCCTGTTGCTTTTGCCCATCAGGCGCGTCTTCACCCATATAGAATTCGTTATAGTCATCATAGACGTATGTTCGTTGCTTAAAATCCACGTCGAACCAGTCGAACACCACCATGTCAAGATCAATTCGGGTCGTTCCCAGTTTTTCCGTCTTGGACGGTTTGAGCAGGGTGACGGTCAATTTGTTCTCGCCCATCCGGCAGGTACGCGGCGGCACGGTGAGCTCCGCGATATGCTGATCGGGATTGATCCATTCCACTTCGGTCTGGTGGCGACCGTTAATGTCAATCCGTACGTGATGTCGCACATTCTGGGCGATCCCCTTGATCTCGCTCAGACCAATTAACTGGACCCTCATCGTGATCTGGTCGGAGAAATCAACTCTGGGCATCACAAAGGGAACGGTGACCGCCGAGTTCGTCTTGTCGGTCGCGGGGTAGGTCAGCTTATCCCAGAACAGGTAGTCGCACGTCTGGCCGGGTATAAGCCCGCCACGGATGAATTCCCAGATCGGGTCGTCTTCGTAATGCCGATGGCCGCCGGCCAAGTAAACGGGGTAGTCTTGAAGATCATCTTGCGCGGGCGTCTTCTCGATCCGTTTGGCGAACCGTTTCGGTTCATGTTTTGAGGCGTCGAGGTGAAGCATGAATAACTGGGCGGGCTTCTCGAAGTTTTCCTTGAGGTTAAACATCGGGATGTTTTCCTCCAGGAGGCCTTCGGTGAAGAAGTAGATCGCATCCCCCGCGCCGAATCGACCATCCTCCAAGCCCACCGCATGGAAGGGTATCGATTCCTCCAAATGGACCAACGCCATCCGTTCGGGATCGACGGCCCTCAAATCGACACCCAGTTCCTTCAGGTCCTTGCCCGCCACCTTATAGACCCCGCGGTCGATGCAAGAGATTTTGACCGCTCCGGCGAGACCGGCCGGCGGTTTGCTCGAGCACGCGGCCATGGTCACGACTAGGTAAAGTCCGATCACACTCAAGAGCAGGGCCCGGGATTTCGACAAGAGTCGGGGGCAGGGGAGTGGGGGGGCCGCCGAGCGGCTTCGCGCAACGTCAGATCCGGTCATCGCGGAAGGGATGGAACTCATGAGGGGCATTGTGCGAGCCTGCGCCGACCGGCCTGATGAACGTACTCATATTCCATGTCTATTCCGGGCATTCGCCCCGGAAATCCATCGATCATCATGATCAAGACACGCTGACCGATTCGATGACCCAATGTCGCAAAATACCTGTTTCGATGCCCACAAGTCAATACAAATCAATGCGCAACGCATCAGGGGGCAAGTTTCAAGACTCGTCCGTCAGGGGTTGCTCCGGTCCCGGCGGCGTCGATCCCACTTGCCGCGCGGGGTGCGTTCTGAGATACGTTATACGTGGAGGGGTCTTGTGCGCACTGTTTCGCATCATTCGCGACCCTTGAGAGTACGGTATTGAACGGATCCATCTCAGACGACCCTAAGGACCGCACGCCGCCGGCGGCCGCCGATTCCGAGCCCGGCAAGTCCGATTCGGGCCAGCCCGATGAGCCGACCACCGCGCCGCGGACGGATCACCCCACCCGGCCCTCGGCGAGTTCCTCGCCCGAGGAGCGGACCGCCGTCGAACGGGAGGGCCTGGCCGGGGTCGGCGCGGGGGATTCGGAGACGGGCGATCCGCTCCGGGGACTGTCCGCGGGCCTGCGCGAGCGATATCGTCTGGAGCGGCTGATCGGTAGGGGCGGCTTCGCCAACGTATACCTGGTTTACGACCGGGCGCTCGATCAGTCAGTGGCCATCAAGGTGCTCAAGCTTAGCCTGGCCTCCAAGCGCGAGCACGACCGGTTCCTGTTCGAGGCCCGCGTGGGGGCCAAGCTGCGCCACCCCAACATCGCCACCGTTTTCGACATCGTCAGCACGACCGATGGGCTCCAAATGATCATGGAGTATTATCCGGGCGGGACGCTCAGCGACCGGCTGAAGCGGAAAGGCGCGATCCACCCGCGCGAGGCCATCCATGTTGCGCGCCAGGTCGCCCAGGCGCTCGATTACGCCCACCGACACCAGTTCGTCCATCGCGACGTCAAACCGGCGAACATCTTTCTGGCTGAGGACGGGATGATCAAATTGGGCGATTTTGGGATCGCCGCCGACACGCAAAGCCATGAGCACACCCAAACCGGCATGATGATCGGCACGCCCCTCTACATGGCGCCCGAGCAGGCCCTGGATGCCCGCGACTCCGACCCGCGAACCGACCTCTACGCCCTGGGATTGACCCTTTATCACATGGTGACCGGCCAGGCGCCGCGCGTGCTGGACATCGAACGGATTTCCGAACCCTTCCGCAAATTGATCCGGACCTCCACCGAGCCCGACCGCTCGAACCGGCCAGTCTCGGCCCGCCAATTCATCGCCATGCTCGATCGGATCGAGGAGGAGCTAGATACCACCAAAGAGGGAAAGAGGAGGGCGCCGGGAACCGTTTCGGCTCCGGTGCTTCGGGTCGAGGGGGGAGCGGCGGAGGTTCAGACTGAAACCAATGACGATGTGCAAATATCCACGCTGCTCGCCGATTCGCGGATTGGGGCCTCCACCGATGCGCCCGTGACGCCCCCGCCCTCAAACCCGACGCCGACTCCCGTGACCAGACATGCGCTCGATCCGTTATGGCCGCCCGAACAAGCCGCCACCGGCCCTGTCGATGCCGCCCCCCGGTCCCCGGTGGAGCCGACCGGCCGGCGCGGGTTGGGCAAACTGCTTTTGTTTGTGGGCGTGTTGCTTGTCATGACCGTTGTCGGGGTCTTCGCGTACGTGGCGTTCGTAGGGTCCGGGACCCCCGCCCCTCGCGATCGGGTAGAGGCGCCGCCGCCCACCGCGACTCCCGAGCCGACCCAACAGCCCGCGCCCGCGACGCCTCAGCCAACTCAGACGCCCGCGACGTCGACCCCTTCCCCGACGCCGTCCCCAACGCCGTCCCCAACGCCGCTGGTCAGACCGGCCGGGCCGGTCGACGTGGACATCGCCATGCTGGAGCTGCGGGGTCAGAATCCAAAGATTGAAAAGGTTTTCAATGACCTCAAGATCGCCAAGAGCGGTGACGAGGCCAGAATGATAATGTTCACCAATCAATGCATCGAGGAACTTAAGAGCGAACTGGCCAAGGACCCGCAGAATGTCTTGATTCACCTGTTACTGGCCTACGTGCACACGCTCAAACGTAATTATGCACTTGTTCGGCGTCACTGTTCTAAGGTTGTGAATCTCAATCATGATTCTCATATAGACTACAAATACCGGCTCGATCCTCTTAGCGTGCGTAACGCCCTCGAAATGGGAAAACAAGAACGTGATCTGCCTCTGCATCGCAGAGGTGATCGCGCCCCGGGCGGTGGGCGGGCGGGCAGGAGCCCTTTTTGATGTCTTTCTCCCACTTTTAGCCGTCTCAGAATTCGAGTCTGCTTCTACAGCCTGGTCGGAGGGCGAATCGGCGTTGAAGACTGATGTCAGGCCAAGTGCCGTTCCGTGTCTAACAATCTTGAATTCTTAATTGTGACGTCGAGTCGCCACGAACAGGCCGATCGTCCACAACAGAATCAGTGGCAAGAGGCTGACCGGCCCCGTTAGACCCATCGCCGTTCCCCAGTTATGGTCGGTCTGGCCAAACCACCAGACATGGCGCAGGAGCATCAACATCGGAGAAGGCCAGCTTTGGATGCGGTGCGGTTCCAGTAAAAGCTCCTGGGGCTGACCGGGGGGTGGTTGCGGGTCGAGGGCGACGGCCGACAGATTCATCACCGCCCCCGCAAACCCTATCGCCAACACAACCCAACGCATGGCCGGCGACTTCGCCCGTATCCACGGAACCAGCCCCAGCGCCATCAGAGGCAGGGCGGGGATCAGGTGCCGCGGCGCATGGGACCAGCCGCCCCACCACATGAAATAGGCGCTGTTGAAGAGCAGCAACGCGGCAAAAATCATGAGCGCCGCCGCCGACTCGGCCTTCTCGACCCGCTCTCCGCGAACCAACCTCCATATCAACCCGGCCGTCGCCAGTGCGGTGATCGGGAACCACAAGAATAGCCCCTGAAACGGATGCAGCGTAACGAGCCACGCCACGAGCAGGCGCGGTCGCGTGGCGCCCATGAATCCCTTGGACATTTGCTCGCGAAAGAACGGATCGGCCTCGTGGACGTAGGGCGAGGTGAACGCGCCGAAGATGGAGTAGGTGTAGATGAAGTACCCCGCCGCTCCAAGAATGCCGCCTAGGACCCAGGGGAGCAAGCGTAGGAGGTTCGCGCCCAACGAAGGTATAATCAGATGGGTCTCCTCTTCGTGCTCGTGCTCGTGCTCGTGCTCGTGCTCGTAATCGCGCCCGTGAGTCGTTATCGGTTCGTAGACTTGCGAGGATAAGGATCGATTACGAGCACGAGCACGAGAAAGAAGTGGGGTCGAGGCGAGGACAAGGGTTAGGACGATCGCAACAAACGCCACCGTATTCAACGTCCAGGCACCCAGGCCGAGCAGGAGACCGCCCAGCCCGATCCGGACGACGCCGATTCGCCCATCACCCCGCCAGGCGGGTTGGATCAGCATGAATCCCCCGGTGGCCATTGCGCAGGCCGGCAGGTAATTGAAAAACAGAATCGAATACCCCAGCAGCGGAGTGGCCATGAGCCACAGGACGGCCAGACGGGTCGCGTCGGCGGACCCCACGCCTCGTTGCATCATCAACAGCGTCAGCATGGCCGCCAACGCCGCGGCGGCCAGACCGACCGTCCACCAGGTGGTCCAGTAGCGTGCATGGCGATATGAAAATGGGGCGCCGGTCAGCGTCGTCAGACCCTTGTAAATCAGGAACGCCGGCACGCCCAGGAGGGCCGTGACGGGACTTTTGTCGCTGTAGACGTGGCCGCCGTAAAGCGCCTTGTCGCCGGTCTCCAGCTCGGGATGCTCGTGGTAGGCGTTGATGCGTAATGTGCCGCGTTCGGCGATCGCGCAGGTCAGGGCGAATTGCGAGTTAACGTTCCAGCCGGGACGCTGGTTTTGAATATAGCCCGTCGATACAAACACCAACCCCGCCGCGAGGAGCATGGCGCGATGTTGGGTCACGGTCGGGGGTGGGTGAGAAGGAGATGGGCGGAGGTTCGCAAAGAGTTCATCATCGTCACCGCCAATCGCGTAACCGAGGGACTTTCACGCCGCGGGGAGGCCGCGTCGGTTGATCACCACACAATCGATCGATTCGATACCAAGCGCCGAACCTTCCGCATCGGCGCCTTGGTTTTCCGATAGAAATCACGCTGGAAGATGGGCGTCACGTCGGCGTGCGGCTGAAGGTCGACGACCGTGAAGCCACGCACCGTCATCCAGAACTCTTTGCCTCTTAGGTTCGTGTAGAGCGTTTTTTCGGGAACGGGGAATTGGACGACGAGCTCATCGCCCGCTTGGAGGCCCTCGGTGCGGAGATACGTTCCCCTCGCCCACTCGGGCGTCCGATCCTGGCCGTTGACGCTGCACGTGACCTTATCATGGTTCGTCCAACTGGGAATCCTGACGTTGACGTTCTTGGCCTGTTTCATCTTCACGACGACCTTGCCCTCATAAGGCAGATAACTGTCGAGATCGGCCCACGGCGAGGCCCGGTTGAGCAGCATATGCACCCACAGGTCATCTTCCTTGTCCTCCAGGATGCTGTCCCACGCGTAGTAAAGCACCCGCCCGGCGTTGCCAATGCAGCAGCCGCACAGGTGTGGACCGGGCGCTCCCTGATACCATTGATTAGGATTCGCGCAACAGAACGAACCGATCGAGCGCTCGGCCACGTCATCGTAATTCAACCGGCGTGGATCGTCGTCGAGAATGGCCTGATGGAGGTTTTTCACGCCCGTGGAAAGCTCTTCGGGGTAATCCTTGATGAAGTCAACGTTGGTGACCTGCGTCTCGACCAGGTAGTTGCGCACGGCGTGTTCCACGTCTTCATAGTAATCGTCGACGCCGGCGCGAGTCAGTTGCAGCGCGATCAGGATCATGTCCGCCACCGAGCACGGTTCGACCATCAGGCGGTCCTGGTCCTGACCGCATTCCTCGGCGTTGGGATTATATTCGCATGGATTGCAGGCCGGGATGCCGGCATAAAAGCCCAGCGTGGGGTCGCCGATGCTGCGGCCGTACTCGTAAGCCCGGCGGACCCACTGAAGCATCTCCTCGTCCCCGGCGGCCAAAGCGTACTCCAACTGACCCAGGACGCCGAGCGCCATGATGTGGAAATGGTTCCCGTGCCAGTGGCCGTTCTCGTCGATGGCCTTTCCGTCATCACGATAATAATTGGCCAAGCCGCGGGCCAGTTCCAGCGCCGGTTCGTAACCGGTCACGCGATAATAACGGCCCGCCCCCATCGCCACGGGTGACACGGAGTGCGCCACGGCGGTCCCGACCATGCCGAAGCTTGGATCCTTGACATCGTGGTCGGTGATGGCGAGGATATCCAGATTCTCGGTGTCCTCTTGGCCCGGCGTGTAGCCCTGGGTTCGGCGGAAGTATAAACCCTCGCCTTTGCGGGCGGTGATCTCGAGGAGGCGCTGGATCTTGCGTTCGGCGACCTGGCGGTAAACCGGGTTGTCGGGATCGATCTGAGTCCACACGGCCCAGGTCAACAACTGACGCCCCTCGCCAAAGATATTGGCCGCCGGTTGGGCCTGTTCGCGCGAGAAATCCTCGTAGAACGCGCCGGGGTGGTCCGGGGGCTGGTAGGTCAGCCCGTCGATACCCGTATTCTCAAAAACCCCCTCGATCATGAGGTGGTCGATGTCGGAATTCTGCACGCTGCCCGACATGATGCGTAGCAGCGGCAAGGCCTCGATCCATTTTGGATTGAGATTGGTGATGCCCGCCTCCATGGCCATGTAAGGCGGATTGTGTCGCAAGTCGGCGTAGGTGTACTGCGCGTAAGAATACTCGGGATTAAGCATGCGTGTAATCCCGTTGAGGGCCAGGGCCGCCCGGTTGCCGAGTTCGAGCGTGTCGGGAACCTCTGCTTCGTAGACCTCGCCCACCAGGGGGGGCACGGTGATTTGGATGTCCTTAAGATCGGGGTGGCGCCACTCTTTCTCGGAGGCCGCCGCATGAGCGGTCTCGGCCGTTGCCGTGGCCGCCGCCAACAGATAGATCACACCCAGCGATATCTTAATCACGCTTCTTGCTCGCATCGATGTCTCTCCTCTTTTTGGTTCGTGACGGTTCATGCCAAGTTCTCGCCTCCACTGGCGTCAGAATAAACAGGTTTACCCCACGCTAGAGCCTCCTGTTACCTTGACGCCCTTGTTGGCGATTCAGTCTCTTCCACTGTTTCTACACCAGACTTCAGGAAATAACAAATCAAAATCACCGCCTCGGCGAACGCACCGTTCTCCGTCGAGTTGGCACGGGATCGTTGACGGTCGATTGCCTTCTCAGGTCGTGAGAACGGATATCC
>CAUZJO010000150.1:0-11399 GCA_963580245.1 Candidatus Sumerlaeia bacterium | reverse complement strand
GCATGTTCTGGTCGGTGAGCGGGGCCAACGCCATCATCGCGGCGCGTTGCTGCCTCTACTCGGGCCGCTTCGAGCAGTTCTGGGAAGACACCGGCTCCTGAAACCCCCACATTTATGTCGTGCACCCCAAGAGCTTGGGGCGGATCTCACGGGTCTATGAGGTCCACCCCGCGAGCTTCGCGCTCGCGACGGCAATTTCCAGTTGCAACCGGCACGTTGATGCTGGAAGCTGGCTTGTTTGCGGGCCGGGGCCGGAACGAATGGCCGTAAGCGCCTCCAGGCGAGATCGAACGAATGACATTGAACCCCGGGACAGTAGCGAATCACCACAGGTAAGAGGAACATGGGTAAACAAGTTGAGCAAGTCGCGACAGCGACCGCATGGGACCAGATCGAGATCGGGGACCAGGTCAAACATGTGAAGTGGGGCGTGGGGACGGTATTGTTTCGCTCGGGGATGGGCGAGCAGGCCAAGGCGATCATCATTTTCTCCGAGGAGGGGCAGAAAAAGGTGATGTTGCGTTACGCCAACCTAGTAAAGGTCGGCACGACGTCGCTGAAGTCGGTCGAGAAAATGAGGGCCGAAATCGCCGAACCCAAGCCCAAGACACGAGCCAAGCCGAAGGCCAAAGCGGTTGCGAAAAAACCGGTCGAGGAGCCCGAGGGCGAGGAGGTCTCGCTCGAGATCCCAGAGATCGGCGACGACGAGTCATTGGCTATCAAGGATGAGGAAAGCGAGGTCGCCGGCTTTGACGAGGACGAGACCGAGGAGGTCAGCGATAAGGACGAGGGCGACAAGAGCAAACCATGAACCAGTTCACTCGCGAGCAGGTGCGGCACGTCGCGCTGCTCTCTCGCCTCGAGTTCACCGACGAGCAAGCCGACGCCTTCGCCGATCAACTCGGCCGTATTTTGGAGTACGTCGACAAGCTCAACGAACTCGACACCGAGGACGTCGAGCCGACCTCCCACGCGCTGGCCTTGACCAACGTGATGCGCGAGGACAAGAATAGGCCTTCGCTGAGCAACGCCGAGACCTTGGCCAACGCGCCGCAAGCCGAAGCCGGCTGCTTCCGCGTCCCGCCGATTATTCAAGAGCAGTGAGGAGGAGAGGGGCGATCATATTAAGATTCGGTCTATTTTAGAGTTTTACTGATACTCCGCCCTTTCTCAATCGTTCCCGCTCCTCGATCTCCAGGGGTTTCCACGCCAGTCGTGAGCCGAGCTTGATGGACAACGAGTGCTCTTCGCTGACCATTGCCCAAATCGCGCGCAAACTGAACCAAGGTGAAGCTTCGAGTCGCGACCTGACCGAGCGTTACCTGGATCGGATCGGGGCGGTGGACGCCAAGGTCCGGGCTTTCCTGCGGGTCACCCCCGAAAGTGCCTTGGCCCAGGCCGACACCGCCGACAGTGCCCGGCGCGAGGGTCGCGAGGGGCCGCTGCTGGGTGTTCCCTTGGGCCTCAAAGACATCCTCTGCACCCAGGGTGAGCTGACCACTTGCGGGTCGAAGATGCTTGGCGACTACCGGCCCCCCTACGACGCCACCGCCGTCGCGAAGTTGCGCGCGGCCGGGGCCGTCTTTCTCGGCAAGCTCAACATGGACGAGTTCGCGATGGGTTCCAGTTGCGAGCATTCGGCCTACCACCCGACGGCCAATCCCTGGGATCTGGGGCGTATCCCGGGCGGCAGCTCGGGCGGTTCGGCCGCGGCGGTGGCGGTCGGAGAATGCCCCGCCGCGCTGGGGACCGACACCGGCGGCTCGATCCGCCAGCCGGCGGCGCACTGCGGCGTGGTCGGCCTCAAACCGACGTACGGGCGGGTCTCGCGTTACGGCCTGGTGGCCTTCGCCTCCTCGCTCGATCAGATCGGCCCGATGACCCGCACCATCGAGGACGCGGCGATCCTGCTGGGCGTCCTCGCTGGCCATGACCCGCTGGATTCGACCTCCGCGCCGGTCGAGACGCCCGATTTCACCGCGTCGTTGGGAAGGGAAATCAAGGGCCTGCGCGTCGGCCTGCCCAAGGAAACCTTCGTCGAGGGGTTGGACCCCGAGGTCGAGCAGGCCGTCCGGCGCGCGGTCGAAGCGCTGGCCGGCCTCGGCGCCGAGATCATCGAGATCAGCCTGCCCCACACCGAATACGCCGTCGCCGTCTACTACATCTGCTGCACGGCCGAGGCATCGAGCAACCTGGCGCGCTATGACGGCGCGCAGTACGGCTACCGCGCGACGGGGACCGACAACATCATCGATATGTACACGCGCACGCGTAGCGAGGGCTTCGGCGAGGAGGTCAAACGGCGCATCATGCTTGGGACCTACGTCCTCTCGGCCGGCTTCTATGACGCCTATTACAACAAGGCGCTCAAGGCGCGAACGCTGATCAAGCGCGATTTCGAGCGCGCGTTCGACCGGGTCGACCTCATCGCCACGCCGACCTCCCCGACGGTCGCTTTCAAGCAAGGCGAGAAACTGGACGACCCCCTCAAGATGTACCTCAGCGACATCTTCACGATTCCCGCCAACCTGGCCGGACTGCCCGGTTTATCGCTGCCGTGCGGTTTCAATGGCGAGGGTTTGCCCATCGGGCTGCAACTCATGGCCCCGGCTTTCGAGGAAGCTCGACTCCTCCAGGCCGCGCATGCGTATGAGCAGAGCCAAGGGTGGTGGAAGGAACGGCCGGAAATTGCCGAGACGGGCGGAACACGATGAACTGGGAAACCGTCATCGGATTTGAGGTCCACTGTGAACTGATGACCGCCTCGAAGGTCTGGTGCGGCTGTTCGACGGCGTTCGGCCAGGCGCCCAATACCCAGGTTTGCCCGATTTGCCTCGGGATGCCGGGGGTGTTGCCGGTGCTGAACCGCCGGGCGATGGAGTTGTCCATGCGGGCGGCGTTGGCGCTCAATTGCGCGATCACGCGCGACGCGCAATTCGAGCGCAAGAACTACTACTACCCGGACCTGCCCAAGAAT
Source organism: Candidatus Sumerlaeia bacterium (assembly GCA_963580245.1). Taxonomy (GTDB): domain Bacteria; phylum Sumerlaeota; class Sumerlaeia; order MVZB01; family MVZB01; genus CAUZJO01. Next base: position 8,422 of record CAUZJO010000150.1, on the reverse strand, counting down.
TATCAGATCAGCCAACTGCGCAAGAACCTGGGCGTGGACGGCTGGTTCGAATTGCCGACGGACGACGGCGCCAAACGGATCGGCATCCACAACGTCCATCTCGAAGAGGACGCGGGCAAGAACATCCACCCCGATGACCCCGGCGCCGATTATTCGCTGGTCGACCTCAACCGCGCCGGCACCCCGCTGCTCGAGATCGTGACCGAGCCCGACCTGCGCTCGGCCGCCGAGGCCGAGACCCTGATGAAGGCGATGAAGAACCTGCTCGAATACACCGAGGTCAGCGACTGCAACATGCACGAGGGGCGCCTGCGCTTCGAGCTGAACATCTCGGTGCGCCCCGAGGGGTCCCAGACGCTGGGAACCAAGGTCGAGGTCAAGAACCTGAACTCGATCCGGGTGGCCCTCAAGTGCATCGAGGTCGAGCAGCACCGCCAGATCGCCGAGCTGGAGGCCGGCGGACGGGTGGTCCAGGAGACGCGCCTGTGGGACGAAACCACGGGCCGGACACGCTCGATGCGCACCAAGGAGGTCGCCCACGACTACCGCTACTTCCCCGACCCCGACCTGGTCCAGATGGAAATCGACGACGCCTGGATCGACCGCGTTCGCGCCGAGAACCCCGAACTGCCCGAAGCCCGCCGCAACCGGTTCATCACCAACTTCGGTCTTTCCGAATACGACGCGGGGGTCTTGACGGCCCAGAAGGCGATGGCCGATTATTACGAATGCGCCGTCGCGGCGCACCAGAACCCCAAGGCCGTCGGCAACTGGATCATGACCGAGGCCTTGCGTTGGCTGGGCGAGGACGCGGACCGCGAGTTTGAAGATTATCCGATCCCCGCCCAGGGCCTGGCCGAACTGGTCAAGCTGATCGATGACGGGACGATCAGCGGCAAGATCGCCAAAGAGGTGTATAAGGGCATGATGGCGGGCGAGGGCGCCCCGGGCGAGATCGTCAAGGCCCGCGGGCTGGTCCAGATCACCGACGCCTCGACCATCGATCCGATCGTCACCGAAGTCATCGCCAACAACCCCGATGCGGTGGCTAAAATCAAGGCGGGCAAGGAACGGGCCGTCGGCGCGCTGGTCGGCCAGGTGATGAAAGCCACACGCGGCAAGGCCAATCCAAAATTGGTCAACGAGCTGATATTGGAGAAGATCAAGGACTGAGAACCTTCCACCTTCGCTGAATCTACGGCGGACAAGTCCGACTTTGGTAAACACACGGCGGATAAGCCCAAGTTCGCCATTCACTCGCCGAAGCCCTAGCGAGGACGACTACGCGCCGAGACCCGATACCCGAGACCCAAAAATTGCCATCCATCCATCCCACCGCCATCGTTGATCCCTCGGCCCAAATCGCCGAGGATGCCACGATCGGACCCTATACGATCGTCGAAGCCGAGGTGGTGATCGGCGAGGGGTGCCGGATCGGGGCGCATGTGACGCTGGGCAAGCGGCTGCGGCTGGGCCGAGGCGTCGAGGTCTACAATTACGCCTGCCTCGGGACGGCGAGTCAGGATTTGAAGCACAAGGGGGAGGTCTCGCGCGCCGAGATCGGTGATGAGACGATCGTCCGCGAGTTCGTCACCGTCAATCGCGGGACGCGCGAGGGGGGCGTCACCCGCGTCGGTCCGCGTGTGGTGCTGTTGGCCTATTCCCACGTCGCCCACGAGTGTGTGATCGAGGAAGGGGCCGTCCTCGTCAACGGGGCGACGCTGGGCGGCGAGGTCCAGGTGGGCCGGGGGGCGATGGTCGGCGGCCTGGTCGGCATCCACCAGTTCTCCCGGCTCGGAGAATACGTGATGATCGGGGCCAACACCAAAGTCAGCCGGGACGTCCCACCCTACCTGCTCGCCGACGGCCACCCCGCCCGGCCCTACGGTCCCAACGCGGTCGGCCTGCGGCGCAACCGATTCACCGAGCCCCAGATCGAGCGCATCGGCCAGGTTTATCGCGAGCTGTTCAACCGCGGTCGGTCGCTGGAGGAGAACTACACGGCCATCGAGCAACGGTTTGGCGACTGCCCCTTCGCCGCCTCGGTCCTTGCGTTCTGCCGGGCCAGTCGCCGGGGCTTCATCCGCCCCCGAACGCGTCGTTCGCTCACAATTCGACCCCGACTACCCGTCCTCTAGATCACGCGCGCGGAGAGCCCCGCTCGACATGTGAACAAACTGTGGATAAGTCGCCGGGGACCCTCATAATACTGCATATAAGCACGGTCTATCCCTCGTTCGCCAATTCGGAGCGACCATGTCCGACATGAGGTTGATCGTGGCGTGGATGACTGATTTTACTTTAGTTGCAACACACTTGAGCGAGTTTTATGGGGTTTTGCAGGATTCCCCCTTGCCGGCGGCCCCTCGCCGCCGCGTGAAGGCTTCATTTTCGCGGACTTGTGAATAAACGCTCACGCCTGGCCCCATTAATTGCGTAGTTTATTGGCAAAGCCGGGGGTCGGGGGCTGCCTGGCCAGATCGGCCCGCAACTGGTCGCGGATGACGCCGCCGTACGTCACCAAATCGTGAGCCATCATCGTCAAACGCCGGGCCAGGGCGTCATCTACGAGTTCGCCCCGGCCGTTGAAAGCCTCATCCCCATTGAAGCCGATCCCGTAAGGAAGGCTCCAAGCGTAGCACTGCCGGACGGCGGTGCGCATCTGGTCCTGGACGGTCAGCCCCTTCTCGTGGGTGGAAACCACGTAGCCGAACAGCTTGCCCGTGAATTCCAACCAAAAGTGGTCGAGGAAGTTCTTGATCGGCCCGCTCATCGACCCGTGATAGTCGGGCGAACCGAGCACGAAGGCGTCCGCCCACAATACCAGCTCGCGCGCCTGGGTCTGATGGGGATCGGGGTGCGACGGGTCGGGGTTATAGATTGGTAGGGGGGTTTCACCGAGGTCCAGCACCTTGCATGCGCCGCCGGCCGACTCGATTTCGCTCCGCAACAGCCCCATCAGCTTGCGCGTGTGGGACTGGGCCCGGGTGCTGCCCGTGACGCAAAGGACTCTTGTCATCACATCGCGCTCTTGTGAGGGATTGGGCTCCTGAATGTTGCCCCGTGCTGAGGTCAACCTGGCCGGGCGGTCGTGAAACGACGAACGAGCCGGATCGATACCTCGCCGAGGTCGATTTCTTCGCGGATAACCTTGAGCGCCAGCTGCGGGTCGTTGTCGCCGCAGGTGAAGATGTCCATGGCGATCAGCCCGGCGTCGGCGTAGGTATGGGCCGAACAGTGGCTCTCATCGAGCATCACCATCGCCGTAAAACCAGGGGGAGAATCGTTGCCGAAACGGTATCGGAACTGCGAGATCACCGTGCAGCCGGAACGCTTGACGGAGCGCGCCATGACGTCCAGGAACAACTCGTCGTTCAGACACACCGAACGTTCAACCTTTTGACAATCAACAATCAGGTGCAGACCGCGCGCCACTTCGATTTCCCTCCTCTCCAGCGTTTCGCCGGACCGGCCACGGGTCCATCCAGCTCAATCTTTATCCGCGGAAACCGACTTGGATTCTGGTCTAAGCCGCCGGTGGGCGCAAGGGGTTTCCCCCCGTGGCTACCGGCGCAATGGCGTCTCGCCTTGCGTGGCGCCGGTTGGGTCAGGCATATTAAACCAAGCGTGTAACACAAACTGGAGACCTCGGAGTTCGGGTTATAATCATGCGGGGAATAGCCATCGCCCGGCGCATCGTCGGTGCCATCGTTCTGATCTCGGTCCTTGCGTGGGGCTATTTCAAGGTCCAAGCTCAACGCGATCAAGTCAAAGCGTCGGAGCTAAACAACCGAGCGGTCGAATTGATCGATGATTTCCAATATCAACAGGCGGTCGAACTCCTCGATCAGGCGCGCCGACTCGCCCCCGAGAACTCCGAAATTAAGATCAACCTTGAACAGGCCCGGCAAGGGGCGCGGCTTGCGCCGACGTGAAGTGGGCGCGGGCGTTGAGCAAGTTCCGCGTCTCCACCACTTGCGCGTCGTTGACCCGCGTGAAGTCCGAAATCTAATCGGGACTCCATGTAAGCCTGCATTTTTCGTTTATCCACTACCTGAGTTCTGTCATCAATTTAATGGCCTTGGAAGCCAGCATGCGCCGCTTGGTCGGGAGCGTTTGGATTTGTTTGGGGCGATCGCCTCTGCGGCCCTCGTTGCGCCGCGGGTCCCGCCCGGTCGTGCTTATATGCCGCCCCAATATCCGAGCGTTTTCGCTGTTGCACTTTTGGGTAGTCCCCAGGGAAACAATCTGATATACTTCTTTCATAATTACCTTCACGTAATTACACATATGTGCCTCAAAAAAGATGGGGAAGCCGATGCAGCCTTTGATCAAGATGTTTCGTTCCTGTCGGACTGTTAACGATGGGCTGGGCCGGATTCGGGGCATCGACACCGCAATCGGCGGAGCCGCAACAAACCGCGCCGACAATTCGACCGATGCGAGGAAGGCAAGAGGGAAAAAGCAAAGGCAAAGAATCGTTCGGAAAGCACGTTGTTTGTGGTCGCAAGGCGCCCTTGTTCACTGTTTCCACCTGGCGTCTTGCGCGCCGGCTGCTGCGGCAAGTTCCTGGACGAACGTTAGGACTGCCCTATTACTGAATGGGCTAATGATTATCGGCATGTATGTGCCCGCTCAGGCCGATCCGGACGCCCTGGTTGTGTTGGCGTTGGATGAAGGCAACGGGACAGTGGCCGGCGACGCAAGTGGGTCGGGTAACGACGGCACGCTTGTCAATGGGGCGGTGTTCGAGGCAAACACAGGAGATGGCAGCGCGTTTTCGGTACGCTTGGACGGGGTGGACGACTTCATCGATCTGGGCGTCGTGGATGTGAATGGAACCGGTTTGACGCTGGCGGCGTGGTTCAACGCCGCCAGCTTCCCGGGCCCGTCAAGAGACCCACGAATCATCTCGAAGGCCTCGGGGACCGCGGCGAACGATCACGTGTTCATGTTGGGCACGATCGCGGTCGGCGCGGCGACGACGTTGATCGCAAGCAGCGGCGACATTACACCGGGCGTATGGCGCCACGCGGCGCTCACGCATGACGGAATCACGCTTCGGCTGTATCTGGGTGGATGTAGATGCGTCGTTGCCGGTGGGGGCGGGGGCGCAACCGCCCGGAGCGGGAGGCCGGTTCTTCGACGGACTCCTCGATGACGTCCGGATTGTGCAACGGGCGATGAAAGCGGGTGAGCTCGCGTCCATAGACGTACCCATTGAGGTGAGCGGATACCTGATCGATTGATTCGGGGAGGGCGTCGAACCATCACGTGTTCATGCTGAGCACGATCGCGGTCGGCTCGGGGGCGAGCCGCCGGAGCGACGACCAGGTTGATCGCGAACAGCGGCGACCTGGCGCCCGGCCCGCGGCGCCACCCGCGCCACGGAACCAGGCTTCGCTTGTATCTGGACGGGGTCGAGGGGGGAAGCGCTCCGCGGCAGTCCCCTGAACTCTCAACCCTCCGGCGGACCTAGGAGTGCCACGACGTCGGCGATATCGATGGTCCCGTCTTGGTTGACGTCGAATGGTTCAAGCGCGTCGCTGGGCCGCTCGATCCTTCCAAGCAGCATGTCCACGATAAAGCCAAGAAGAGTCTGTTGGCCGGTTTCGTGGGCGCCGATATCAATCCCCTCGCCCACACCCACGCCGATCAGGTCAAAGGGGCGTGGGAAACCTTGAATATCGGTCGTCGGCGCGCCGGTGGTGGTTCCGCGATCCGCGGCATCGGATGTCGGTTCGAGCGTGTGATCGAGAATCATGTATGTGAAGCCCTCTTGGACGGTCCCCGCCGGCAGACCGTCGACGATGACGGTGGTCTCGAGGTTATCGCGGATGATGAACGCCTCCCCCCGACCAACATCCGGAATGATCAAGCGCCCGGCCAGCGATCCGGGCGTGAACGCCGCGTCCGAATCGGTGATAGTCGCGAGAAATATGATGTCATCGACGTCGGCAAAATCCAACTCATCGATCTGGCCCATCATGGCGCGCGGTCCATCCTGCACGAAACGCGGTTCATCGCCATCGATATTTTGCGTCGCCTCGTCCATCTCATTGATGGCGTCGGCCCCGTTGCGCGGGTTGTTCCCTTCGTCGAGATAGTCGGCCGACGTGTTGCCCGCGAAGAAGCAATAACTTAGCGAGTCGGGATCGGAGAGGGAATTGTTTTCATAGATCGCCACGCCCCCATTAAAGGCGAAGATCGAGTTGAGGAATTCGGGCCGGGCGTTATTGATCAGGACGCCCTCTCTGTTGTTCCTAACGACCGTGCAATTGATCAGGCTCGGCATGCCGAAATCGAGGAAGAGTCCACCGCCGAAATTGCCGTTATTCTCGTGAATCAAACAGTTGACCAGATCGGTCGATGAATCACTGATGAAGAGGCCCCCACCTTTGTCATTCGCGTCATTCTGACTGAAGGCGCAACGATCGATCGTGATCGGAGCGTTGGTCAAGTGAAAGCCGCCCCCGCGCACTGAATTGTTCCGCACGATCTGGCATGAGGTGAAAAGGGGCGATGCGCTGCGGACGGCCGCGCCGCCGCCATCTCCGCCACCACCTCCGGGTCCGGTGGCGGTATTTAAGAAAATCCTGGTATTGGAAAACGCCGGGTCCGCGCCTGACGTGATAAGCATGCCGCCCCCGTCTCCCGGCTCCGCGCGATTCCGTTGGATCAGGCAGTCATCGAACATGGGAGTGGAGTTATTCGTTACGAACAAGCCGCCGCCGTCTCCGTTGGCGGCGTTGGCGACGATACGGCAGCCGGTCACCGTCGCCGTTGACGCGTCGAAAATGACGCCTCCCCCGAAAATCGAAGCCATATTACTGTAGATATCGGTCGTCACCAACGAGCAAGCCGATCCGTCGATGTAGAGACTGCGGTTCCCCCCGAATTTCGGACCACCGGCTTAAGTGGAATCTGTATCCTGAAAAGGACACGAAAGGATGGATACAGATGGGACGAAAAGGAAGAACCTTTACGGACGCGTTCAAGGCCAGCGTGGCTTTGGATGCCGGCCGGGGCGTGAAGACTTTGACCGAGCTGGCAACCCAATATCAGGTGCACCCCAACCAAATCTCGGAGTGGAAGAAGCAACTCCTGAGGAAGGCTCCGGAACTATTTTCGGGCAAAATCAACCGGCTGGCGAAGACCGAGGAGGAGCTGACGGCTCTACTTTACGAAGAAATTGGCCGGCTGAAAATGGACATCAAATGGCTCAAAAACAACTATGAGCCTGCCGGTCGTGACTCGCCTGGATTGGGTGGTGCCGGACCCGCATTATTCCATGCGTCGCCAGTGCACGCCCCCCGCCGCGACGCTCAGCAGTTTCTTGAGATGCTCCCGATTCTCGGCCTGCACGGGCCGCTGCCGGATCAGTTCGCTGCACCCCGCGAACGTCCCGAAAAGCTGGTCGTCCAGGTCGTTGCGGTCCGTGATGACCACCAGTGTCGGGTTGGCCATCGCAAGGTCATATCCGAACCGAAAGAGAGCACAGTGCATCCCCTATTCGCCCAACAAATTAACGTCTTTTTCACGTCGCGGAGCCGACGCAGACACATTGTTGAACCGAGCTGCTCCGGGTCGATGGAGACCCTTTCGCGGTAGAGCTTCGTTTATAGGGTCATTATGCCCCACCGAAAAGCCGGGTCAAGCGAGAAGAGGTGGGACGGGGCCGCATGAGTCTGGCCCACAAATGTGATTGGGGCTAGTCTCCCGATGTCAACGGCCAGAAAAGGAGAAAATTCCGAGAGCCGGGACTCCGACGACGCCCCCTCCGGTCGTTTTCCGTAGAGGGGGGTGGGGGGGTATGGGAGTTCGCGAACGGATGGGCGTGCGTGCATGCCCCAACAGTGGTCGCATCCGCTACCGGGTTGAGGATGAATACGAAACGCAATACCGTGTCCGCCCACAGACGACGAAACAGCCGCTGACGCTGGGCGGACTCATAAGATTGATGGATACCGTCACCCGCTCGGGGAGCGACATCACCGGTCTCGTGATCGGCGTATGGAGGGCGACACCCGATATGGACCCCGACGACGACTCTCGCGGCTTTATCAGGGTGGAATCGGAGTTTTACCCCGATCTAGCGAGATGGTACGAGGAATGCGAGGCCGAATTCTTCGAGCGGTTGGCGAGGCTGAAGTGGGAACGCGAATAGCGAGGAATGCGCGAATCTCTTGCTGGAAGCGGGGAACCGGTGCGGTGGTGAACTTGCGTGGCGGCGTCTGGATACCCGCTTCCGGCATGTCGATGAGGTAACTGCAGCCAAGATCGTCGAGCAGGGCCACGAGATCCCCCGATTCTTCATCCCCAATCACGGCAAGCTGTTCGAGGCCCTGGAGCAATTTCACTGGAAAAAGCCACCGGTCTGACGTTCCGACCGATCACCTCGAATCCACGATCCGCAGCCTTC
>CAUZJO010000149.1:0-11485 GCA_963580245.1 Candidatus Sumerlaeia bacterium | reverse complement strand
TTTCATGGCGCCAACTTTGGCAAGGTTTCGGCGGCGACTGACCGCTTTTCTTGCAAAACTATACACCACCCACCAGCGTTTTGATCCCATTGTTGTTGGGCAAGGGGTCTTTTTCAGGATCGACTAATCACCTTCCACTGGATAATAGCGTTGAAAAGTAAAAAAACAACAAAAATTATTAGACGAGTAGCTTTCCAATTGGGCGTATCATGTTGACGCGCCCAAATACAAGGCGTAGAACTATGACACATGTAAAGATGTAGGATTTAGAATCAGGAGTGGTTAAAGGAATGTCCTACCCTCTGTGAACTAGCCATATCAGATATAGATTGGTTACTCCCGAAGGGTTCATGATTGGGCGCTCTGATAATCTATTGACCACTCCGAGCCAGGTCCGTCTTCAGATAGGCCTCGCGTTCATCCTCGCTCATTTTGTCCCAGAAGGCGGGGAATTCTTCGCCGCAGACGCCGCCGCCGGGGCTGAAGGCGTAGGTCAGGTCGTTGCCTTCGAAGTCGACGGCCGGCAGGAAGACGCCCGAGATGTGGGTGGCGGACTTGGGCATGGTGTGGAAGATCAGCGAGCGGCGCCAGCGGTCGGGGGTCTTGTTGGGGTGGGAGCCGTGGATCATGTTGCCGTTGAAGAACAGGACATCGCCGGGACCCAGCCGGGCCGGGATTGGCTCGCGGCCCACCTTGATTGTGGCCCCAAAAAAGACCGATTACGAGGACGAGTGACGAGAGCCGGGAGCCGATTATAGACGACAACGGGGATTTTCTTGGTGAACATGGCGACATGACGCTTATCCAGGACAGCACCCGCGAGAGAGCCGTTCGGGTTTTCTGCCCGGCCAAGATCAATTGGTTGCTGACGGTGCGGGGGCGGCGGCCGGATGGGTATCATGATCTCGATACGGTTTTTCAGACGCTCGCGTGGGGCGACGAACTGGTCTGCCGGCCGTTGCGGCGGCGCGCGTGCATGATTTTGTGCGACTGGCCGGGGGTGCCCACCGACGAGACGAACCTGATCCACCGGGCTTGGCGTTTGATGGGCCGCGACAATCCGGGACGCATCGGGGGATTGAGGGTCAGGCTGATCAAGCGTGTTTCGCCGGGGTCGGGGTTGGGCGGAGGCAGCTCGGACGCCGCCGGGACGCTGGTTGCGCTGGACCGTCTGTTCGGTCTGGGCCTGTCAGGCGATCGGCTTGAGGCGCTCGCGGCCCAACTCGGCAGCGACTGTCCGTTCTTCATTCGGGGCGGGACCGCCATCGGCGCGGGGAGGGGCGAGCGACTGGAGAGAATCGGGAATGGGCTGAAAAACGTCTGGTTGGTCGTGGTCTATCCCGGATTCCCGAGCCCCACGTCCGAGGCCTACGCTCGGCTCAAGCCCGAGCACTGGGAGACCGGGGAGAGGGTCAGGTGGGTGGCGGCGGCGATCGCGCAGGGTCGGGCGCGGTCTCTGCGTCGCATGATGAAGAACGTATTCCTGGAGGTCTCCGGCCCGCGGGCGCCTCGCTACGAACAGCTGCGGCGAGACCTGCTCGATCAGGGCTTGGTTGGTCCGATGTTGGCCGGGAGCGGGTCGGCGATGTTTGGGTTCGCCCGTGACAAGGGCCACGCGCAACGGGCCCGGCGGGCCCTGGAGCAACGTCATGGGTTCGCCGCGGCGGCCGGTCTGCGCAGGGTGGGGGTCCGGGTCATGCCGGGCATGGGGGCGCGCTAGGCCCGGTTTGCATTCAGGGCCAAACGGGGAGGCCGCGCGGGGCCGACTGGACAGCGGGGGGCAACAAATAGTATCAATGATGACGAGGATGCCGCGATCACTCATCCGGGAGTCTTGGGGAAGATAACGCCAATGGGTCTGTCCCTCCAGCCCGATCAGCTCCAGCAGGTCATCGAGAAAGAGTTCCAATGCGCTCGCTGCGGCCATTGTTGCAAGGGCGACGGCCTCGTCGAGATCGGCCCGCCCGAGGCGGACCGGATGGCGGGCCTGTTGGGCCTGACGCGGCGCAAGTTTCTGCGTAACTTCGCCCTGCGCATCAAGGCCAACCATTGGATGCTGCGCGACAAGATGGTCAACGGACCCAATCCCAACGCGGATCGCGAACAGTGGTGCATCTTCCTGGAGCGCGGTCCCGATGGTCTCTACGGCTGCCGGGTCAATGAGGCCAAGCCCGACCAGTGCCGCGAATTCCCGGTCGGCTGGCGCAACCCGGACTCGTTGCGCACGTGCGCGGGTCTGCGGGCGATGATGGCTCGCCTTCGCCGTCGGGAAACATCTTCAAGCAGTGTGAGGGATCCGAAAGCGCGGTGAACCACGAGAACAAAGATCAAGGCCGTGAGGAGCCGCCAGAGGCGAAAGAAGCGCCGGCCGGGCATCCTTCGCCGCCCTACCTGACTTGGGGGTTCATCGCGTTGTGCGCCTTCGTCTCCTTGGCATTCATCACGGAAATCGCGGGGCAGAGCAGCGCCCGCATCATCGAGCAAACGCTTGCCAAGTACTGGGTGTTCCATCCGCACGGGATTTGGGACGGCGGCTACTGGTCTCTGCTCGGCGCGCCGTTTGTGCATCCCCACGTCTTCGTCCTGTTGATCAACCTGTATTTCTTGTGGCTTCTGGGCGGGCGGGTGGAGTTCGTCCTTGGCCGCCAGGCCCTGTTCGCCGTGGTGTTCTTCAGCGCGTTGGTCAGTTCGGGGGCGCAATTGGCCTTTGGCGGGTGGCCCGTTTTCGGTTGTTCGGGGATCGTTTTTGCGCTGTTCGGTCTGATCGTCGCCCTTCGTCCGCGCAATGATCTGTTTTCGCTGATCGTGCCCGCGCCGTTGATTCGGTACGTCTTGATCTGGTTTGTATTGTGCAACATCCTGGGGCTTGTCTCGCCGATTCGCGTGCCGTTCGTGGGCAACGTCGCGGCGCTGGGTTTTGGGTTCGCCGCGGGGTATGCCTTTAAGCCGGGTCGATGGCACGCGCCCGCGGTGGGCGCGATCGTGGTTCTCATATCGATGACCGTCCTCTCGGTCACGTGGGCGCCCTGGAAAGCCGAGTGGAAGACGTGGCGGTTTTTTGGAGAGATGGAGGCGGAGCGTTACGATCGGGCGGAACAGGCACTTGCGTCGCTCATCGAAAAGGGAGACGCCAGGGCACTCAACAACCTGGCCTGGGTGCTAGCGACCTCGCGCGAGGAAAGGCTGCGCGACGGGGAGCGGGCGATCGACCTGGCCCGACGTGCGTGCGTGGCCAGCGGCTGGCTGGAGCCGTCATTCATCGACACGCTCGCGGCCGCCCACGCCGAGACCGGCCACTGGGAACACGCCGAGCGCCAGCAGCTCGCGGCGTTAACGCTCTTACGCCGGCGCAACGAGTTGGGCGACTTCCCGGATTACGAACAGGAAGAAGTCCTGCGCGGGAACTACGAAAAGATTCGCGGGGGTGAAAAGATTAGAAAATAGATGCCAGGTTGGCGGGCGCGAAACCGGGTCCGCTTAGGTCGTTTCGTTATGATCAAGCGGCTCGTTGATCGTGCATGAGGGGTCCAGATTCATGGCATTCAGCGAGTAGTTGCCGTTGGACGGGCATTCGGGCTGTCGCTTGATGTAAAGGGCAGCGCCGATCAGATCGTCCCAATCCGGCGTCGAGGTATCGTGTTGATTGAATTCCATGGCCCATTGTTCTTTAGCCCCAGTGATTTTGGCCAGCTTTTCCTGACAGGCGCGTTGTTGGGCACGCCTGCGTTGGCGCAGCCAGGTGGGGCTGGCGATGGACAGGACGACGCCCAGGATGGCCACGACGATCATGATTTCAACGAGCGTGAATCCCGAGGAAGTCTTGCGACGAATCGAAGGGTGGCGTTTCACGACGTCTCTCCCTATGGCGTATTGACTAAACCTTCTGCGTCATCAATCTAAAAAAACGTGGAAGGGCGATAGATCGAATCGTTCGAAGAATCTATCGCCCTTTCTGGTCCATGCCATTAAGCGGTCCGATGTAGCAGGGCCGCGTTTAAACCCGTTCTATCCTTAGATAGAAGCCAGGTCGTGCAGGCCGCCGATCGAGCACGTCGGGTCAACACTGATGGCACCGACGGTGTAGGTGCCGCTGGACGGGCACACCGGTTGCCGCTTGATGTAAAGGGTAGCCCCGACCAGGTCGGTGAAGACCACCGCGGCGCTTTCGGCCGCGTTGGTCTCAAGCCCCCATTGTTCTTTTGCGCCGTCAATCTTCGTCAGGTTTTCCTGACATGCACGGGCACGAGCCTGAGCCCTTGCGCGGATGAACCCAGGGACCGCAATCGCGATCAGGATTCCGATGATCGCCACGACGATCATGATCTCAACCAGGGTAAAACCTTTGCGGGTCTTCCTGAATAACTTCATAGGAGCACCTCCGTGTTGTTTTGTCGAGAGTCTCTAATGGACCTCGTTCACATCGCTCTGGCATCGAGTTGGAGCAAAGTCGATGCTATGTTCGAAAAATTTTTAGCCGTCCCGTGTCGGTCCTCCCTTCGGATTGGTGTTTGTCCTTTGTTATAAGTAGTATTATGAGTTTTCGTGGTGGCGTGAAGGGCTTCGATTTTGTTCATTGTTTCGGTTGACGGCCGCTGAATTCTTATCTGATTCTGGGTAATGGGTAGTTTCTTACTCGCTCGGCGGGGTAAGCCGGTTCCCAAGTCCTCGCGCCTCAGCGCAAGGCCGGTTCCTTCCGGGCCGCCGGTTTGGAACCATTGGTCAGTTCGGTAAAAACCGGCGCGCTGATATTATGAGCGCTCGATCCCATGATCACCTGGCGGCCGGTGCGGGTCTCGACGTTCACCACGAGCGGCGCCTTGAGGTTGGCCGTCATGCGGATCGGAGCCTCGTGCGGGACGTTGACGATCGACATCACGGCGCAGGCCTCCTGCTTGTTGGTGCCGATCAGGCGCGCGGTGTCCACGTCGATCTCCAGCGAGTAGCGCGGCGTGATGAATAGTGGATCAACAATGATGAAGGCAAGGTCGGGGCTGTCGAGCGATTGGAGCCACTTGAAGGGGCTTTCCTCCGCGTCGTGTTCGAGCAGGATGTAGCGCCTGTCGTTGGGGAAACCCAAGACCCCCTAGGGGAAGGTCATGACGACCTTTTCGGAGAACTCGATTTCACTAAATCGTGACGTTTTGAACTTCATGTCCGGCAGACCTTGTTGTTTGCTTTCGGTTTCCACGTCGCCCTTATTCGTTGTTGGGTTTGAGCCCTTGATCTCTCCAGATGGTGGTCAGCACATCTGGGCTGGCCGGACTCGAGTGCGCGGCCATCGCGTTCTGTTCACGGATCAGTTCATAGATCTCTTCGCGGTGAACGCTGATCTTCTTGGGCGCCTCGACGCCCAATCGCACCTGATTTCATCGGATCTCGAGGACCTTCAGGGTAATCGCGTCCCCGATCCTGATTCCTTCACCGGACTTCCTTGTCAATATCAACATGGGTCCAAACCTTCCTGGTCGTATTCACCCACGGCGGATCTTCAGAGCTACCTACTCCATTCCCTCTCAACGGAAAAACCCAATAGGACTTTAGCCTCCGTTGATCCCACCCCTCAAAAGTTCTCGGTGTTCAGCGAACCGCGTCAAAGCCTTGTTATTAATGGCTCCCTGCGTTTCATGTTCAGCCTGTTCGCTTGAAACTCAACAACCTGCCAAACACCGTGCCCGGCGGCGCGTGTTCCGTCAACAGGTGAATTCTTGTCGTTTAGCTTATCGGTTTGGCCACTCATGCGGATTAGCCCGATGAGAAAAAAAGATGCAGGATATGGCGCTGAAGGGCGATTCGGGACCGCGCATCCCTCGCCGCGAAGGATCGCCAATCAATACGAGCCTCTCACCTCCCGATGATGAGTACCGCATGAACGAACGGGACGAATACGGCCGTCGATTATACCTGTACCTGATTGCGCTGGTCGCGACCGTCGGGGCCTTTCTGTTTGGCTTCGACAGCATGATTTTCTCGTGCGCTCAAATCTTCCTCAAACAGACGTTCGATCTCGATGCGAATCAAATGGGATTCGCGGGCGGCAGCATGATTCTCGGCAGTGTCCTCGGGGCCGCGGTGGGCGGTGTGTTGAGCGACCGCTGGGGACGCAAAAAGGCGCTGGGGCTGGCCGGGATTCTGTGCGCCGTATCGGCGATCGGCACGGCCCTACCCCAGAACATGACTCAATTCAATTTCTTCCGCATCGTCGGCGGCGCGGGGATCGGGGTGGCGATGGTCAACGCGCCGATGTACATCGCCGAGATCTCCCCGGCGGGCCTGCGCGGCCCGCTTCTTACGGTCAACCAGTTTGTCATGGTTTTGGGGGGCGCTCATCGCGGTGTTGATTGGTTACGTCATCGCGGTACATTTGAAGGAGCGGTTGCCGGCAACCGAGAACTGGCGATGGATGTTCGCCTCGGAGTTGCTGCCGGTCGTGTTTCTCATGATTGGGTTGGCCTTCGTCCCCGAAAGTCCTCGATGGCTGGCGACGCAAGGCCGCATCGACGATGCGCGAGGCGTGTTGGCCAAGATCAACAGCCGCGAGCGGGCCGAGGGGGAGCTTCACGCGGTTCATGAATCGATCGAACGCGAGAAGGGAATGGGCGGCGGTTTCTCCGAGTTGCTGGGGCCCGGATTTCGGATCGCGTTGGTCATCGCGATCGGTCTTGCCGTGTTGCAACACATCTCGGGGGGAGCGGCGTTGACCCTGTATGCGCCGTTGATCTTTCAAAAGGCGGGCTATGCGGACCCCGGTCAGGCGATCGGGCGCAGCGTCCTGCTGAACCTCTGCCATTTGGTTTGCGTTGTCATCGCGATCCTCTTCGTCGAACGTTGGGGCCGAAAACCGTTGCTCATCACCGGGTTGACGATCAAGGCGCTCGGCCACTTTACGCTGGCCTGGTGTTTCGAGAACGATATTTCCGGCATGGGTTTTCTCGTCATCTACTTCATCACAACGTGCGTCAGCAATATCAGCATCGCCCCGATCGCCTGGTTGGTCATGACCGAGATCTTTCCCAATCGCGTGCGAGCCAAAGGGATGACCCTGACCATGTTCGTCCTTTTCAGCGCCTCCTACGCCAACATTCATCTGTTCCCGATCGTTTCGGCTTACTTCGAGAATCTGCGGGGGTCGCCTAGCGGCGTTTTCGTTTTGTTCGGACTTCTCTGTGTCGCCGGCGTCGTGTTCATCGCGTTGATCGTGCCCGAGACCAAGGGGAAGACGTTGGAGCAAATCGCGGAGAGAATGCTTAAGAGGTCAAAGGGGAACGGGTAGGCCACGATGGATTCCGTACGCTACTACCTCGCCCTGGTCCTTGTGGTCATCCTTCCCCCCGCCCTTTTGTTTTGGCTGATTGTCCATCCCTTCATCGGCTTTTGGCGGCGGCTCGGTCCGGCCTGGACTTACACGATCGTCGGCGGTGTCGTCGTGAGCGCGATGGTCGGGATCTTCCTGATTCGCGGACCTTTGCTGGCCATCGAATTCGGAACTCGTTATCCACTGCTGATCCTGGGGCTCATATGCCTTGGGGTCGCGATCCGATTGCGCGTCTTGCTCGGCCGGCATCTAAACAAGAAGGTGCTCGTTGGGCTGCCCGAACTGGCCCCGGTTCGCCACCGCGTCCGGCATCCGCGTTACGCGCAGTTTCAGTTAGCCCTTCTCGGCTACGCGCTCATCGCGAACACCTTGGCATTGTATCTCACCTTCCTGCGCTGGGCGGTTGGGGTCGCGTTCATCGTCGTGTTCGAGGAGCGGGAACTCCGCGCCAGATTCGGCAAGGAGTATGAGGATTATTGCGGCAAGGTACCGCGCTTCGTGCCGAGATTCCGACCCTAGGCTTTAATCGCGACCCATTCAATCAACGCGCGTAAAAGAGGTGGAGGCGCCTTGGGATGCCGTAAATCTGATTCCCCCTCGCGTAGCGAGCATCTCCGCGTGAAACAGGGGTTTTGTCGTCTGGCGAGCACGGGAGCCGCTCCCGGCCGCGTCCTACTCCTACATATGTCGATCGCCGGCGTGATCATCGATGTGGGCGGAGCCGAGTCAATCGCCCAGGCAGAGGCCGATCAGGCGGGCGGTTTGGATTTTGGGGTGGTCGGGGGGGATGGTTTTTTTGCGGCCGGCGACTTTTTCGAGCGCGACCGGCTCCATGCGGTCGCCTTTGACGGCCACCATGACGCCGAAGGTCCCCTCGGCCACCAGGCGGGCGGCGGTCGTGCCCAGTTGGGTGGCCAGGACCCGGTCGGTGGCCGTGGGGATGCCGCCGCGTTGGATGTGGCCCAGCGTCGTCACGCGCGACTCCATCCCGAGCGCCTGTTCGAGCTGGAAGGCCAGGTCGTTGCTGGTTGGGCGCCGTTTGGGGGCGTCTTTGCGGGTTTTGGGGGCGGTTTCGCCGGCGGGGTCGGCGGGCCGGGCCCCCTCGGCAACCGAGATCAGGCTGAACCGCCGGCCCTTGACTCGCCGATCCTCGAGTTCGGCGATGACCCGGTCCAGGTGGTAGGGGATTTCGGGGATGAGGCAGACGTCGGCCCCGCCGGCGAGGCTGGCACTCAGGGCGAGCCAGCCGGCGTTGTGGCCCATGATGTCGACCAGGATGATGCGCCGGTGGCTCGAGGCCGTGGTGTGGAGCCGGTCGAGGGCCTCGGTGGCGATCGATACGGCCGTATCGTAGCCAAACGTCACGTCGGTCTCGGCCACGTCGTTGTCGATCGTCTTGGGCAGGGTGATAATGTTAAGGCCGGCCTCCATCAGGCGCAGGGCGTTCTTGGCCGTCCCGTCCCCCCCGATGCAGACCAGGCAGTCCAGGTGCAGGCGGCGGTAGGTCTCGACGGCCGCACCGGTCATGTCGCGGATCGAGCCGTCGGGGCGGGGCATTTTGTGGGGCTTGTTGCGGCTGGTGCCCAGGATCGTCCCGCCCAGCGTGAGCAGGCCCACCAGGTCGCGGTCGGTCAGCGGCATGATGCGGTTCTCGACCAAGCCGGTAAAGCCGTCGAGGATGCCGATCACCTCCATGCCATGGCTGCCGGCGGCGGCCTTGGCCACGCCGCGGATCGCCGCGTTGAGCCCCGGGCAGTCTCCCCCCGAGGTCAACACGGCGATGCATTTGGCCCGATTCTTTTGGGTCACGACTAAACTCCAAGCCTGCTGCCGGCTGAGCGTCGGCCGCGCGCGGGGAGCCGTTTCTCTCGCGTCCCCGCGCCCACGCCAAGCCGATCCTATATCGTGATGGCCGGCAGCTTCACTAGAAATCCACGCTCGACCGGCATTCGGCCTCCGATTTCAGGTTTCCAAATTCGGTCGAGCTTTATATGCTCCAAATGGTAGACCCCACTCCATGGGCGCGATCTCATCACGTAAAGGAAACCGTACATTGTCGTTCTTACAGCGTTGCAATATGAGGAGCTGCATCCGCGGGGCCGTCATCGCTCTCGTCCTCATGTCCGCCTCCCCCGTCGTCCACGGCGATTTGGTCGATGACGGCCTGCGCGTCACCGAAATCATGTACAATCCGATCGACGGCGGGGATTTCGAATATCTCGAATTCTTCAACGCCGGTGATGGGGCGCTTGATCTGGCGGGGGTCCAGTTTGTCGTGGGCATTGTATTCACGGTTCCGGCTGGAACGTCGCTGGCCTCGGGCGAATATCTGGTCATCACCAAAAACCTTGACGCCTTCGTCTCCAAATATGGCGGTGGGCTTCGCGCGATCGGGGATTTTGAGGGCACGTCGCTGAAAAACAGCGGCGAGCAAATCGTCGTCTGGGACTCCGCGAGCGCGACGATCATGGATTTCGAGTACAACGACGGTGGGGAATGGCCCTTTCGCGCCGATGGCCAGGGCAGTGCCCTGGAACGAATCGACAACTCGGACGATTTCGGCGATCCCGAGACGTGGTGCGATAGCGTGCAGTTCAACGGCTCACCGGGCCGGGCCGGTCTGGCGCCATCGTTGGGCGTCGTGATCAATGAGGTGCTGACCCACACCGATTCCCCCCTCGAGGACGCCATCGAATTGTTCAACCCCACCATCTTCTCTTTTGACATTAGCGGCTGGTTCCTCAGCGACGCGGGCGGCGCCGACCGCAGGAAGTTTCGCATCCCCGACGGCACGACGATCGGTCCCGACGAATACCTCGTCTATTATGAGCGCGATTTCAATTTCAATAATCCTCTGGTCGATTTCGCGCTGAGCTCGGTCGAGGACCAGGTCCATCTGGCGCAGGACAGCCAATCGGGCCAGGTGACGATTTTCGCCGATTCGGTCCAATTCGGGGGTGTCGCCAACTCTATCTCCTTCGGCCGCCATCAGACCAGCGCGGGCGTCGATTTCACGACGCTGCGCGAATTGACGTTCGGGTCGGTGGGACTCGATACGCTCGAAAACTTCCGCACGGGCGCCGGCGCGCCCAACAGCGACCCGCTGGTCGGGCCGATCGTGATCAACGAGATCATGTATCATCCCCCGGACGTGGGAGGCCTGGACGATCGGGCCAACGAATACATCGAGTTGCACAACATCTCGGACCAAGCGATCGAGCTGTGGGATCCAATCGGCGGCAGCCTCGAACAGAAAGGTTGGCGGTTGCGGCGGGCGGTCGATTTCGAATTCGCCGAGGGCACGACCATCCCGCCCGAAGGGTTCCTGCTGGTTGTCAGCTTCGATCCAGTGGTTGAGCCGGATAAGCTGACCGCTTTTCGCGCGACCTATGGCCTGGGACCGGAGACGCCGATCGTGGGCGGTTGGGGGATCAATGAGCGACTCAACAATTCCGGCGAACGCGTCCGACTGAACCGTCCCGACGAGCCCACGCCTACGCCTAATATGGACGTCGCCCGGATCGTCATCGATGAGGTCTTCTATCGCGACGACGACCCCTGGCCCGACGAAGCCGACGGCGAGGGGGTTTCGCTGGAGCGGATCGACGCCGCCGCCCATGGCAACGAACCGCTCAACTGGTCAGCCTCCGGCCCCACGCCCGGCGCCATTAACATCGCCAGCCAAAACCATACAGGCCCCCTGTGGTCGGTCTACTAACCAGCCGGCGCGGAAAAAATCGAGATGCGAGACAAGGCGGGTCAATTCGTCGTGATGAACGCGGCTGGCGGGGCTGAACACAATTCGCGCCACCGACAAATCCGGCGGCATTGTCTCCATGGACGCCATGGCGGGCAACATCATTGTCAATACGTCCAACGGTCTAAAGCACGAGTTTTGGGCCGAGCGCAGCGAGGACCAAAATCTCGTGCATTTGTTTGTTATGCTTCGTTTATTTTAACCTTAGGATTTCTAGTGGATTACGTAAAATCCTGCAATTAGGGTTACTCCAAAACTACACCTTGGATCAACCTCGTGCTCAATACATCATCTTGAACATTGGCATTTTCAAATTTGCTAGTGTAGTGTCTCATAATTACAGTTGATTATAACTGGGGGTTGTGGTATCGTTCTTGAACATGACTTGCAAGGACGATGCCGATGAGAATAGCCCA
>CAUZJO010000148.1:0-11595 GCA_963580245.1 Candidatus Sumerlaeia bacterium | reverse complement strand
GACGTCAGGGTCCAGCCCGGAAATCGGTCCGCCAATCCGAGAGCCCTCCGTGAGTCGCGCCGTCCCGCGACATGTGCTTGCCTGGTCGGCGGCGGCGGCTGTTTTGCTCGTCTATCTGGCCACCGCCGCGCCGGGGGCCTGGTGGGGCGATGGTCAGGAGTTGGCTTGCGCCGCCTGGACCCTGGGCATCCCACACCCCACCGGTTATCCGCTCTATACGCTGCTGGGTCATGGCTTCATGAAGTTGGCCGGGGGGCTCGATCCGGGGCGGGCGCTGACGATCCTCAGTGCCCTGCTGCTGGCCTGTTCGTGCGGCCTGCTGATATTGCTGTTCCAGAGGATATTGACCGGCGAGCTCCTGGGCGGAACGGCGGCGCGCGCCTGCGGCGTGGCTGATCTGCTCCCGGCCGTGGGGGTGGCCCTGCTGGTGGCCTTCTCCTTCACCCTTTGGGAACACGCCACATTTGCCGAGGTTTACCCTCTGACGTTCCTGTTCGTCGTGGTCGTGGTGCATCTGGCGTGGCCCTCGCGCGGGAGCCGGCCGGGTCTCGGGAGGGCGGCGGCCATCGGGCTGGCGTTCGGTCTGGCCATGCTGAATCACTACTCGATCCTGGCCGTGGCACCCTTGGCGGGGCTGTGCGTCTTGCGATGGGGCATCGACCGCCGCCGCCTGCCCGCCTTCATCGGCGTCGCCCTGGCAGGACTGCTCGTGACGGTCTTGGGGTATTTTTATCTGCTGCTGCGCGCGCGCTCCAATCCCCCGCTCAACTGGGGCGACCCATCGACGTTCAGCCGGCTTATGTGGGTGCTCAGCGGGGGCCAGTTCCGGGAGCTAAAAGTGGCCGGCTCGGGCGAGGCGGCTCTCCGGGGTTTGGCAAATTGGGTGGCGTGGTGGGGTGCCCAATTCCTGCCCGCGAA
The DNA here is from genome assembly GCA_963580245.1 of Candidatus Sumerlaeia bacterium. GTDB lineage: Bacteria > Sumerlaeota > Sumerlaeia > MVZB01 > MVZB01 > CAUZJO01. The sequence goes on along the minus strand of CAUZJO010000148.1, from coordinate 10,677 downwards.
CCTGGCCCGGCCCCTACCCAGCTTGGTTGCGGGACTCGTCGTCCTGGCGATTTCGCTGCTCGGGCTGGCGCGGCTGACACGCGCCAGGTGGGAACTGGGTCTGGGACTCCTGGCGGCCATTCTGATGACGGCCATCTTTTCGATGGCCTACCAGATTCCCGATATCGCGCCGTATTTTCTCCCCGCACTGCCGGCGGCCGCCATCGGCTGGATCTTGACGGCGTGGTGGTTGGCCGAGCGGACCGAGCAAAAGCATCCCGAATTCCAGCTCGGCCCCCTCATGCGCACCGTGCCGGCCCTATGCGCGCTCGCGATGGTCCTTTGGCATTTTCGGGCGATCGACAAATCGGCGGACGACGCTCCGGGGGCCTGGGGCCGGGCGGTGATCGAGACGCTCCCCGCCGACGCCATTGTCCTGACCGGGGCCGATAGCGATTGTTACTGTCTGTGGTATCAGCAAATGGTGCTGGGGCAACGCCCCGACGTCTCGATCGTCGGCTCGAATTTCATTTTTCAGGGCTGGTACGCGCGCTATTTCGAATCCGCCGGACGGCCCCGCATCCCCATCAGGATCGAGGACCGCCCGCCGACCGACAAACTCCCCTTCGACGTGGCGATCTTCGACGGCTTTCTGATCCCTAACTTCAAACAAGGGCGCCGGATCTTCATCACCTTCACGCACGACGAACTCATCAGGGACCTCCTCAATCCCAAGCCGGCGGCCTCGCTGCTCCCCCTCTCCTATTATCAATCGCCGCTCTATCCGGTGGAGCGGCTCCCTTCGCCCCGATTGTATGAGCTGACCCCCAACGCGGGCCTGGCCGAAATGAGTCGCGAAGAGCTGACCGAGACGTTCCGGAACTGGTATCTCAATCGCGGGAGGCGATAGACCGTGCGAGTCGTCGATCTGATCCACGCCAAACGCCGGGGCGAGGCGCTTTCGGCCCCGGATATCCGCTCGCTGGTCGACGGCTACGTCGCGGGTCGCGTTCCCGATTACCAGGTGTCGGCCCTGCTGATGGCGATCTTCTTCCAGGGGATGGACCGCGAGGAGCTCACGGTCCTGACCGAGGCGATGATGCGCTCGGGAGAGGTCTACGATTGGTCGGACATCGACGGGGTCAAGGCGGACAAGCATTCCACGGGCGGCGTGGGCGATAAGGTTTCACTGATTCTGGCTCCGTTGGCCGCCGCCTGCGGGCTGGTCGTCCCGATGGTTTCGGGCCGAGGATTGGGGCATACCGGCGGCACCCTGGACAAACTGGAGACGATTCCGGGATTCCACGTCCAGCTCAGCCGGGCGCGGATGCGGCGCCAGCTCCAAAAGATCGGCGTGGCGATGGCCGGCCAGAGCGAGAAATTCGTCCCCGCCGACAAAAAGCTCTACGCCTTGCGCGACGTGACCGCCACCGTCGAATCGATTCCGCTCATCGCCACCTCGATCATGAGCAAGAAACTCGCCGAGGGCTGCGGGGTGCTCGTCCTCGACATCAAGGTGGGCAATGGGGCCTTCATGGCCCGCGCGGCCGACGCCCGCCGGCTGGGCAAGACGATGATCGAGATCGGCAAATCGATGGGCCGGCGAGTCTCGGCGACCCTGACCGACATGAATCAGCCGCTGGGCCGGGCGGTCGGGCACGCCAACGAGGTCCTGGAAGCGATCGAGGCGTTGCAAGGCCGCTGCCCGCCTGATCTGGAGCGAGTGACTTACGCGCTAACGGCCCGCATGTTGACAATGGCGGGATTGGCGGCCAGCCCACGGGATGCCAAGCGCATGATCCAACGGGCCATCGGCTCGGGCGCCGCCCTGGAGAAATTCGGTCAACTGATCGAGGCCCAAGGGGGAGATCGACGGGTGCTGGACGAACCCTGGCGCCTCCCGACCGCCCCGCGCGAGGCCGTCATCCCGGCCCCGCGCCCGGGTTGGCTCGGCGGCTTCGACACACGCCAAATCGGATTGGCCGCCGCCGTCTTGGGCGCGGGTCGGGCGACGAAGGAGGACAGCATTGATCCCGGAGTCGGCCTCGCCATCGAGGTCAAAATCGGCCAGCGCGTCGATAAAGGTCAGCCGGTCATTACCGTGAGATACCGCAAGGAAAGCGCGTGGCAATCGGCAAGCAAGATGCTCGAGCAGGCCTTCGAGGTCGGTCAAGAGCCACCAAGGCCGCCGAGGCTGGTCCTGGGAACCCTGCCGGCGAGTCACTGATTGACCGAGAGGAGCGAAGCCGATTCCTGATCCAGGTAGATCGCCGCGTGCGGTTGCGTGAGGAGCAAGGACGCGGGACAATCCTCGCTCAGGGGCCCCTCGATGGCGTTGCGCGCCGCTTCGGCCTTGCGCCGCTCCGGGGCGATGCAGATCAGATGCCGTGGCGTGATCAGCACCGGACAGGTCAGCGTCAGTGCCTCGCGCGGCGTCGCGTCGAGGTCCGTGAAGTGCCCCTCGCCCACCTGCTGCCGCCGACAGGCCTCGTCCAGGGTCACGCGCTTGACGGCCAGCGGGTCCTTGAAATCGGCCACGTGCGGGTCGTTGAACGCGATGTGGCCGTTCTCGCCGATTCCCATACAACACAGGTCGATCGGCGCTTCGGCCAGTAGCTCGCCGTAGCGGCGGCACTCCACGTCCAGGTCAAGGGCTTCGCCGTTCAGGTAATGCGCCCGCCCGGCCCCGACCACGTCCACCAACCGGGTCTTCACGTAGCGTCGAAATCCGGCCGGGTGCTCGAAGTCCATCCCAACGTATTCATCCATGTGGAAGACTTCGACCTTGGACCAGTCAATGCCCGGTTGCTCGGTCAGCGTCTTGAGGAACGCAATCTGCGAGTTCCCGGTCGCGACGATGATCCGCGCCCGCCCCCGCTCGGCGATCGCCCCGCGCAGGCTCTCGGCCGCCCGCGAGGCCGCCGTCGAGGCCATCTCGGCCAGCGAGGGAAAGATCAATACCGTCGCCTGCTTGATCTTGACCTCGGCAACCCCTTTGTCCCCATCCATCAGTCCCTACTCCATCCTGGCCGTCGGCCGAATTTCACCCGAGTCGTCCCTAAACGTTGAAACGAATGTCGATGACGGTCTTCTCGGGAATGACGAACTCGCGGTCGACTAGGCGGGTGAGGTCGCGCTTGCGGGCGTCCTGCAGGCTATGGCATTGCAGCAGATCATCGACCGGCACGATCTCGGCTTTCACAAAGCCGCGCGCCAGGTCCGAGTGGATTTTGCCCGCGCAAGTCACCGCGTCGGCCCCGCGCCGGACCAGCCACGCGTGAACTTCCGGTTGGCCCGAAGTGTAGAAGAACATGAGACCGGCCTTTTCCAGCGCGCGAGGGATGAGGTCGTTGGGGCCGGCGGCGTCGCCGTCGATGATGAGCGTCGGTTTCATGCTCAGCGGGCTGATGGTTCGCAGCCGCTCACGGTCGGGTTCCGAGAATTCCTGATCACAGACCGGGGTTTCGGCCTCGAGCCCGGCGAGGACTCGGTCGAGCAGGGCCTGTTCATCCGGATCGGATGTGCGTTCGCGGCGGTTCTCCAGTTTCTCGATGTCGTGGATGAGCAGATCAAGGACTCGATCGCGGGCGATGACGATGATGTCGGCCGTTTCATAATCGTCGGGGAGGAATTCGCAGTAATACGGCGTGACCTTCTTGGGCGAGAACTTGCCCACGAGCGCGAGAACGGCTGGGTCCTCGTACTTGACTTTACCCTGGGGCGGGTCCGGAACTGTGATGGCGATTCGCACTGACTTCCTTACTGCCGGCGGGTGCCACATGGGTGCGCCGCACGGTCGATCCGGGTCCCCCGACTCCGCATCCTGCCCGCACGTTGTAATCCGACGGCGACGGTTTGTCCACTCGCGAATTTAAGGTTGGTTTGTCGGGAGTCACGCAACGGAGCTTCTCGCGGGGAAATGGAGCACGGGTGGTGGAAGCCTGTCGTTGCGGCCCACCGCTTAGCCTTTCATCACGCCCTCACCCCCTCGGGCGGCCGGGACGCGATACCCCGTCTCACCGCGTGACCCGATATCGGCCGCCACGATAAGCCTGATCGGTGTCATGGGGTGGTTTGGACGTAGCGGAGGAGACCTCCACGATAGGATAATCTTTTCAGATCCGGGGCCAAGGATAAACCTGAGCCCGACGCTCATTAGTGCCAAGCGATGTCGCCGGAAGATGGCCAAAACGGCCTCACAATCGGTCCCAAATAAAGCCGAGTAAGTCGGAATTGCTCTTTCCGCTTGACCACGGTTATGCGCCTGCTATGATTCAATTTGCAAACGCGAGCGGGAATAGCTCAGTTGGTAGAGCGCCAGCTTCCCAAGCTGGATGTCGCCGGTTCGAACCCGGTTTCCCGCTCCATTGATTCCATATAAGTTTACGTGTTCTCCATTCCGCCGATCCCCACAACATTTGCTACACCCTGTCTACAGTTTTTCCCTAAAGCCTTAGCGACTCGGTCATCTGCGTACGGCAATAGATGCGCATAAATCTCGGTCGTCCTGACCGACTAAGGAAATAAAAGGAGGTGAGACGAACGCGGGGGAGAAAACACATAAGCTCGTGGCCGGCCGCCGGCGCAAGCCCAAGCCGGCCACGTCTCCCCCCGCCCGACGCAATCGGGGGGCATCCCGATGACCCTCACATGGGCCGACATCGAGACCAAATTCATCATCCGCCTCGACAAATGCCGCGACCGCTTCATCCCCCTGAACGGCAGAGGCGGCAAAATCTACAAGGAGCCCGGCCGATTTTGGGCCTGGGTGCCTACGAATCGGCCCCTTTATCGCCTCGGATCGCTCCAGGCCAAGGTCCCCGGCCTCCAGGCCGACAAGATCGGCGACGGCGAACTGACCGTCATTTTCCCCATCCCCGACCTCCCCGCCGCCAAGCACTTACTCCGGGCCAGTAAATCATTGATACCACAAAGGAGGAAATAACCCCATCCCTTTTGCTCCCAGGTATTGGGAGTTCTAATCGTCGCTCAAGCGAATTAGAGGTTGACGTTCGTCACATAATCAGCTCATTTCGGGATTGGACGACAAGGCGCAGGACCTGCAGGACGGCGGACATGGAAGCGATGATAAACTTGAGCATCATCGCCGATTTTGGGCCTGACGGAGAAACAAGTCAAGTGACTGAAATCATTGAAGTTCCGAATTTTGGCGAGGCACAGCCCGCGAAAGAACTCGCCGCGCTTTACCATGATCGATGGGAAATCGAGACGGCACTTGACGAATTCAAAACGCATCTGCACGGGGCGAATATCGTGTTGCGTAGCAAGCGAGCCGATCTTGTGACGCAGGAGTTCTACGGTTTCATGATGGCGCATTTTGCAATACGGGGACTTATGCACGAAGCGGCCTTGAAGGCCGACATCGATCCGGACCGATTATCATTCGTACACAGCGTGCGCGTCATTCGACGAAAGTTGCCCCAGTTCGTCTCTCTCCCCCCCTCGCCGCAGGAAGGCCCTGCATGAATCGGTGCTTGAGGAAATACTGGAAGAACGGGCAGTCTCAAGCCGTGGCCGACGCAACCCACGAGGGACCAAACGGAAAATGAGCAGCTGGCCGATTCGCCCCAAGCATCACGACGCAACGGTCCGACAGATGATCCAATACCATGTGAAGGTCCTTAAGTGAGCAGTATTGGATTTAGCCCGCCGTATCGGGGACTCCTACTATATTCTTGACGGCGGAAAGTTCATTGATGAAGGTGATATGAATAATATCGATCGGGAAAAGATCGAGCGTTATTTCCCGGACTGTCTGGCAGGCAGGTTTCATCATTCAAACGCTTCCATTCAACAAAGTCGTCATCGAACACCACGAGGGAAGTTCCAAACTAACGTCGGTCCGCAGCATCGTTCCGCTGAAGATCCTTAATCCAAAAACGTACAGTGCAGCGTGCCATGTTATGCTATCGTCATATGGTGGCGGCTTGCTGCAGGGTGATACGGTCGAGCTGGATGTGGATGGCCGCGTGGGCAGTCGACTGTTCCTTGGTTCTCAGGCGCATGCCCATGTCTATCGATCCCCGGATGGCCGCACCAGCACCTGGTCGCTGCGCGCAACCCTCGAAGATGCGCTGGCTGTTGTTTACCTCAATCCGCTCATTCCTCATGCCCAAAGCCTCTACCGCCAACGGCAGGTCTGGCGACTCATGGGCGCGTCCAACCTTGTGCTGGTCGAATGGTTCAGTGCCGGCCGGGTTAAAACAGGCGAAGTCTTTGCATTTGAAAGCGTGGAAACCGAACTTGAGCTGCATCTAGACAGTGAATTGCTGGTGATCGAGCGCATGCGCATCGAACCAGGAATCATCGCCTGCGGTTCGCCGATGCACTTCGACGATTATCGGCAATGGATGAACATTTATCTGATCGGGCATCAGGCTAAAGATTTGGCCGGTCTCTTCACCCATGAAGCCGTACGAGGAAACGACGCAAACGCCTCATTGAGCCATATCTGCTCGACGCATCCTATCAAGGACAAGGGATTCCAGGTCCGATCGATCAGCCGTGAACGCGAACCGCTGGAGGAGCTATTACAGACATTGTTCGAGAAGTTACGCGAAGTAGCCTGGCTCGGCTTCAATCCGCTGCGCCACAAACAATAATCAATCCCTGTAATCATGATTTCGCCGACAGCATTACCTCCTTCGCGGCGACGATATGCTCGATGATTTCGGGGATCCCGTGTCCGGCATTCGCACGCGTAAAGATGAATGGACCACCTCCTCGCATTTTCTTCGAGTCACGGTCCATCACCTCGAGGCTCGCCCCAACCATCTCCGCCAGGTCAATTTTGTTGATGACCAGCAAATCAGACTGCGTGAGACCCGGACCACCCTTACGCGGGATTTTATCACCGCCGCTCACATCGATCACGTAAATTGAATAATCGACCAGCTCGCGGCTGAAATTGGCCGCCAGATTATCGCCGCCGCTTTCGACAAACAGCAACTCGATGCTGGGGATGCCGGTCATCAGGTCCTCCAGTGCGCGCAGATTAAGGGTGATATCCTCACGAATCGCGGCATGCGGGCAACCTCCGGTTTCAACGGCGCGAATGCGATCGGCTTCCAGCGCCTCATGGCGCAACAAGAACTCGCAGTCCTCGCGGGTGAAGATGTCATTCGTCACCACGCCCAGACTGTACTGGTTGCGCATCGCGCGACACAACGCCAGCAGCAGCGCGGTTTTGCCCGTGCCCACCGGCCCGCCGATGCCGATCGTGAACGCCCGCTCGTTAAAGTCACGGTCGGGGCGGATCAGTTCACGCAGCCTGAATTCGCCGACAACGGGGGGATGGTCGTGATCGTGTCCCGTCATGTGATAGAGAATGCGCTGATATTTCATGGGTGCCGCTCCTTCTCAGTTCTGGAATAGTTTGGAATAAATATTCGGGTGCCAAGCCTGCGCGATCTCCATCAGCGGTCCGCTGCGATACGCTTCGCCCGCACCCAGATCCGCGTATGTCTCCAGCATCCCCTGTCCGGTATCCAGTATGCGCGCGAGCAGCTCTGAGCCATACCGCGGGCCGATAAGCCCCAAACGCACGGCCACGCTGACCTGGTCACGCAACGCGAGATACAGGTAGAGATTGCGCGTCGACTGGAGCGGCGTCGATGTTGTGCGGAGACTGAGTCCGAAGCACATGGTATAGTGACACGGCAGTCCATGTTTCCGGTGCAGTAACTCGATGTCGCCGATGGCCTTGTCTTGAAACACCGCCTGTGTCGCGGCCAGCCAATTGCGTCCCTGCACGGTGCTCGCGTGGCGCATCGACGGGATGGTCAGGAAGGCATCCAGTTGCCACGCAAGGTTGATTGTATCCGCGGACAACCACGGCCCCGACAGGCGATAGCAGTCATTGATAAAAGGGATTTCACCCGTACAGACCTGCCGTGCATAATCCTGCAAGTATTGCTCCAGTTGATGATGATCGCGGATCAATCCCAGCCGCGCGGTCGCCTCCAACCCGCTGGAAAATGCGTAGCCACCCGTGGGCAGCGATGCATCGGCTAATTGAAACAGCAGTAGTTGATCCAGGGAACCTATCATGGGTCATGCCCGGGCATGGTCTAAAACAGATGATACAACTGGGCTAACGGCAAGCGTGTTGCCGGCTCGCAGGTGAGGTGTTCCCCATCTACTGTAACCTTGTAGGTCTCCGGATCCACCGCGATGTTCGGCAGCAACGCATTAAGCTTCAGATCCTGCTTGCAGATCGACCGGCATTTGCGCACCGCGTAAGCCTTCTTTGTCAACCCGTACTCCGAATTCACAAGATCGACGCTCGCAACCGAGACAAATGCTAGCGAATGATGCTTCATCGTTGAGCCGAACGAGCCGAACATCGGCCGGCTGTAGAACGGTTGTACCGTGGGAATTGAGGCGTTCGGGTCGCCCATTTGGCACTGCGCGATAAACCCGCCCTTGATCACCATCTCCGGTTTAATGCCGAAAAAGGCCGTCTTCCACAGCACTAGGTCCGCGAGCTTGCCCACCTCGACCGAGCCGATTTCATCGCCGACGCCGTGCGTGATGGCCGGGTTGATCGTGTATTTCGCGATGTAGCGCCTGACACGGAAGTTGTCGTTGCGGTCGCCGTCCTCGGGTAGCGGTCCGCGTTGTACCTTCATTTTGTGCGCCGTCTGCCAGGTACGGCAGATCACCTCGCCAATGCGGCCCATCGCCTGCGAGTCCGAGGCGATCATCGAAAACGCGCCGATGTCGTGCAGAATGTCCTCGGCGGCAATCGTTTCGCCGCGGATGCGCGACTCGGCAAACGACACGTCTTCGGGGATGTTCTTGTCCAGGTGATGGCAAACCATCAGCATATCAAGGTGCTCGTCGATCGTGTTTACCGTATAGGGGCGCGTGGGATTGGTCGAGGACGGCAGCACATTCGCCTCGCCGCACAACCGGATGATGTCCGGCGCGTGGCCGCCGCCCGCGCCCTCGGTGTGATAGGTATGGATCGCCCGGCCCTTAAACGCGTTGCGTGAATCCTCAACAAATCCCGACTCGTTGAGCGTGTCTGTGTGGATCGCCACCTGCACATCGTATTCCTCGGCAATCGAGAGCGCACAGTCGATCGTTGCCGGCGTGGTGCCCCAGTCCTCGTGCAGTTTCAGCCCACAGGCGCCACCTTCGATTTGCTCGGTGAGCCCCTGTGGCAGCGACGAGTTGCCCTTGCCCAGGAACCCGAAGTTGAGCGGAAAAGCATCCGTCGCGCGCAGCATCAGCTCGATGTGATGCGCCCCGGGTGTGCAGGTTGTGGCCGCCGTGCCGTGCGCCGGACCCGTGCCACCGCCGATCATCGTCGTCAGGCCCGAGGCGATCGCTTCATTGATCTGCTGTGGGCAGATGAAGTGAATGTGCGCGTCGATTCCGCCCGCGGTCAGGATCATCCCCTCGCCCGCGATCGCTTCGGTCGTCACGCCGCAAACCAGGTTGGGATCCACCCCCGGCATCACGTGTGGATTACCGGCCTTGCCGATCCCCGCGATACGCCCGTTCTTGATCCCGACATCAGCCTTGTAAATACCGGTGTAATCCACAATCAAGGCATTGGTGATAATCACGTCGAGCGCTTCGTCCTGACTCACGCCCGAGGCCTGCCCCATGCCGTCCCGCAATACCTTGCCCCCGCCGAATTTGCACTCCTCACCGATGATCGTCGCGTCTTTTTCCACCTCGATGATCAAGTCCGTATCACCCAGGCGAACCCGGTCACCCGTTGTGGGGCCATACATATCGGCGTAAGTTCTTTTTTCGATCGTGCGGCTCATGCTCTTTCTTTTGGTTGCGCGCCTCTGCGTGGGAGTGATTGATGATCAATCCGCCTCCGTCAACCCCTACTCCGGCTGATTCATAAACCCCGCGGCTTCCAGCCTCCGGGTCATCTCGGCGGCCCTTCCTTCGTCCGCCTTGCCCATGGTCATGGCATTGCCACCGTAAACGGTCTGTTCGCCGGCAATCCGCACCAGTTCAACCCTTTTCGTTTCGCCCGGCTCGAATCGCACGGCCGTACCGGAAGATATGTTCAATCGGCGTCCAAAGGCATTCGCCCGGTCGAACGACAATTTACGGTTGGTTTCAAAGAACGGGTAATGCGATCCGACCTGTACGGAGCGGTCGCCCATGTTCGTAACCTTTACCTCGACCAGGTCTCGCCCCTCGTTCAGGGTGAACTCGCCGGCCTCGACAAAATATTCGCCCGGTAGACATTCGCCGGCCTCACCCTTGTTCGCCCCCGCCGCACGAGTCAGGCCGGAGCTGTAAAGTGCCAGCTCCTCGCTGCCCTGTTCCGAGCAAATCGGGTTGTGCACCGTCACCAGCTTCGTGCCGTCAGGGAATGTGCCCTCCACCTGCACTTCATGGATCATCTCCGGCACGCCCGCCATCACGTCCGTGCGGCCCAGGATCTTCTTACCCTTAGCCATCAGGTCGGCGACGGACTCGCCGTCGCGGATAAACTCCTGTAACTGCGTGGCGATCAGCGCAATCGCCTCGGTGTAATTCAGCCGCAACCCGCGCGCGTAACGTTTCTGCGTCACGAAACCCGACTGGTGCAATAGCAGTTTGTCTATCTCACGTGGAGTTAATCTCATGGGTCATTGAGCCGCTTTGGGGAAAGTTGACAGTTTAGAGCAGGCCGCTGTCCTGGGATTTGTCCAGGGGATA
>CAUZJO010000147.1:0-11610 GCA_963580245.1 Candidatus Sumerlaeia bacterium | reverse complement strand
GTCCTCGGACTTTCTTGGATTCGATCGGGTGTTTCCAGAACGATGGCCTTTCTTTCGACTGAAGAATTCGAGGACGAAGGACGAGGACGGGAGCCGAGAGCCGATCAGATTGAAACTCGGGGACCCTTCATTGATACCGCGTTTACTCCCAAACCTGAGTCACACCCTGGGGCTAGGTGGATCGGGAAATCGATTGATCGGCGTGTGGGATACGATATATCGTTGGGTCCAACCCTTGGCCCGAAATGCTTCCGTTCTGGGTTGAAACGTCGTCCGCGTGGAAATCTGCATGGTGCCGACGGATGCGCCCTCTCGCGCCCATTTACCTTGATCCCTAACTCGCCCACCTATATCAAGACGCTGGCTTTCATCACCGCAAGCCTGGCCTGGGGCACGACGTTCGCGGCCATGAAGGTCGCCGTCGAGACCATCCCGCCATTTCTGCTGGCCGTGGGGCGGTTTACGCTGGCGGGGGCGGTGATCCTGGTGGTCCTGCGCCTGCGAGGGGTCGCGTGGCCCAGCCGGACCGACTGGCCTCGGATCGCCGTGGTGGGAATCCTCATGCTGGCGCTGGCCAATCCGTTCATCTGTTGGGCCGAGAGCTATGTCGACAGCAGTTTTGCCGCGCTGGCGGTCAATATCGGTCCGCTGATGTTTGTCGTGATGGCGGCGCTCTTTGGCCAGCGTGTCCCGCGGATGGCTTGGATCGGTCTGGTTGTCGGTCTGGGCGGGGTGGCGGTGCTGTGCGGCCGCGACCTGGGGGGCGCGCTGGACGGGTCATTCGAGCCGCATCCCAATTTCTGGTGGGCGATGGGAGCACTCTTCGCGTCGCCGTTGCTTTGGGCGATCGGGAGCATCTATCACACCCGTCGCCCCGTGGCCTGCTCGCACCTCATGATGGTCGCCTGCCAAAACATTGCCGGCGGGGTCGCGGCACTCCCGCTGGCGCTGATTTTTGGGGAGCACCTGAGGGCCGGGCCACCGAGTCGCGAGTCCTTGCTGGCGGCCGTGTGGTTGTTGGTCGTCGGCTCCTGGATGGGTTACATGGCGTATATGTACTGCGTGCTGCACTTTCCGGCGCATCGGACGGCCTCGACGATGTATATCAACAACGTCATCGCCGTGTTGGTGGGTTGTTTCGTGTTGGGGGAGGTCTTTACCTGGAACCTGGCCGTTGGGGGTTTGACGATTATCATCGGCGTGTGGATGGCCAATACGGCCCGTCTGCGGCGAGCTGGTCCACCGCTTGCCGAATCCGCCGGTCACCGAGCGAGATGACGATAAGCATCGGAATCAGGAGCAGAACTCGACGGCCGAATGCGCCAATGATAGCGCGCAGGGGAGAAGCATCGAGGCCTCGATGGATTCGTCGATGCAGTGAATCCCCAGCCGGTTGGGGTCGGCGTCGGGGTGGACGAGTTGGTAGCCGTAGACGGGGGTGCCGACCGACCGGACGAAGCGGGCGTCGGTGGCACCCACGGACCAAACCGGCACGGTCTTGACCGGCGCTCCCACCGCCAGGCGGGTGGCTCGCTCGAACATCTCGGCGATGGAGTCAGGGAAATCGGAGACGCTGGGGTCGGTCGTGGTTTGGATTTCGATCTCGACGCCCCGCAGGTCGTCGGCGAAATCGTGGGCCATCCGTTCGACCTCTTCGCGCGGCTGACCCGGAAGCGTGCGGATGTCGCAGACCAGCCGGGCTTCGGTCGGCAGGGCGTTGCTCTTGTCGCCGGCGCCCACCATCGTCGGGGTGAAGGTCATCCGGCTCTGGCCGCGTAGCGAACGGATGAGCGAGTCGGACTGGTTTTCGAGCCGACCGATCGCCTCTTCCAGGTTATTCTCATCGATGCCCCCCTCGAAACCGACCCAACGGCCCACGTGCGCGAAGACCGGCGAGGCGGGCGCGGGGTAGGGACGCCACGCTTCGATGCGGTTCATCAATTCGTGTAGGACACTGATAGGATTGAACTTGCCCCACGGCGTGCAGGCGTGGCCACCCTCGCCCCGCACGCGGTAGGTCACTTCGTAGCGGCCCTTCTCCCCGGTTCCGACCGAACAGACCGGAATGCCGTCCTCGAAGCACCCCAGGCAACTGCCAGCCCCCTCGCAGATGGCAACGTCGGCCCGCAGAAATTCGGGGTGCTCGCGGGCCAGCCAACCGAAACCGAGTTCCCCGCCAACCTCCTCGTCGGCCCCGACGGCCACTCGCAAGGTCCCCCCGCGCGGAAGCCCCAGGGCTTTAAGCTGGGCCATCGCGAACAAGGAAGCGGCGACCAGCATCTTACAGTCATTGGCCCCGCGGCCGTAGATGCGGCCATCCTCGAGTGCCCCCGAGAAGGGGCCGTGCGTCCATGCGGCTTCGTCGCCGGGCGGGACGACGTCGCTGTGGCTCATCCATAGCATCGTGGGGCCGCCGTCGCCGGTCTCGGCCAGCAGATTGGCTCGGTGCGGCGCGCTCTCGAGGATGCGCGACTCGACCCCCGCTTTTTTCAGATACTCGCGTCCGAATGCGGCAAACTGGTCCTCGTTGGCCGGCGTGCCGTCGCCGTGATTGACCGTCGGGAAGCGCACGATGGCCCGATGCAGCTCAATCAATTCCTGCTCGTTGCGGCCGAAGGTTTCGTGGATCAGGTCGTGAGGTGAAGGGGCCATCAATGGAAGGGGCGTCGGTTACCAGGCGTAAATCGAAATGCCGCGCGAGGCGGCCAGCGAACAGGCATCCTCCAACTCGAAGAAGAGCACCTCGCCCCCCGGGAAGGCCAGCGTGACGGCCCCGGCCTGGATCATCTTCTTGACCGTGGTGAGGCCCAGGACGGGCACGTCGAAGCGTTTGTCTTGGCGTGGCTTATTGATCTTGAGGACCACGCAACCCTCACCGGCGATGCTCCCGGCGCGCAGGATCGTCCGATTGGTTCCCTCCATCGCCTCGACCGCAACGATCGAGCGGTTCTTGACCACGACGGTCTGGCCGATATCCAAGCCCGCGATGGAGTCGGCGATGGGCCGGCCAAATTCGATGTCGTCGAGGATGGCTTGACTGGGCGGTGCCGAAGGGGTCAGCAGGCCCGGGCCGGGCATGCACTCGCGGATCAGGAGCGTCGAATCGAGCAGCTTGATGTTCTCGCGGGCGAATTCCTCGCCAACCAGGCCCAGCAGGGCGTCGGCCTTCCTGGTGGGTGCCTTGGCCAGCAGCTTGATGCCACGCGCGTCGATTTTTGTCAGTTGGAAAATGGAGCGGTGTTTGATACGGCCAGCCAGGATGGCGTGGCTGATTCCGTGCTGATGGCAGAGTTCAATGACCCGGCTGAACTGCCCGAAATCGACCCAATGCATGGCATCGACGTCATTGGCCAGGTCGGGCGCGGTGATTCCCCGAATCCCGATGGCGGTCACGGTCACGTGACGGTCGCGCGCGGCCCGGGCCAGCATCATCGGGAACTGACCCTCGCCGGCGATGATCCCAATACGACCCAGTTCCAGCTTGGCTGGAGGTTCCTGAACCGTGGCTTCAGGCATTGGGTCGATCGTTATCCTCAGGAAGATTCAACGTGTCGTCGAAATCCTACGTCTTCCCCGGCCGCGGAAACCCGCCAGCAACAAAACTTTCCTAGAAACCAACTGGGCCTCCGCTTTCAATATCGGGACCCCAGCCGCTACAGCACCTCTATCTTTACCAGGTCGGGACGCCCCGGTCAAGCCCCTCGTTTTGCCAACCGGCGTACCGCCGGCGTGCCGGCGTTCCCGGGTGAGTCTCATCGGAACCGCGAGACGCACCCGAATTCACGGGTCCCCGGACCGAAGCGATTTGCCACCGCCATTGACCCGAGCTTTTGACGAGAGGATGATCGCGCGTGCATCCTGAATGAGGAGCCCGAATGGATCAATCCATCCGTCATTGGGTGAGAAGACCACAACGACCCACCCGCGCGATGTCGATTGGCCTGTCAAGGATCGGCCTGTTTTGACGACGCTTCCAACCGGATACCTTGCGCTTGTTCTGCACGCTCACTTGCCCTACGTCCGGCATCCCGAATACGCCGATCCGTTCGAGGAGCGTTGGTTTCATGCGGCGGTGACCGAGTGTTATCTGCCGCTGCTGGAGGTGTTCGACGGTTGGCGGCGCGACGGGGTCGAGGGGCGGCTCACGGTCTCGCTGTCGCCGACGTTGGTGGCCATGTTCGACGACCCACTGCTGCACGGGCGCTACCGGGCGCATCTGGAGAAGCTGATCGAGCTGGCCCAGTCCGAAATCGTCCGCACGCGCCTGCTGCTCGAGTTTCATCCCGTGGCCCGGTTCTACCTCGATCGGTTCCGCTCCTGCCGGCGGGCCTTCGAGGAGACGTGGGGGGGCGACCTGGCCGGGGCCTTCGACTCGTTTCGCGCGTCGGGGCAGCTGGAACTGATCACGACCTCGGCCACTCATGCCTTTCTGCCCCTCCTGCAGCACCAATCCGCGGCCGTCGCGGCGCAGGTGCGGGTGGGGGAGGAGGCGTTCGAGCGGCGTTTCGGAGCCGCGCCGCCCGGCCTGTGGAACGCGGAGATGGGTTACCACCCCGGCCTGGATGCGGTTTTCGGTTCAGCGGGTCTGAACTACTTCTTCTTGGATTCCCACGCCCTCCAGGACCTGCGTCGGCTCCCGATGCGGGGCTGCCTGGCACCGGTGCGGTCCCCCGCGGGGGTCGCCGCTTTCGCCCGCGACGCCGGCGCCACGCGCGAGGTCTGGAGCGCCACCGAGGGCTATCCCGGCGATACCCTATATCGCGAGTATCACCGCGACGCCGGCCATGACCTCGAATTCGAATACGTTCGACCCTATATCCATGAGAGCGGCCAACGCGTGGCGACCGGTTTCAAATATCACCGCGTGACCGGCCCGGTGGAGCTGGATCAAAAGGGGCCATACGACCCGGCGGCGGCCCGGGCGCGGGCCGATGATCACGCGCGCGATTTTTTCCGCAAGCGCCTGGACCAGTGCGCGGAGGCGGCGGGTCGGCTCGACCGCCCGCCCCTGGTCACGGTGCCCTACGACGCCGAATTGATGGGCCACTGGTGGTACGAAGGCCCGATCTGGCTCGATCGCCTGATGCGACTGATGAGCGAACCCGGCAGTCCCATCCGTCCCCTCACGCCCTCGGACTACCTAGCCCGGCACGGGGAGGGCCTGGAGACGATCGACCCGCCCTTCAGCTCATGGGGCCTGGGGGGGTACGCGGCGATGTGGCTCGATCCGGCCAACGCCTGGATCTATCCGCGTCTGCATGGGGCCGCCGACCGCATGACGGACCTGGCCCGGCGTCACCGGGGAGAATCGGACCCCCCGCGCCGGCGCGCGCTCGACCAGATGGCCCGCCAGCTCCTCCTGGCCCAGAGTTCGGACTGGCCGTTCATCATGAAGACCGGCACCGCCGAACCCTACGCCCGCCGGCGGATCGAAGACCACCTCACGCACTTCGATCGGCTCGAAGGGCAAGTCCGCTCCGGCCGGATCAACACGGGGGCGCTCGCCGAACTCGAGTCGCGCGCCCCGATCTTCTCGTGGCTCCGCTTCGAGGTGTTCGCCCAGGAGAACATGAACCATCTATGAGGTGATCACGAGGTCCGGTCTTGTATACTCTGGATGCTGGATATCGCCCCTCGGCTCGAAACGATGCACCAAACCCCCAAAGGATTGAAACGATGATGAAGAATCAGCTTGTCGTAACGGCTGTCCGGTGCCTCCTGACCGGGATGGGCCTGATACTCGGCCTGGCGGTCGTGATGGCGGCTTCGCGGGAAGGCTCCCCCGTGTTGGCTGCGGTCGACGTGGCGCGGGTCAAAGACCAGTCGATCTGGGTCCAGGGCCAACTTGTCGATCTGGCCGGTCCCGTGGTGACCATCCAGAGCGACCTCAAGGCCAAACGGCAGCTCCTGACGGAAAAGCTCGAGCTCTATCGCGCCCAGGCCGCGGCGGTCAGCGAGGAGGTCAACCACAAGCGCCAGGATGAAATCGACCGGCTCAACGAGGAGGTCAAGGTCCTGGGACGCCGCTTCACGGAGGCCTGGGACGAGGCCGAACGAGCCGGCCTGGGACCCGTGCGCGACCAGATCATGACGACCGTCCAGTCGCTGTGCCGGCGGCGCGGAGTGCAGCTTGTGGTCTCGATGGAGGCGGTGCTCTATCTTGAACCGGACGTGGATCTGACCGATGAGGTGATCCGGCGGCTTGATGCGGCGTCCGGCAAGTAGGCCGGGGACGTTGACCGGAGCGAGCCGGTTGGCCGTCGCGGCGCCACCCGGGGTGACAGAGGTGGGCCGGCGTGCTACACTATCCTGGATAGGGGGGATGGCCCACGGGAGTTCAGGCCGTAAAGGGAGAAGTCGGTTCACGATCTGGCCGGGTCGCTTCGGGGGCTTTCCGCGAAGCGGCGTGGCACGTTCCATTCCCGCGTAATCCATTGCGGATATCGGCGTTTCAGCTTATTGGAGGTTTTTAATCAATGCCGGAGAAGATGATCATCGTTGAATGCGCTCTGAGCGACTGCCTATACCACGTAACCAAGCCTGAGCGGCCGGACGCGGTCTACTGCAAGCACCCCGACAAAGGGGAGGACCGTTACTACAATACGGTCCCATGCCCGCTGTATCGCTTGGATTGGCATAAGAAGGCCACGAGCGAGAAAGACCCAGCCAAAGACTTTTTGCGCCTCATCAGGCGCCATTAGGGGACCGGGGCCCGCCGGTTGGGCGGGAGAAGCCCCATCCTCCAGCGACGACAGGATGTCCACGGCCCCACCCAGGCTGCCCGTCAATCAGGTACCTGGGATTCGCGCTTACAGGCCGATCCCTTGGGCCGCGAGACGATCCCAGGTCCCCCGGATGCCGATCATTCCCAAGCGCGATTCGGTTCGGGATGCCCACATGCGCAAAAAATCCGTTGGCCACCCGGCACCGAGTGGCTAAGATTTAAGAGGGATGTGCGTTGAGATATCAGTCGGGTGCTTCACGGGCCGAGGCATTCCACGGCTTTGGAATCTTGGGGAAGGATCGATGGTGAATCCAACCAACAGATGGAGTCGCGTCGCTGGGCTGGTTGCGGTGGTGTCGATCATGGCGGCTGGAGCCGCGTGTACGAAAAAGGCAAACGACCGCGAAATCCGCGGCGTCCTGGCCGACCGGCCCGCCGGCACGTATGCCTACTTCGAGACCAATCAGGGCGATTTCTTGGTCCGGCTCTTTACCGAGCGGGCCCCCAAGACGACCGGGAACTTCATCGGCCTGGCCGAGGGGACCAAACCCTATACCCACCCCAAATCGAAGAAGCAGGTCACCCGGCGGTTCTATGACGGGCTGCTGTTCCACCAGGTGATCAACACGCAATTCATCGCGACGGGCGACCCCACCGGGGTGGGTCACGCCGGACCGGGATACGAGCTCGAACTCGAATCCCACCCCGAACTCAGCCACTCCAAGGCCGGCATCCTGGCCATGACCAACGGGAGCCAGTTCATGATCATCCTGAGTCCTCAATCCGGGTTCGACGGGGACCACCAGGTTTTCGGCGAGGTGGTCTGGGGGATGGACGCGGTCACAAACATCGCCGAGCTGCCGACCCATTTCCAGAACCGACCGATCCGCGATGCGGTCCTCCGGCGCGTGACGATTCACCGCTGGAAGCCATCGGGCGGCGGGTCGTAAACGGCGGATGCCGGGTTTGCGTCGTGGACTTGACAACCAAGTGGGCATGCCCCGGATTTCCAACGAAAGCTTGCATCCAGAAACCGGAAACGTTATGCCGATCTGGTCCGAAGTGAAAGACGCAAAGCCAATCAAACAGGTTAACGGGGGAGGGCTCGTCAAATGGGGCTTATCCGGCTAGGACAGCTAACGACTTCCGTCCTCAGGCGAACCGCGAAACAGATTCTGGAGCAGACCTATTCTGGAGCAGACCTATTATAGAAAGGCGGTCTACAGGCCCGAGGCCAAAGACAAGCCTTTCCTGATCCGTCTCGATTTAACCAATACCTGCAATCAGCTCTGCAAGAAGTGTTTCTATCCCGACTATCTGAAGCTGGAGCATCCCGCGCATGCGATGTCGCTGGACGCCTTTCGACTGCTCGCCTCGCGGTTGTTCGATCACACTTATTATCTGCAACTACCGTTTGGCTTTGAGCCGCTGATTCCCCCTGAGTTTGAGGATATTCTTCGGATCATCGGTTCTTATGCCATTCGAAACGTCGGCGTCGTGACAAACGGCACCATGCTGAGCGGCGCGAAGGCCGAGGCCCTCTTACAGGCGAGAAGCGTCACGAATCTCGCCGTGTCGCTCGATGGGATTAAGCCTGATATGTACCGAGCCCTGCGTGGCAAGCCCCACGTGGCAAGCCCCACCTGGAAAGGGTCCTGAATAACATTGCCGCGTTTCAGACAATGAAACGGAGACGAAGGCCGGACACCCTCCACCTAAAGATCAACACGTTGATCATGCGATCAAACCTGCAAGAACTGCCCCAGATTATGGAGTGATGCGTTGAGCAAGAGGTTGATGAGGTTGAATTCATTCCGGTCGAGCCGATCAACTATACGAACGATGAATCGTATGTCCATTTCACGGAGGCGTATAACGAGATTCATGACGAGATCGGCCGGATCGCCCGGCGCTCAGGGATCCATCTGTCGATCCCGTCGCGGATTCTCCCATCCGATCTCGATGCCGAGACGGGCCAATATCAACGGCGCATGTGCCAGGACGTCGCCCGTAGCGAGTTTGATACTTCACACCATGACGAGGTGGAAAGCGAAGCAACCCATCCTTATCCGGAGGGTGTTTTCTGTGTCTGCCCATGGATGACGCTCATTATCGATAGCTGGGGAAACCTGTATCCCTGCTCTCACCGGATGGATGTCGCGATGGGAAACATCCTGCATCAACCCCTCGAGCAGGCGATGAATACGATCGGCCGGTTGAAGCTTCGTCATGGAATGATGAAGGGTAAGCACAACGAAGTGTGCCCTTCTTGTATCTCCAAGACCCCCGCCTCGGATCCGATGCGGCGCAAACTGACCCGGCGGATTCCCGCCAAGGCGACTGTCCATCACGAGCCGGCCGGCGCGGTGGCGATCGCCGCCGGGAATACGACGTCGGAGCATACCACCTCATGCGCCACGGCGCGGGTTCCGTAACGACTTATGGTCGATGCGTCCGTAAAACTATGGTCCCAGGCTCTCGGCAAAATCCCAGGCATCCTGCCCGACATCTCTGACGAGGACAAGATCACTGTCAGCTCGATCGCGCCGGTCTTCGCGCGGGAGGGGCGGGAAGGCGTACTGACGGATGTCGAAGGCCGCGAGTATGTTGACACCATGATGTGTTGGGGGGCCTTTATCCTTGGCTACCAATGCCCTGCCGTCGATCAGGCGGTGAGGCGGCAGATGGACAAGGGCATGGGCTTTTCCATCGCTTCGGAACTTCAGGTCGAAGTCGACGATCGATTGATCAACCTTATCCCGTGCGCGGAGCAATTGTATTTCGGCAAGAATGGATCGGACGCCTGCACCACGGCGGTGCGTATCGCGCACGCGGTGACCAAGCGTGATGAGATCGCCGTCTGCGCCGGACATTTTCACGGATATCACGATTGGTTCGCGTGCAGTCTTCCGTTCGTGAAGGGGCTTCCCAAAAAAAGACGCAGAAAGGATCCACCCGTTTTAATACAACAATCTGGACTCACTGCTCTCCATCTTTAAGAAGCGCTCGAAGAAGATCGCGGCCGTGATGCTGGAACCCGTTCGCGAGCTGGAACCCGTTCGCGAGCTGGAACCCGACCCCGGCTTTCTTCAAGGCCTGGCGGCGATAACGCGCAAGCATGGCACCCTGGTTATATTCGATAAGATGGTCACGGGCCTGAGACTCGCGCCGGGCGGGACCCAGGAATACTATGGCGTGATCCCCGATCTGGCGTGTTTTGGGAAATCCATCGCAAACGGCCTACCGCTCTCCATCACGGTCGGCCCAAAAGATCTCATGCGAGTCAGCACCGACGTCTTCACCCAGATGACGTTTCAATACAAACAATTGTCGTTGGCCGCCGCGCGGGTGGTGGCGGATGAGATTGTCGAGCAAAACGTGCCGGCGAAGCTTTGGGAGATAGGAAAGGGTCTTAAACGCGCTCTCGAACAGACGGCCCATGACAGAGGGATTAGAATTTCTGTTTCGGGTCCCGCCCCACGCCAGACAATCAGCTTTCCAAACCATAAGGGCTTTGAATCGAAGAAGATTCTTAACTATTTCCTCGAAGTGCTCCTGGAGTCGGGGGTGATTTGCAACGGGAACCTTCTTCCGTGCGCCGCTCTCACCGAGGCGGATGTTCAGAAAACGCACGAGGCGTTCTCACGGGCAATGACCCGGCTCGCGGAGGCCCTTGAAGCAGGAGACCTGATCGAGCGCACCCGATTTCCGTTTAGCATGGCTTGATGGTTTCGAGCAACTCGCGGGTCTCTTCCTCGGCCTTGAGCAACTCGGCGCGAACCAACCGCAACGCCGAGAGCCGCGCCGGTTCCTTGGCCTTCATGGCCGCCTTCATGTCGCTTGAGCCTTGGTCGTTGATAGCCATCGCCGCCGATTCCCTGCATGCGCCATGCGTATCACGATACGGATCATTGTACGGCTATTTAGCGCGAAGTTCAAACTCAACTTGATGGCGCGGGCTTTTGATGGGGGCGGTTAAGGTTGAAATCTCGATATGACGCCGGGGAAGGAAAAGCCGGGGCCGCCGGGGCCGTAGCCGATGATGTCGCCTTGGCTGACGCTGCCGTTGGTGGGGTCGTGCCAGCCGGCGGCCCCCAGCGCGCCGGCCTGGCTGCCTCCGCCCGGCGGCCGGCCGCTGAAGTATTCGGACGCGTTGCCGTGGAAGTTGAGGCCCTCGTTGATCAGCGCGTAGCCGTCGGGCCCGACGCTGACGACGATCCAGCGATAGCGGTCCCCCGGCCCGTCCAGGTCCCAGTTGCCGGGGCGATAGGACTGGTGCTGGGCGCGCGTTTCATAGTTCATCAGGTCGAGGGGATTGGGGAAGGCGGCGGGGTCGACTTCCTGCAGCGTGTTACGCACGCCTGGGCCGAAGGCGTCCGGCGGCAGGCTAGAAAGATAAGGGATCGGCGTGGTCAGGCTGGTGGGGGTCAACCCGCGCAGGGGATGACCGACCTCGTTGATGTACCAGGGATAGCGGGTGTGGTCGACGGCGTAGGATTCGATCCCGGTCGCCACCGACCGGATATCGGCCTTGGTCCGCGAGACCTTCGCCCGCACCCGCGCCTCCAAGAAATTCGGCACCGCGATCGCCGCCAAGATCGCAATGATCGCGACGACGATGAGGAGTTCGATGAGGGTGAAGGCTTTGCCAACCATCCACGGTGGGTCTCAAGATGAAGCAGCACCGAAAGAGGGTTCAGCGACCAATCGACAGTGCAAGCTTAATCTCTTGGCCCGTCGTTTGGTACTGGTTCACCGTGAATTGGACAATTTCCGTTTGCGAGTTAGCTACCATCCCCGGCTGGGGATGAATGGGTTTTTTTAAGGCATGGGAAGGAACTCTGCAATATCCTCATGGATGAGGGGACAGCCTGGCTCAGCTGTCC
>CAUZJO010000146.1:0-11657 GCA_963580245.1 Candidatus Sumerlaeia bacterium | reverse complement strand
GGCGGGCAGACGACGACACCGGGTCGCTGGTCAATAACGAGTACGAAATCTTTGGTCAACTGATCGACGGGGCGACGGGGGTGGAGATCGGATCGGACATCCGCATCAGCGACATGGCGACCGATGGAGATTCGAACTATGACGCTTTCGATCCGGCCGTCGCCTACAACGCCACCAACAATCTATACCTGGTGGTTTGGGAAGGCGAGGACGACACGGCGCCGCTTGTTGACAACGAGAAGGAAATCTTCGGTCAACTCCTGACGGCGGCCGGCACCGAGACGGGAACCAACGATTTCCGCCTCAGCAATATGGGGCCCGATGGGGATCTGTTCTATGACGCCAACGAGCCGGACGTGGCCTGGAACGCGACCGACAACAAATTCCTCGTGGTTTGGTATGGGGACGACGACACCGGGTCGCTGGTCGACGAAGAGTACGAAATCTTTGGTCAACTGATCGACGGGGCGACGGGTGCGGAGATCGGAACGGACATCCGCATCAGCGACATGGGGGCCGACGGGAATGCCTCGTATGACGCCCTCGAGCCCAGCGTCGCCTATAACAGCACGGACGATGAGTACCTCGTGGTTTGGCGTGGCGACGACGACGACATCGCGGAGGTGTTGGTTGACGGCGAGCTGGAAATCTTCGGTCAACTCCTGACGGCGGACGGCGCCGAGACGGGAATCAACGATTTCCGCATCAGCTTCATGGGGCCCGACGGGGATACGAACTATGGTGCCCTAGAGCCGGACGTGGCCTGGAACGCGACCGACAACGAATTCCTCGTGGTTTGGCGGGCAGACGACGACACCGGGTCGCTGGCTGATGACGAAATCGAGATATATGGCCAGCGGATTAGCGACGCCGGCACCGAGATCGACGACCCGCTGCGTCTGAGCGATATGGGAGGGACGGACGGAAGCACCCTGTTTCCCCCCTATTCCCCCAGCGTTTCGTACAATGCCACCGACAACGTTTACCTGGTCGTCTGGTCATCGGACGACGACACGGCCCCCCAGGTCCAAGGCGAAACGGAGGTCTTCTTCCAGGTGGTCGCAGGCGCGACGGGAGCGGAGGTCGGCCCCGACGAACGGATCAGCGATATGGGGACCGATGGGGATACCGCGTCGGACGCGTTCGGCGCGGACGCGGCCTGGAACAGCACGGATAATGAGTTTCTGGTGGTCTGGAGCGGCGACGAGGACGTCGCGCCGCTGATCGACGGGGAATACGAGATCTTCGGTCAACGACTCGATGGAGCCGCCGTCCCCATCAAGGTGAGCGGCTATGTGGTGGACTAGGCGGGGCAACGGTCGTCAAGGAAGGCTCAGGTCCTTCCTCATCTGCATCTTCGCAGACGTAATTGTCGCGCTCGCCATAGTCCAGAAGTATAAGCCCGTGGAGATTTTGGCTGGGGGAGTGCTGTAAATAAAAGGCTAAGTCCCATTGGTGGTATGGGCCCTCAGATCCATCGCATTACACAATGAACTCCAATTCGCCGTCGTCTAGCAACGGAAGAAATGGAACAAGCGCATCGTGTCCGGCCCTTTCATCAGTGAGGATTTCCATTCGGTTTTTCCCTTTACAGCCTAACGAATTCAGATTCTTTGCATCGCTGAGATTCCGAATGAGGGCTATTGACACCGCTTGGGCCTATCACAACTTGGGCTGATCGCGCAGGAATTCGCGTCCCAACCGCCCATACACGCCCATAGCGGCGTTTACCGCCGTGCGCCTATGTCTGAGGTCGCCGGCAGAATCAAACATCGTGAGCACCGGGACTCCGACGGGGCCGCCCCCCCCTGCCTTTTCGTACGGAGGGGGGTGGGGGGTCTCCGCCGCGAACAACTTCACCCGCCGAGCCGCCCGCGCCACCGCCGGCACACACCGAAGGGCGGACGAAGAAAGGCCCCGGTGAGGGGTGCCTCAGCCGGGGCAAGAATGTTTCCGGAATGTTTCCGGGAACGGGGTCGGAATCGAGCCGGAACGGGGGCGGAACGAAGGATTTAGGGCTTCACTTGAATCTTTACAAAACCCTTGATTTTATTGGCCTTTCACTGGCTCCGGCGGTAGGACTCGAACCTACAACAAACGGATTAACAGTCCGCTGCTCTGCCAATTGAGCTACGCCGGAGCACTCACGTAACTCTACCACCATAAATACTTCATCGGCTCAAACGGGTCAACCCTGAAAAGGTGACCTCCGCTGCATCCTTGATCCTTCACGGCGTGAGCGAATTGGGTTTGATTGGGGGTGGGGTGGGGAATTCTTGGAGGGATTTGTTGTGGGATTGGGGCGGCTTTGGTTGCGATGGGAGTTTTGGAGGCCTTGCCGCGGGGTTTTTGGGGCGCGGTTGTCCCTTGGCGATTTCGCTCAAGCCATTTGTGCGTTCCATCCTCGGGTCGCCGTCGCGGCCAACGCCGCCCGTGCGCGCATAAGAACGCCAGACCTTTATCCAGTATTCGAACTGCCCGCTCGCGGTTCTGCAGAGTCCCAGCAGTGTCACGGTCAGCGGGCGGGCGTGGCGGGCGATACTGACCGACGAGGCAAACAACCGGCGCCGCATGCGCCAGCGTCCCCAACATTGCCGCGTCCTGGCACACCTCTTCTTTTGTCTCGAACGTGATATTATCGCGAAAGAGCGCTTTCTCAGAATTGATTCGATAAACTTCGGGCAACGTCTCCGCGTGAGTCCCAGGCGGGCGTTCGCCAAGAAACTAGACACGATTGGGCAGCTCAATTCATTCGACACGGTCCACGGCGATCCAAATCCACGAAAACTCCGTCTCGCAATTTGGCCAGTCACCCATCAAAAATGCTGATCTGTCATGCAACCTGCATTCACCACCGAATGAGCCTGGCCGGCACAAAGCCAACCTTCTCTTTCATCGGGGCCTTGTTATTCCTGTATTGCTCCCGTTGGTAGATCGCCGTGCGATCCTCACCGAGGTGGTCCATCCTCGGGCTGACGTCGATGACCGTGTTGCCCTTGAACTCATACGTGAATTCGACCGGTGTTACCCCGCGGCACAGCGTGATCTTCTTTTTTGAATAAACCATCGGGAACCGGATATTCACCTGGTCCCCGGCCTTCAGGTCGAGAATGATGATACGGTTACCTTTCCAATTCGGCATGACGGATCGATCGTTCACCGAGACCTTCATGGCCCTCCGGCCCACCCAATCGGGAATGCGCACATCAACCGATTCCGCCGCCTTGATCCGCAATTCGACTTTTCCTTCGTAGGGGAGGTGGCTGTGGACATCAACCAGCCTGGAAACCCGGTTCATCAGGAGATTGACGCGGGCCCGGCCGCCGTTTTCGCGCAAGATGGCCTCCCACGCGTAATACAGGGCCTGCGCTCCGTTTCCCGTGCAACAACCGGCGACCTGCTTTTTAGGGATATAGGTGGGTTGGCCGTCGATCACGAACGAGCCGATTGTAATATCAGGCCCGGTCATGTGTTGCTGCTCGACGAACTGGTTACGGACATAGCGGTCCACGTCATCCCAGTAATCCCCGACTCCCGCGTCGCTCAGGCGGATCGCCAGGGCGATCATGTCGGCGAGCTCGCACGTCTCGCAACCGGCATGACAATATGTCCACTCCGTAAAGTAACCGATCTCGGCTGAATAAAAGTGTCTTGTAAACTCGTAACCGTTACGAACGAACTGCTTGAGTTCCTCATCGTTCGTCAACCGGGCGTACATCAGAACCGCCCGCAACATCGCCACGTGGCCGTGGAGGTGACCCGAGTAAGCGGCATCACCATACTGTTTTTCCAGTTCTGGAAAAAGCCCGAACGTATCCCAGAATTCCGGCTGAGTCACGAAGCGGATCAGTCTACCCGCATACGCGATCGAATTTTCGTCGCCACTGAGGATATACCAGCGAAGCAGGCCTTCAATGGCGCCGGCATAATACATTTGCACCCCGAACCGGCCGTCGAACCAGTGGCCTGACTTGGGACCGCCGTCTCTATCGTTGGGACCTGTATAATACGGCGGGGTCAGGAGAGCTCCGACGGGTTCATTGGTATTCTGCCAGCCACCGGTTAACAGATAGGAGAAAGGTTCCTGGAACCCGTAACCGGCTCCCTCTTGTTCCCACTTCACCGCGGCAGAGGGATAATAGGCATAATCCTCCTTGAGGATGGTGATCTTCTTGAGTCCATCCACCATCCTTTTCATGTGCTCACGCCAGATGGGGTCCCCTTCAATGGCATGGTAGTATTCCATGCCGCGCAGCATTCGACCCTGGGCCATCACACAGGCCCATAGCCCGTTGGGGGACCATTCACCTCCGAGATACAAAAGCCCGTCGTCACCGATATTATCGAAAACCAGTTCCCTCAGGTTCCTTCGCTCGAGCGAATAGTTTCGCGCGCTGCCGCTCATGACCCGGAGGAGAGGAAGCGCCTCGGAAATTTTCGGGGAACACGCGCTGCCACCACCCCCCATTTTGCCAGGTTGTTCCGTCAGCGGTCGTATGGCCAGGTCCGCGCGGTAAGCAAGGTCCAGTGTATCAGGCATGGTCACGGTGTAGCGTTCCCCCTGGACCGGGTCCGAAAGTCCGACCAGGGAGACATAATTGAGATCAAAGGTGTAGCCTTTGCGGTCAGGCAAGCCATAGAAATGATTGACGCCCACGAGATTCGGCCCCATCGGCATCGTGAACGTGTCCGCCGCGGCATTGGCGTAAACATCGTGCCGTTTGGTCATCTCGACCCATAAGGGGCTCGATGGGTTCCGCAGGTCTCCATCAAAACGCCACAATGTGATCGCGGCTGATTCGTCAATCAACATCATGAAGCTTTGTTCCGCCTCATTCAGGATGGGTGAGTTATTCACGAAGGTGAGATGCGTGGGGCCCATGGGGCCTTCCAGCCAGTTCGTAAACCCCACGTTCGTACCGCTAATAAAGAACCCGCGTTGTCGACTGACACCCTCCGCGCCCCTGAACGCGTCCCAATCCGTATTTCCGGCGAACCCGAACTGCATGTCTCCGCCTTTTGCGTTATCGGGCATCGTGAAGACGAAGATCAAGGAATAGGCCCGTCCAGCTTCAAGATTGACGGGGCTGTCAATATACTGGTTGAATCCGCCACTGGGCTCCATCGGCATTCTCAGCGACGACATTCCATCATACATATTGGGTGTCTCGGAGGCCTCATTCCAGCGCCAAGCCGGATCGGTGTTGGGCGGGGCGCCCGGCGAGGCCATCACCCCGGCCGAGGCATCCGTGAAATCTTCCTCAAGGATCACGAGTTGGACGGTCCCGGGTGACTGGGCAAAAACCGCCGGCCGGGCGGGCAATGCAAGCAACCCGAAGACAATGAAGAGTCTCGAAAATCTAACCATAAACATCCGGTCAATCATGATTCATCCTGTTCCTTTTCACCAATTGATTTCGAAGTCCGGGCTGAAACTCCACACCTGTTTCCAGAGGGTCATGCCCTGTCGGTAGTGTCCACCTTGGGGTTGCGGTTAAGGAGAAGGTTAACCATTCATCTGAACTTTCACAAATACGAACCAGAACGGTACATATTCGTAACGGCTTATACGATATTATAGTCGTCTCCTCTCTATAGTGCAAGGATTTCGATACCCGAAAGGGCTTGGTCTCGGGCCTACAGACTCCAAAGGACCGAGAATCAAACGTTATCTTGGTGAGAAGGAAGGAGGGAATGTGTGGCATCCCGGAGCCGGAGTACGTGGGCGCTTCTGCGCCGTGCCGGCCAAACTGCGCGCGGGTTTGTTCAGTCTCGACGGTAAACTCAATCGCATCATCTTTCTTGCCTTCACCGATCGGTTGACTCATTCAGTCTGGGCGGGCTCGTTGGGGAGTGGTGAGGGTTGGTGGAAGGGTTTGGATTGGCGGTAGAGTTTGAGGCGTTCGCGGATGGGGTCGGTTAGGGATTGGGTTTGGGGGGTGGTGGGTAGGTCGAGGGCGGCTTGGGCGGTTTGGGTGGCGCGGTCGAATTGTCCGTCGGCGGCGTAGGCCGCCGCCAGGATGTCCAGGACGGCGGGGTGGCGGTTTTGAGTCAGGCGGGAGGCGCGTTCGGCGTATTCGATGGCCTCGCGCGGGGCGCGGACGTCGGCGCTGGAGTGGGTGGCGAGGATCCACGCGGCATCGGCCAGGACCGCGAGGCTGTCGGGTTGGGCGTCCAACACCAGGCGGAAGTGCCCGAGCGCTTCTTCGGCCCGTTTGGTCCTGAACAGGAGTTGGCCGAGGTTTTGGTGCGTGTCGACGTAGTCGGGGTCGATTGCGAGGGCTTGGCGATAATGGCTAATCGCCTCATCCAGTTGGCCCTGCATGCCGAGCATCGCGCCCAGGTTGTTGTGCGCCCGCGCGTGGGTCGGGCGCGCCCCAATCGCCCGGCGATAATGATCGATCGCCTCGTCGAGTTCGCCTTTTGAACCCAAGACGAACGCCAGTTCATAGTGCGCATCGGCATGATCGGGTTGCGCGTCGAGCGCGCGTCGATAGTGTTCGATCGCCCCGTCCACGCGGTCCCGGACGCGCAGAGCGATGCCGATTTGATAGTTTGCGTCCGCATCGTCCGGATCGATGCGTAATGCCAGTCGAAAATGATCGATGGCTTGATCAAACCGCTGTTGGCTTGACCTCGCCATGCCGAGCTCTCGGTGGACGCGGACGTAATCGGGGTTGATCTCGAGCGCCCGCCCGAAATGCTTGAACGCCGCTTTAAGCTTCCCCCGCGACTCCAACGCCAAACCAAGACGATGGTGCGCACGGGCATCGTCGGGCGCGTGGCGCAGGGCTTTGCGAAATTCGTCCATCGCCTGGTCGGTTTTATTCCGGGATTCGTAGACCATGCCGAGGTTGACGCGCGCCTCGGCAAAGCGGGGATTCACCTCCAGCGCTTTGCGGAATTGCTCGACCGCCTGGTCCCACTTCTCTTGGGCCGCGAGCGCCCTTCCCAAATGATTGTTGACCTCGGCCGATGCGGGGTTGAAATCAAGCGCGCGGCGATAATGTCTGATCGCGTCGTCAAGCCTGCCTCGCGATTCCAATGCGGTTCCGAGCTCGATGTGGGCTTTGGCGTAATCGGCGGGTTCTGCATGTTCTTGATCGGCATGAGTTTCCGGATGACGTTGCGCTAAAGCGGCGCTCGCGACGTTCTTGTTCTCAAACGCCGAAGACCGACCCGGGTGGCCAACGGTCATCTTTAATTGATCGCGGGACGAAGTGATCTCTTGCCGTCGGCCGTCGGGCCAACGCGCCTGGAGCTTTTCGACCTTGCCTGTGGGCCCCAAATCGATCCATTGAAGAGCGTCGGAACGCGCGAACATGACCGCCTGCGGCGTGGGCAAAGCATACCCTCGCGCCGGCCCATCGTTCCCCAATGCGAAGAGTAAACAGGCAGCCCCGAGCAGCAGGCCCCGCACGACACTTGACCCCGCCCCGGTCCGGCCCACGAAAGCTATCGGATCGATCACATCGTCACTCCGGTCTTCTGAGGACATCGACCGCGTCGAAACAAACAGACGGCGCAACGGCAACCGCCGTTCACACCCCCCCCAAATCCCGAAACTAAAATACCCCACTCAATGTCACCATTCTAATTTATTCCCCAAAACCCCATCAACCGCTTTCGCTCCAAGCTTAAAGTCGAGGTGATATGCTGGGTCGTCTCGCGGGAAACGGGTTGGAGGTCGATTGCCATTTGGCGCGCGTGGGAGCGAAAAGAGCGAAGAAACCCCGAACCCGGGGATCATCGGGCTGTCCCTCCGAGCGGCCGAAGGGTAAAATGCGCCGGACTGTCGTCGGTCGCTACAAATGCGACTTCACCCCAAGGAAACCGACTGGCAACCAACTCTTGTCATCATGACCGCTTCGCACCCCATCCCCAGGCTCCTCGTCCCCCGGATGTTTTACTTTTTGCTCTTCTCGGCCTTGTCGTTTGTGATCCCGTACCTGGCGATCTACTACGAGCACATCGGGATCGAGGAAGGCCGGATCGGGGTGCTGCTGGCGATCTTGCCTCTGGGGGCGCTTTTCTGCGCGCCGATGTGGGGACTGATCGCCGACGCGACGCAGCAGCACAAACGCCTGTTGATCGTGGCCGTCATCGGGGCAATAGGCGCGATGATGATGGTTTCGCGCACGACCCGCTTCGCGGCGCTGGTTCCGCTCGTCATGACTTACGCCTTTTTCGCCTCGCCCATCATTCCGCTGATCGATAACACCACGTTGGAACTGCTCGGCGGGCATCGCGACCAGTATGGCCGACAGCGCTTGTGGGGGTCGGTCGGCTGGGGGTTGAGTTCGCCGGTGGTCGGGCTGGTCCTTGACCGCTACGGCCTGAGCTGGGCGTTCCACGGCTATTGCCTGCTCATGACGCTGGTGCTGGCAACCGCCTGGCACCTGCCGGTCAGCCATTCGCGGATCGGCATCCGCCTGGGTCCCAACCTGCGCGTGATCCTGGCCAGCCAACAGTGGCGCTACTTCTTGGCCGCGGTCTACATCGGCGGAATCGGGCTGGCGATGATGCATCAATACCTCTTCCTCTATCTGAACGGCCTCGGCTTCAGCAAGTTGTTCATGGGCCTGATGATGGTCGTCTCAACGGGCAGCGAGGTGCCGGTGATGCTGGGTTCGGCGTGGTTGATCGCGCGGTTCGGGACCCGGCCGCTGTTGGTCCTGGCACTGACGCTGTTCGCCCTGCGCGCGCTGGCCTACTCCTACGCGCGATCCGGAGAGATGTTCCTCCTGATTCAACTGATGCACGGGATGACCTTCGGGCTGTTGTGGGTCGCCGCGGTCAGTCACGCACGGTCGATCGCGCCCCAGGGCATGGGCGCGACGGCCCAGGGGTTGCTCTCGGGCACGCTGTTGGGCCTGGGCGCGTCGAGCGGCTCGATCATCGGGGGTCGGCTTTTTCAGACGCTGGGGCCCGCGCTCATGTATCGCTGGGCGAGCGCCATATTGTTGACCGGTCTGGTCTTCCTCGCCCTGGCCCGGCGCGCGCAGACGAAACGGAGGCGCGAAGCATCAAATACTTAGCACTAACCGTAGTAAGTTGAAAATGATTCATCGTGAAGCGGCCTTTTCCGTCGTTTCCGACCTTTGATTTACGTACAAGCCTGTTTTACCAATCGACCTCGCGGTTGGGGCTGAAGCGTTCGATCTGCTTCCACAACGTCTTGTTTTGTTTGTAGTGCGCGCGTTGATACAGGGGGGCGTTCTTGCCGCGTGGGAGGATGTCGACCACCTCGTTGCCCTTGAGCATCAACCGCACGTGCGGAACATCCTCGGGGAACGGGACGTCCAGTTCAACGAAGCGGGTGACCATCGGGAATTCGATCTCGACCTTGTCGCCGGCCTTGACCGCACCCAGATCGATGTATTGCCGTCTGAGTGGATCGGTTTCCCATTGGAATTCGCGCGGCGAGCCGTTCAGCCCACAAGCCACGTTTTCCTTCTCGACCCACTCCGGGATTCGCACGCTCAGCTTCGTATCTTGCTTGACGTTGATATCCGCCTTGCCCGTGTAGGGAAGATGGCTGTTCACGTCGGCCCACTTTGAAGCGCGGTTGAGCAGCAAGTTGACGCTCAACACACCATCGCGATGGTCGAGAATCGCTTCCCAGCCGTAATAGAGGGCGCGCGCGCCGTTGCCTAGGCAGCAGCCGGTCCAGCCGAAACGGCCCACGTTCATCCCGTGCCAGTCCGGATACCAGTCGTTGATCGACGTCCAGGTGGCGATGGCGCCGACGGTGCGATTGATCACGTCGCGGTCCGTGGAGACATCCTTGATCCCGGCCGCCTCTTCGGGCGGGGTGTTGCCAAGATAAGTCCCGGTGGATTGGGGCAATCGCGTCACGCGTTCGATCCATGAGTTATCGACGAGTTGGTATTCGGCGATGTGGTTGCGGATATAGCGGTCGATGTCTTCCCAGTAATCGCGGACGCCGGCGCGGCTGAGCTGGACGGCCAGGATCAACATATCGGCCGGCGCGCAGCCCTCCGACGTGGTGTGCGATTGAACCGGCAGGTGCTCGGGGAAATAGCCAAGCATCGAGATGCCCTGGGTCTTGGCGAACTCGTAGCCCTTGACGGCGAAATCGAGCAGTTCCTGGTTGCCCGTCGCGATGCCCGTCTCCGCCATGCCGATCAGCGCAAAGACATGGAGGTGATAGTGGCCGGTGAATGACCCGTCGGGTTCGAAACACGTCGTATGGTCCTTGATCCAATAGGACAGCTTCTCGGCGAGCGTCCGGGCCGGCTCATAGCCGGTCAGGCGATAATACTTGGCGGCTGCCTGCGTGGCCGGCGTGGCGAAGCTGATCGCATTGAGGTTGGTCACGTGCGGCGTGTTCTCGTCGACGGCGCCCGCGCCCGCGCCGCCGTACGAGGATTGGCTATAGCGGATGCGATCACCGTTCTCGTCGAGGTAGATGATGTCGCCGGGGAAGTAACCCCAATCGCCGCGATCGACGAGCAGCCCGTTGAGGCCGTCGATGGTCGCCTTGAGGAACTCATCGTAGAGGGGGTTTTTGTCGTCGGCGAGGTAATAGGCCTCGAGTGCCAGCATGGCGCGGCCCGTGGGCCACAGGGCGGCGATGTGGGCGCTGTTTTCAGGCGGATCGGCGTTGGCCAGAAAGCTGCCCCAGTCATCGAACAACGCCCACGGCCTCCCCTTGACCGGCATGTAACTCATCCCGTCCGTGCCCGTCATGTGCAGCGCGGCCTCGAGCATGATCTGCTCGGCGTCGCGGTTCTGCGTGCTGCCGCTGGCGACGCGCAACAACGCCAGCGCCTCGATCACCTTGGCCTGCGCCCCGTTGAAATCATGATAACTGT
Source organism: Candidatus Sumerlaeia bacterium (assembly GCA_963580245.1). Classification (GTDB taxonomy): domain Bacteria; phylum Sumerlaeota; class Sumerlaeia; order MVZB01; family MVZB01; genus CAUZJO01. Next base: position 819 of record CAUZJO010000146.1, on the reverse strand, counting down.
GGGTCAACAGCGCGGGATCGCGATTGAAGTAACAGTTAATGTAGATCTCGTGGTCGTAATTCGGGTCGGTGCATTCGGTGATGGCATTGATCGCCAACGCGGCCCGCTCGGCCAGATCAAGCGTATGCGGCACCATCGCCGTGTAGCGTTCGCCGTCAAGACCGGGAGCTTGAATCGGGGGAATCTCCTTGCGAATGTAGCCGATGTTGGGATTGACCTCGGCCACGGCAACGCCTCCCAAAAACATGGACAAAATCGTCGTCGTGAAAACCACCAGACCGTTTCTCATTGGACCTACCCTTTCCACTTTCAGTCATGCTTATTGATTAAGAGTGCACCAAATCCGAATCCAAGGCAAGCAACCGTTTCAAGAATTCTAACCCGGCCAGGCCAGAACCATGATTCATCGTCACCAATTCAATCTCAGCGCAACGCAGCTTCCTCTTTCTTGATGGGATTGAAAAGGAAAAATTGATCACTCGGCGTCCTCGTCGGCCGGATTCCTGATCTTCAAGAGATGGCGCAGGTAAACGAACCAATAGATCAGCCCCGCCATGACCGACCCCCCGATGATGTTGCCGATCGTCACGGGGACGAGATTGGCGATAAAGCCTCTCATGCCGAGAGCCTGCGCGATCCCGGGCGCGACTTCAAACCCCGCCGTGCTTTTGAGGAGCATTCCCATTGGTATAATCCGACATTTCCCATTTTGCTAACCAAACCGTTCGATCCTCAAAATCTTTGAGTGGATCATCCCACCGTGCCTGGCCAAAGGCAAGGGATTTGACCATGGATTCTGGCCGAAGAAGCTCTTTTGAG
>CAUZJO010000145.1:0-11680 GCA_963580245.1 Candidatus Sumerlaeia bacterium | reverse complement strand
CTCGCGATTCTGCTCCAGCGTCTGGGGCTTCCACTGCCGAACCGACCCAAAAGAATTCAAAATGTAGTGCAGACTTTTACCCGAAAAATTCAAATTTACTCGAAAACGGGCACTTCTAAGCACTGAACTGCGGAAAATGGGCTAGGCCGCGTAATCTGAGGCCGACCGCCAGGATTGAAATAAAAAAATGAAAAAATATGCGAGAATGGGGCCCCTGCCGGGTGTGCCCCCTACTTGGATTTCTAGGGATGGGTAGGGGGTCTCGGTGGCGAACAAACTCTTCCGACCCGCCGAGCCTAGGGCCAGACGCAGGCCTTCGCCCGCTCGGGCGTTTTCCGGCTGGCCGTTCCACACCGCTTCGAACCGCCTCCTAGATCGCCCCGAACCGGCTGCCCAGCGTCGCGTCGAGCAAGGAGGTCTCATGCGTGGTGGTGTGAGCCTTTACCGATGCCGAATGAACCGCTTGGAAGCCGATGCAGCGTTAATGCAGTACGGATGCAGCTATTCCAGGCATATGGTAGGGATTCGCAAAGTCTCACGGCGGAGCCGGAAGAATAGATGGGGCATTGATTTTATTAAGGATAGATACATGGTGCGGACGAGAGGACTCGAACCTCCACCCCTCTCGGGACTGGAACCTAAATCCAGCGCGTCTGCCAATTCCGCCACGTCCGCACGGTTGACTAAGACTAATCATAGCAGGGCTTGATGGCCATTCAACCCCAAAGCGTCGATCGTTCGGGGGTGCATCTCGCGGATCCGGGAGATGCACCCGACCGCGCTCTCCGTCTCGGTCTGCATCGTTGCAAACCAAATCTGCGAAAATCAGAAAAGTCCGTCTAATCAGCGTCCCATTCCCCACTCAGTCCCAAGTAAATCCTCCGCGTCCCCCTCCTCATCCGGCCGCGCGTCGACCTTTGACTTGCATTGTGCTCGAATTCGATGATAGCGAAGATGGGCCGGGACCATTCAGTGGGTCACGGGATTGAGCAAGTCGACGTTTCAGTCGCGAATTAACCCTGTTTGGTTTGGACTAAACTTATTCATGGTGGTGAGAAGATGTACGCCTTCGCCCGCAGTCGATTCTTAAAACAGTCGCTGGTCACCGGGGTCGCGGTCTCCGCGACGGCGGCCACGCTCGGTTCGGCCCCGATCAATGGCGGGCGCGGCCCAGTCAGCATCCCCCGGCACCGCGCCCGGCATTCTGACGTTTAACCGAACCAAAGACGCCTTGATCGATTTCATGCGCGGGATCGAGGTGATCGATTGTCACGAACATCTCCAGGCCGAAACCACGCGCGTCTCAAACCCGGTCGACATCCTGACGCTCTTCAACCTCTACTGTGTGCATGACATTTATTCCTCGCGCCCGCCCGAGAAGGTCGGCATCAACGAACTGCGCACGTCGGCCTCTTATCTGAAGGACTTCCAACCCGGTTCGGCCCCGCTCGAGGAGCGCTGGAATAGGGTTTCGCCCGCGCTACGAGATATCCAAAACGGTTCCTATTTCCGCGCGCCGAAGATCACGCTGCGAGACATCTATGGCGTGGATCAGCTTAACGATCACAACTACATGGAAGTGACGGAAAAGATGCGCGCCGCCAATAAGCCCGGCCTGTATCACGAGATTCTACGCGAGCGCGGCAATATCAAGACTTGCCTCGTCCAGTTTCCATGGGGGCCTTTCATAAGGAAACGATCGCGGACGAGATGAGCGCGCTCGAATCCAGCGAGCTGCTGACCGCGGTCTTCGCCGGCAGTTTGCTCTATCAGTATCCCCCGCCCCTAGTCGTGAAATGATTCAGGAGCTGCTCGAGTACTCGAGGATCGGCCACGCCGAAACCGGCGCCGACCAAATCGATCTGGCGGAGTTGATCGATGACATCCCACGAACCCTCTGCGCCAATGACGAGCGGCAAGTCGTGATGACGACCCGCATGCCCAGCCTGTGGGTGGCACCCGGAATGATCCGCCAGATTTTCCAGAACCTGATCAGCAACGGCCTGCATTACAACGAATCCGCGCCGCGCCGCGTCGAGATTTCGGCCATGCTGATCGGCGGCCGACCCGCCCGCTGGGTTTTCGCCGTGCGCGACAATGGGATCGGCATCGAGCCCGAATACCACGCTAAAATCTTCGAGATATTCAAACGCCTCCACGCCGACCAGGCCTATTCCGGAAGCGGGATCGGCCTGGCCTCGGTGCGCAAGGCGGTCACGTACCTCGGTGACAGCGTCTGTCTGGAAAGCACGCCGGGCAAGGGGAAGTATCTTCTACGTCGAACTGCCCGAGCGTTGCAGCCAACTCACGCCGCCAAGCCGGCCCTGCACGGAATGAAGATGACCACGACGCCGCCGAGCGGAATCGCGCTCGCCAAATCGTGGCACAACCCGCGAACGGTTTGAGCAGGTTGCCCAGGGTTTCAGGGTAGGCGTAGCTGGATATTGCCCCCCCCTGGGATGGGCACGGGATGGTGCCGTGCGCGACGGGCCAGCGCATTCGAAACCAATTGGGGAGGGAGGTTCGAAACGGGTGCTTGCGGCGATTAAATCAGTTCGGGGAGTGGGGTGCCGGTTTCGTCGCTGAGGGTGTTGGCGATTTTGATCGGGCGGCCGATGGGGTGCATGTATTCGGTTGTCCAGTCGATTCCCATCGCCTTGTAGATCGTCGCGTAGAGGTCGCCCATCGAGACCATGCGATCGGCGACGTAGGCACCGCGCTCGTCGCTGGCCCCGACGATTTGGCCGCCCTTGATCCCTCCGCCCGCCAGCGCGATCGACCAGCATTCGGGCCAGTGGTCGCGACCGCCGTCGGGGTTGACGTCGGGAGTGCGGCCGAACTCGCCCATCACCAAGACGATGGTGGTCTCCAGAAGTCCACGCTCATCCAGGTCTTCGAGCAACACCGAGAGCGTCCGGTCCAGGTCCGGGCAGAGGGCATCGCGATTGCGCTTGTCGTTGTCGCCGTGGGTGTCCCATGATTGGCCTTCGTAGCCGACGGCCGTCACGAATCGGCTTCCCGCCTCGACCAACCGGCGGGCCATCAACGCGCTCCGGCCGATGCCGGTCTTGCCGTAGGCCTCCCGCGTCTTCTCGGATTCCATTGAGATGTCGAACGCCTCGCGCACCTCGGGCGAGAGGATCATGTTCCATGCCTGCTGCTTGAATGTGTCCATGTCGCCGAACTCGGTCGTCTCAACGTGGCGACGATAGTGGCGGTCCACGACGTCGAGGAACGACTCGCGGGCCTCGAGTCGCCCGCGCGAGAAGTCCTGCGGGATGCTGAAGTCGGGTAGCTTATACTTGACATCCCCCGTGCGCGCGCCGCCCAGGGTCAGCGGCTGGTTGGCGTCAGGGATGATCAGCGGATCGTTCTCGGGGCCGATGATGTGTCCCTTGAACGTGTCCTGGTAGCGTTTTTTGGCCTTGGCCATGGCCGGGACCATGACGTGAGGCGGGACGTTGTTTCTGGGCCCCAGTTCCTTGGTGATGATCGCCGGGAAGCCGGGGAATTTCATCGCCGGGTTGGGGCTGTGGCCGGTCAATGCGTAGTGGGTGCCCTGGAAATGGTCGTTGTCCTTGGTGTGCATCGAGCGGATGACCGAGAGCTTGTCCATGTGCTTGGCCACGGTGGGCAGCAGCTCGCTGAGCTGGATCCCGGGCACGTTGGTCGAGATGGGCTTGAACGAGCTGCTGGGCTTGGGGTCGAACGTGTCCATATGACTGGGACCGCCGTCCAGCCAGAGCATGATGCAGGCCTGCGCCTTGGCCTTGCCGACGGACTCGGTCGCCTGCAACGCATGGCTGACCCGCAGGAAATCGCTTAGGCCCATGCCGAGGAACGTCAGCGTGCCCACGCGCAGGAAGTCGCGTCGCTTGAGATGGTTGCCGTCACAGCGGGTGCATGTGGGACGATTCATTAAAATGTCCTCTGTCAGTGATTATACGCGAATTCCCGTGAGCTGATCAAGGCCCAAATGAGATCCTCGACGACGTCGCGGCGCAGGTCGTTGCGGTCGAAGAACCCGTCGGTCACAATCGACGAGCGGTCGCCGAACAGGCCTTCCAGGTCGGCGACCTCATCCTCCAGCGGAAAGCGTGAGAGGGCGGTCAGGTAGAATTCCTCGATGATCTCTTGGTTCGAGACCCCGCCGGCCACCAGCCGGTCGATCCGCCCGCCTTTGCGCCTGAGTTCCTCGGTGTAGGTCGAACCGACCAGGATATGGAGTGCCTGGAGCAGATTGGGCTTTTCGGCGTCGGTGTAGGCGTCGAGGAATTGCTCACGCGCCTCGACCGAGGCACCGGCCACGGTCTCGATCGCGCCGAGCAGCGTCTCGGGCTCCATCGGTCGCGGCAGGGCGTGGGCATAATTGACCGCGTCATCACGATTAGTTTCGTTGGGACGGCTGCTGAGCTGGTAGGTCCGCGAGCGAGCGATGCGCCGCATCAGGTGCTTGAGGTCGTGGCCATTTTGCCGGAAATCCTTGGCCAGCGCGGCCAATAGTTCGGGATGGGTCGGCGGATTGGTCGAGCCGAAATTATCGACCGGATCGACGATCCCCCGGCTGAAGAAGTGGCCCCACATCCGGTTGGCTATCGTCTCGGCGAAGTAGGGGTGCGAGACGACCCAATCGGCCAGGTGTAGGCGCGGATCGTCGCGGAGCTCATCGGCCAGGACCCCGCCATCGAGGAACGTGGGGGCGACCTCCACCTTCTTGCGCGGATTCATCGGTTTGTGGAACCCGATCTGCGTCCCGTCGGATTTTCCGAAATCGATCTCCTCGCCGTCGGCGTCGTCGATCAGCAGGCGGTCCTCGCGCAGTTCGGTGCTGGTGAGCCGACCGTAGAAAGCCGTCATCCCCCAGTACTGGTCCTGGCTCCAGGTGTCGAACGGGTGATTGTGACACTCCGAGCAATCGAGGCGCCGCCCGAGGAAATTCCGCACGTCCTGCGTGGCCGACGCCTTCATCGATTTGGCCTTGTAGGTGGCCAGGTAGGCCCGCGAGGCGGCCCCGTAGCCTTGGGCCGAGATACGCTCCCACACCATCATGTCGTAGGGCTTGTTCAGTGCCACGTCGCGCTTGGCGTCGGGAAGGAGGTCGCCGAGGCGCTTGGCCCAGTGCGCGACGTACTCGGGGGTCTCGAGCAGGGTCTCGATCAGTTTGTCGCGCTTCTGCGCGTCTTCGTCGGCTAGGAACTCCCGCACGCGCTCCGGAGGCGGGAGCTTGCCGGTCAGGTCCAGGCACAGGCGCCGGATGAACTCCTCGTCGCTCGCGAGCTCGGAGGGAACGATATGCAGCCGGCGCAGTTTGGCGAAGACGTGGTCGTCGATGAAATTGTGCCGCGGCAGGTCGGGGTAATCGGGGATCGGGGCCTTGATGACGCCGACCCGGGCGCTGACGAAATGGCCGGCCGCGCGGATCATCACATACGTCTCGCCCGGCGCGACCACCCGCACCAGGCCCTCGGGCGTGACCCGGGCCACCTCGCGATTGTTCGTCTCATAGAGGACCTGGTCCGAGAAATCCTCGCGACGCCCATCGGCCAGTCGCGCCGTGACCAGCAGCCGGTGCTCCCCCTCGGGGTCGAGAGCCATCAGCTCGGGGAAGACCTCGAGGCCCACCACTTTGCTGGCCTCTTCTTCCTCGCGGTATGGCGCGCCCGCCTTGACCCATTCCAGGATTGCTCGGTATTCGGGAGAATCGACGCGGAAGCGCCGGCCCCCCTCATGCGGCTCCTCGAACGTGGCCTTGAGCAGCAGCAGGCTCTGCTCGGGTTCCTCCAGGTTGATCCGCGGCACGACCTCGCCGGCCGGCTCCGGCGTCAGGACCTGATAATCTCCGCCCGTGATGATCCATTTATAGTCATCCTTGGGATGGAGCATGTTGATCGCGAGCTTCAGGCCGCCCCGGCCCTTCACCCCTCCGTGGCAATCGGCGGCGTTGCATCCGTTTTTGGCGAAGATGCCGCCGATGTCGCGCTGGAAGCTAAAGGGCCGTTTTACCCCCGACTGCTCGACGTGGACGTGCGCCTGAACGGCAATGCCCGCGAATTCCGCCCGCAGGATCGTCTCCCCATCGGCCACGCCATGCACGCGCCCATCCTCGCCGATGCACGCGACCTCGGATTGATCGAGCGTCAGCCCGGCTTGGTCCGTCACGTCGCGCTCGATCCGATCGGCGCACTCCGCCATCACCAAGACCCGCTGTCCCGCCCCCGCGCCCCACAACGCCACCTTTTCGGGAACGATGCGCAGCTTTCGGACTTCAAGGGTTTGCGCGGGAACCGTCTCAGCCGCCGACAGCCGACTGTCGATTGATGCGCAGTAACAGATGACGCCGGTGAGGATTAGTTGTTTAATCAACGCTTTTTGCACGGGTTTTCGAATTCTCCCAAAAGGTTTCACTCAACTGAGGGCCTTCATTTTCGATTCGCCCTCATTATACTGTAACTGTTCCCTCCCATGCCGGGCAAGCTCATTGACCCGCCTCAAAGGACCATGACCGGCAATTCATGGACCGCGATCGGCTCGCCCGCTTTTCCGTCGACGATCGGGATCGTGAGGATGCGGACGAAATGTGGGGACTCGGTGCGGGGGGCGTCGGTGCTCGCGCGCAGCATGATGAATTCGAGATCGCGGACGGGTCGATACCGTTCCTGAATATCGGTCGCGCGCTGCTCGAAGACCTGGCCGGGCTGAGAGGCGATATAAGGCAGGTCGGCGCTCAGCGCATACGCCGCCACGCCCTCGGGGAGGTTCTCGAAGTCGATCGCGATATCCCCCTCAAACCCCTCCTCCTGTTCCAGGATGATCTTCAACTTAAAGGTCCCTCCCACCGGCAGCATCGTGTTAGCGATTTTGTGTTCCGTCCCGCCGCCGTACAGGTTCTTGGCGGCGACGTAGCCGACGTGGGGGATTCGCGGGCGGATGAGGAGTTGGTAGGTGAAATCGGGCCGCCCATAACGCGTGGTCAGGTCGCGGACTTGAAGATGGTACTCCCCGTCCGCCTCGACCGTATAGACCACCTTCGGTTCGAGCGATTTGCCCCAGTCATCCCCATCGCCGCCGATGAAGCGGTAGAAGTTATCGAACAGCTTGCGCCCCGCGGCGTCGGTCACGGTCAGCTTGGGGCTGAAATAGGGGGGCGCCGTGTCGGGCGTCCGGATTTCAAAGACTAACTCCTGACCGGCCTTGGCGCTGAACTGGAAATAATCGACGTCGCGCGGATGCTCGATCACGCCCTCCATGATCGAACAGAGCTTTAATTCGGTGGCCTTCTCGGCCTGGTCGTTGGGTTCCTGCTCTTGAGCGCGGTGGAGCGACATCATCTCGGGCGAGTTGGGATCGAACGCGGCGTGCTCTTCGCCGGCCTCCCCCTTGCTGGGCTTGAGCACCGCCCGCGCCACCAGTTTCTGGATCCAATCCGATTCGATCGGTCGGGCGAAATCCCGTTCGCGCCACTCGACCGGATCGGGATGGATCAGCCTGCGAGGGGTCCAGGCGACCTTCCCCCAGGGGCCGGAGCGATCAACGGGGGCGATCCGAAGCTGATAAGCGATGCCCGGTCCCCCCTGGTCCGTCTTCGAGCCGACTTTGACCACCCGCCAGCCGCCGGTCTCGAAGCGGTGCGTCAGGCGCGGGAGGTCATTGACCTGGGGAACCTGGACCTCAATGGGGAAGTAGAGGATTTCCGATGCGTCGGCGCAAACCACCTCGGCGGGCTGGTGCCGGTCGAACCAGCTCCCGGAGGGATCATGGACGCTGAGGACCGGATCGTTGAAAAAGCGCGGCGCGGTCGTCTCGAGGCCGCTGGCCGTGTTCAGCTCGAACAGCAATTCCACGCCCGCGGGGGCCTCGAAGGCGTAGTAATCGGCCTCCTCCTTCTCGCTCAGTCGTCCTTCGACGACGGACGGGATTTGGATTGGGAGGGCCTGGCTGGCTTCGCCGTGCGGGGTATCGGGCTCCGGGAGCGTCGGCTCGGCGTGGACCAGGAACGACAGGGGCCGCGAAACGGTTCCCGCCTTAACGATCCAATATTTGTGGTACCCAAGCGGGGCTTCGGCGCCCACCTCCACGTCCACAAAGGCTTGCTCGCCGACTTGGCGCGTTTTGCCCTTGAGGTGATCGCAGGCGAAAATGGCCTCCTTGAGGTCCCCGAATCCGCCGATTTCGACCGCGACGGTCGTTCCTCGCTGTCCGCCGAGGGGGAATGACCAGCTCTGTGCCCAGGCGACCTCGCCGTCGAGATTCCCGACGGCCACCAGCCCCAGCACCGTCAAAATGCGGCAAAAATTGTTTCGCATATCATTTCCCACGCCTGTGGCCCTTCGCCTGGCTCTGTCCATTAAATCGGGCGATTTCAAGTGTAACATAACCGACAAATGGTTTCCAACAAACGATTCCGACCGGAATCGGTCTATCGGTCTGACTTCTCTGAGTCGAGATGCGCCCATCGATCGGGGGTTCGTCTTGGGTCCGCGGGAGGCACCGGAACGAAGTCAGGCTTGCGCGGGGTTGAATCGCAATCGAGCCGCCACTCAACCGGCGTACTTTGTCACCAAGTACTGTTTGAAGTCCCCGTAGTCCGCCGCCAGCCGGTCGTAATCTTCTTCCAGGTTGTCCAACGCCGCCAGGGCCGGGGGGGCCTGAGGGGTGACGTGGATGGTGTTTTCGATCTCTTCGGGGAACTTGGCGGGGTGGGCGGTTTCGGCGATGACGGCGGGGGCGCCGTCCAGCGGCTCCTGTTCGATGTAATCGAGAAAGCCACGCCAGCCGACCGCGCCGTGCGGTTCCAGCAGCAGCTTGTGCGCCTCCCACGCCTCACGGATCGTCTGGCGGGTGCGTTCGTCGCTGACGGACGTCGAGAACAAGTCCCGGCGCATCGTCTCCAGGTCGGGGGGGCGGCGGACCATGCCTTGTTCGTCGAGCCAGCCGCCGTAGACCGCCACCAGCCGGGCCAGGTTGCTGGGGTTGCCGACGTTCATCGCGTTCGAGATGCACGCGCGGGAAGGCTCGATGCGGTGGTATTCGCCCGTGCGCAGGAACTCGGCGAACTCGTCGTTGGCGTTGACGGGGACGACCAGCCTGCGCATCGCCAGTCCCATCCGCCGCGCGATCACCGCGCCCATCATGTTGCCGAAGTTGCCCGAGGGCACCGTCACGACCACGGGTTCGCCCGGCTCCGCCACGCGCGAGGCGGCGTAAAAGTAGTAAACCGACTGCGGCAGCAGCCGACCGATGTTGATCGAATTGGCCGACGAGAGCGAGAGGCCGGCCAGGTCGGGGTCGGAGAACGCGCGTTTGACCAGCGCCTGGCAATCGTCGAACTTGGCGTCCAGCGCGATCGAGCGCACGTTCGCGCCGAGCGTCGTCATCTGTTTGCGCTGGCGGTCGCTCACCTCGTCGATCGGGAACAGAACCAACACGCGGATGCCCGCGACGCCGTGGAAGGCGTTGGCCACGGCCGAGCCGGTGTCGCCGCTGGTGGCGGTCAGGATCAAGAGGTTGCGGCTCTCCTCGCCGACGAAGCGACCCAGCAGGCGGGCCATCCAGCGGGCGGCGAAGTCTTTGAACGACGCAGTCGGCCCGCGGTCTAGGCGCATGATGGTGACGCGGTCGTAGACCCGCTCGAGCGGCACCTCGAAGTTATAGGCGTCCTCGCACAGCTCCCGTAGCGCGTCCCGTTCGATCACGCCCTCGGCGTAGGGCCAGATCACTTCGGTGGCGATCCGGGGATAGGGCGCCTCGCGAAATGAAGCGATTTGATCGGGTGTTAATTGGGGAATGCGCTCGGGCAGATAAAGGCCGCGGTCGGGTGCCAGTCCTCCCATCAGCGCTCCCTTGAGATCAACCGGTGGGGCTTGGCCGTTAGTGCTGTGGAATTGGATCGGAGCCATGGGATATGCGGCCTTGGGGTGGGTGATCCATGAAATGATAGAGACCCAACGGGTTCGACGCCACGGGAAAAGTATCGCAGCGAGAAGAATGGGTATGATTCAGATTTGGGAGTCAGCGCCGTTCCTCAACTCTCGTGCTCGTGCTCGTAATCGGTCTTTTTACTTGTGCCGCAATCGAAATGGAACGAAGTAATGAGTACGATTACGATTACGAGCACGAAAGGACACTTCGCATTGAAATGGTGTTTGCTCCCGAACTTGAATCACTCCCAGAAAACACGGCGCGAAGGATCCCGAGTCCGTTTCGCCTGCCCTAAAAAACGACGGGCAACGTCTGCAGGGTGCGCAACAAAACGTTTTCCTCCCACACGGGCGGCTCATCGGCGAGGCGGATGTTGGGGAGTCGGCGCAGCAGCGTGCTGATGGCGACGTCGCCTTCGACGCGGGCCAGCGGCCCCCCCAGGCAGAAGTGGATCCCATAGCCGAACGCGACGTGCTTGTTATCTTCGCGCCGGATGTCGAGCCGGTCGGGGTCGGGAAACTGGGCCGGATCGCGATTCGCCGCGCCGATCATGCACGCGGCCAGGTCGCCCTTCTTTAGTCGTTTGCCGTCCAGTTCGATGTCCTCGCTCACCACGCGCAACTGGCGCTGGACGGGGCTGTCGTAGCGCAACAGTTCCTCGACGGTGGAGGTGATGAGCGAAGGGTCGGCTTTGAGCATTTCGAGTTGCTCGGGGTTGCGCATCAGCCACAGCATCCCCGTGCTGATCAGGCTGATCGTCGTCTCGTAACCGGCCATGAGCAGCGTCACTGTGGTGGCCAGCAACTCCCCCTCGTCGAACCGGTCGCCGTCCTCGTCGGCCTCGGCCAGGCGAGTCAAAACGTCATCGCGGGGGTCATCCTTGCGCTGGGCGTAGAGCCGGCGGAAGTAGTCCTGCATCTCCAGCAGGTTATCCTGGGCGTTCATGAAACGGTCGGCCATCGCCCGGCGCGAGGTATGGATCGCGTTGATGTTGTCGGCCCAGGCGTTGAAGCGTTCACGGTCCTTGACCGGCACGCCCATCATCTGGGCGATGATCGTCGTGGGCAGGAGGTACGCGAAGTCTTGAGCCAGGTCCATGCCCCCCTTGTCCGTGACCGCGTCGATCAGGCCATCCACGATCGACTGGATGTGTGGCCGCAGCTTCTTAATCTCGCGCGGCACGAAGATCCGGGCGAGAAGCTTGCGCAGGCGAGTATGCGCGGGCGGGTCCGAGTTGATCAGGCCCGTCGAAAAGTTTTCCTCCAGTGGTTCCAACGCCTGGCGAAGTTCCCGCGGAAAAGCGCGCATGGTGCGGCGCGATTTGCCGGAACTTGAAAAACGCTCCCAGTCGCGCAGGGCGAGGGCGACGTCGTCGTAACGCGTCAGCAGCCAGGCATCCCACTGTTCGCTCCAGTGCATGGGGTCGTTCGCGCGGACCTCGTGAAAATACGGATACGGGTTCTCGTAGTATTCATGCGGCAGAACCTCTTGGTCCAGGGCGAATGGTTGGGTCGTTGACATCCAGACCTCCTTCTCGAAATCTCGATCATCGTTTCTTTGGCATGAGAGCGGCGCGGATCGCTCGATCCTTGGCCCCCCGAGGGTGCGCAGGGCCACCGGCAACGATACTCAGCTTACTACATACTGAGAGAAGTCGCTAGTGTAGTGTCTCACGCTGGTTGCAGATTATCCAGTGTGGCGCGGGCGCGGCGGACTTTTTCGAGAATCGTCTCGGCCTTGGCGGTCCAAGTAATGGATCGGG
>CAUZJO010000144.1:0-11765 GCA_963580245.1 Candidatus Sumerlaeia bacterium | reverse complement strand
GGTTGGCGGCGTCATGGTCGTGCGACGTGGTCGCGAACGCGGCGGAATCCATCCCGTCGAGCTGGTCGGCGTCCGTGGCGTTGGCGGCCTCCACCGCCGTCTGCGCCGAAGCGGCATGCAGAGCATATGGCGTCCCCGTTAGTCGCTGGAGCGGTTGAAGGAGTGTAAAGCCCTCCGTCTCGGCGCCCGGTCGAACCCGAATCTCCAGCCAGCTCGCATCGCCTCCGAATACTCCGGTGCCGAAGTCCAACTCGACGGCGAAAAGCCCACCACTGACGGAAACGTCATCGAGTACAACGATGGGGCCCTGCTGGTTACCTCCCGTGGCCGCATCGAAGAGCCGGAACTCGAAATCAAACTCGCCGTTCGCCGGCACCCCGGCTTGGATGAGTCGGCCTTGATGTGTGAAGGACGTCCCGACCGGTGTTTGGGCAGCGGCGGCCTGAACGATCAACGTGATGACCAATACGTAGATTGTAACCCTCATGTTGATCGGCCAAGATGTGTAAGTCATACTCTTATCCCTCTCTTTGTTGGATCAGCGAACGAATTATCTCTGAGCCTGAATCAATTGTTAACGTCTTCCCCTTTGATGATCAGACAATAGTAGGCGGCGAGTCAATCTTCTCTCGAGGACAGCAGCCTACCCGATCGAGTTCTGCGGCGCCCGTATCGCGCAAAAGACACGCATGCTCTTGATTACAGCCATCTCGCAATTCCGGCGTGGCGTCTTTGTCGAAGATTCCGCATGACTCATCGAAGATCGAAGTCAAGCGACAAGAGGAAAAAAGGTGGCGTCAGGAGGTAGGCCCACGGGCGCGACTGTGGCGCTGGATGAAACGACGAGCCGTGATCGAACCGGGCATCGGACATCTCAAACAAGAGCACCGCATGGATCGCTGTCGGCTGTGGAGCGCCGACGGCGACGCCTTCAATGCAATCTCAAGCGCGGCGGGGATGAATTTCTGGAAACTGCTGGCCCACGCTGCGGTTTTTCATTATTTATTTTTTCGCCTGGCTCAAATCACGGGTCGAAAACGGATGCCTCTGGTTTACCCGGGCTCATCTCTGATCGGCTAGGCTGCTTGAGCAGGGCTTTTTCAGGATCGACTTTCTTAGTCACAACCATTCCAAGGTCATGGAAATAACCGGACAGAACGATCATCAGCCAATCAGCAGTTTTCATCTGTGCGGCTGTACCAACGGGAATCAGCTTGTCCACGAGCGCCAGCATTGCGTCGATGTGGTTCACATCGTGGAGCGTGTACTCCCGAAAAATGCTGTCGCGGCCAATCAGCTTGAGGATTTATTCTACATTTGCCCGGATGCTCGTCAGGTTTACGCTGCCAAAAATCGAAGGATAATCTTCCGCTTTCTTGGCACGCTGTTCAGCGTTTGATTTGAATGTTGACGACATGGGCGAGGCCTCTCAGCTTTTTTCCAAAATAACTGTTTCAGTGTTGGAAAATAAAGAATAATCTTTGATTGAGGGGGCCGTGCGGGTCACGCCGCCGGTGACCGATCAAGCACGTTTCCCTCATCTCATCCAATACAGCCGGCATCCCCCGAGCAGCGTCGGCCCCAAGGCCCGCGCACCACCTAGCCCGTCCGCCCCCGCCGAGGCGCAAAGGAAGAAAACACGAAAATCGGGCGGGTTTTTTCCGGTATTCGCGGCTGGGATGCCGGCAGGCCTGGGCACCTGCTCCTTCGTGCGCCCGCCGGTTGCTTTCCTTTCGCCCCTATCGAGGATCCGGGTTTGGTCCGCCACGACGAACCTCGATTGACGCGGCGCAATCGTCTTGTTACTCGGCCCAAATTCACCGCCCCCGCATCGCCTCACTTGGGTGGATACTGTCTTTTCCCTTGAAAGCCGGCGTGGGGCGTCGTAAAGGTTTCTCCCTATGTTGGACGCGTCCATTCGCTGACTCTAGGAACCTAGGGGAAAATCACCGCTTGATTGACTGGGCGGATGTGCGACGCCATTTTGGCGCCGGGGGGGGGGGCTGATGCGACTTGAACGCCGGGTTTCCAGCGTGATTCCTTTGAAAGAACCGTTGCATGCGTGAGGGGCCACGGTCATCAGGCCGACACCGCCTTTGGATGCTTGTTTGGCGCCGGCCGCTGGCGGCGTTGTGGCTTGGATTGTGCTTCGCCGGCCCGATCGGGGCCCAGTTCGCCGATGAGTCGCTTCTGATCGAGGAGGTGACGATCGAGGGGCTGAAGACCTACCTGCCCAAACAAATTCTGCCCCGTCTGCAAACCCGCCCCGGCGGGCCCTACAACCCGATCATGGTCGGCGAGGACCTGACCGAACTGGGCAAGATCATGCGCACGGCGACCATCCGCGCCGACCCCACCGAAGCCGGCGGGTTGATCGTCCGGTTCCAGGTCACCGAATTCCCGCGCCTACGGCGGCTGCACGTCGTCGGCAATCAGAAGCTCAAACTGGAGCGGATCGAACACCTGACGGGCATGGATCCGGGCGACTTGGTCGATGAGAAGACGCGCAACGCCATTCGCCGCTCCCTGCGCAACGAATACAAGGCCCTGGGGATGCCTCAGGCGAGCGTGACGATCAACCTGATCGACGTGGAAGCCGAGGACGAGGAGGCGCCGCCCCTCGCCGATGTGCAGATCGTCATCGACGAGGGACAGCAGGTGCTCGTCGACAAGGTGCGCATCGAGGGCAACGAGGCTTTCTCGAATTTCCGGTTGCGGCGGCTGATCGCCACCAAGGGGTCGCTGGGGATCATCAAGAATTACTACGATGAGCAGACGTTCGAGGAAGACCTGGACCTGGTCCGCGATCTGTACGCGGGCTACGGTTACTTCGACGCGGTCGTTGAGCGGGGCGGCTTCGAGCAGCGCGAGGGCCGCAAGGGGTCCGTCGTTTCACCCCTGATCGTGATCACCGAGGCTGAGCGCTATCAATTCGGCGAGGCCCACGTGCGCGGCGCGCGGCTGTTCAGTCGCAAGGAGCTGCTCGATCCATTCGAACCGATCAAGGGGGATGACTTTGACGCCAGGAAATTCGGGCGGGCCTTGGGCCTGCTGCGCAGCCTGTACGTCAACCATGGGTTGCTGACGACCGAAATCCGACCCGAATACGAATATGACACCGAGAACCGCGTTTTGAACATGTTGATCGAAGTGACCGAACGCGACCGGATTTACGTCAACAAGATCAAGTTGGTGCAGCCACCGCTCGAGGAGGAGGACGAAGGGTCGTGGTTTCGCGGCCTCTACGACAGGATGTCGCCGCCTCTCAGGGAAGAACCGATCTTGCGCGAGGTCTTGCTCAAGCCCGGCGATATCTACAACAAGGAACTGGAGCGCCGTTCGATGCGGCGGCTGACGCGCATGGGCGTGTTCGAACAGGGCGCCGTCGAGATTTATAACGAACCGACCGGCGAGCCGGGTCTGCACGACATGGTGATCAAGTTGCGGCAGTCGGTCACCGGGGCCATCACCGGCGGCATTGGGTTCGGCGACGCCTCGGGCGCTTTCCTCTACGCATCGTTCGCCGAGCGCAACCTGGGTGGCCGGGCCGACGTTTTCCAGACGCGGATCCGTGTGGGGACGCGCGAGTCCTCCGCCTCGATCAGTTACCTGGATCGCCACTTCGGCGAGACGCGCAATACGATGGCCTATCGGCTTTACTACGAGAAGCTCCGGCGCGAGGGTTACCGCGCCAGCATCCCCGGGTTGAATGTGGAATGGGGCCATCCGCTGGAGGGGGACTGGACCCGTTACCTGAGCGGCCGGCTCGAGTACGTCGACCTGAGGGAACGTAACGGTTACGAAAACGCCGACGAGGACCTGGACGAGAATTACGCGGCGATGACCGTGCGCCTGCGGTTTGATGAAGACACCCGTTGGCCCCTGGACCAGCGCCCGCGCGAGGGCTACCTGCAATCTTTCGGGATCGAGGCGGGTTTCGCGGGCGGGGCGCTGATCAAGCTGGAGGCCGGACGCGATCAATATTGGCAGGTCCCGTGGGCCGAGTGGATGACCTACCGCCTGAGCGCCACCGCCGCGATGATGCCTTACGACCACGACAACGTCCCGATCCACGAGCGCTATTTCATGGGGGGCAGCACCGACATGCGCGGCTACCGGTTCCGCGGGGCCGGTTACTTTGATGACGGCGAGAGCGACCTGCCGATCGGCGGGGCCGCCAAGCTCCTGCTCAAGAATGAATTGCTCTTCCCCATTGCCGGCCCGATCTCGGGCGTGGTTTTCACCGACGTGGGCCTGCTGGGTGAGCGGCCCACCAGTTGGCAGTCGCCCCGGATTTCAACCGGCATCGGGGTGCGGTTCGACATGAAGCGCTCGCAGGTAGGGATCGACCTGGCCGCGCCGCTCATCACCGGCGATTCCGACGATCAAACAAGGCTGTTCCACTTCAGTTTCCAGAGCGCGTTCTAAGCCGGGCCCCTCGAATTCGTGGCTTTTGGGTGTCATCCCGTGTTTGAATGGAGAGGCGTGGTTTCGTGGTTGTCTCTAAATCCGTTTAGCGCGGTGTGAAGGTAACGTCATGACGGAGATTGAACTGAAGGCCCGGGTGGCGGCCGACATGAGTCGGCGCGACTTTATGGTCTCGGCGGCCGCGGCGGCCGCCGCGGGGCTTGTCCTCAGCGAGTCGGCGCGGGGACAAGAGGCCGGCGGGGCCAAGGGTGCCCTTCAGATTGCCATGATCGGCGTGGGCAGTCAGGGGCGGAACCTGCTCAATAATTGCCTTAAAATCACCGATGTCCCGCTCCGTTTCGTCGCGATCAGCGACGTGTGGGCTTACCACCAGAAATATGGGGCAAACATCCTGAAGAAGTACGATCAGCCGGTCAACGTCTACGCGGATTACCGCGAGATGCTGGAGAAAGAGCCGGGGATCGACGCGGTCATCATCGCCAGCCCCGATTGGGTCCACGCCGAGCAGACCATCGCCTGCCTCGAGGCCGGCAAGCACGTCTACTGCGAGAAGGAGATGTCCAACAACCTGGAGGGCGCGCGCGCGATGGTCGAGGCCCAGCGCCGGACCGGCAAATTGGTGCAGATCGGCCACCAGCGGCGCAGCAATCCCCGTTACTGGCACGCCATCAAGTTGATCGAGAAGGACAAGGTCCTCGGCCGCATCACGCATATCGCCGGCCAGTGGAACCGCGCCGTCGGCCGGCCGATCGGCTGGCCGCGCAACCAGGATATCGACGCCGAGACGCTCAAACGCCTCGGCTACGACTCGATGGAACGGTTCCGCAACTGGCGTTGGTACAAGAAGTTCGCCGGCGGGCCGTTCGCCGATTTGGGGTCGCACCAGATAGACGTGTTCAACTGGATCCTGAATACCCCGCCGCGATCGGTGATGGCCTCGGGCGGGGTCGATTACTACCGCGACGGCCGCGAGTGGCATGACAACGTCGTGGCCATTTATGAATACGCGACCACGGCGGGCGTCGTGCGCGGCACGTATCAGGTCTACAACACAACCAGCCACGGAGGTTTCTTCGAGACGTTCATGGGCGACGAGGGCTCGATGGTCGTCTCCGAGGACACCCGCAAGGGGTACTTCTTTAAAGAAGTTCACGCCAAGATGCGCGAATGGGAGGATGAGTCGGAGACGGTCACGGCGATGGGCACGGAGGCTTTCGAGCTGAAGATCGGGGAGACGCTCGCGCCCGACGGCTCGAAGGACCCCGAGGGCCAACGGCTCTTGGCCGAATCGCAAAAACCGGTCCACCAGTTGCACCTGGAAAACTTTTTCAAGGCCATCGCCGGCCATGCCGAGCTGAACTGTCCGCCTCAAATCGGTTATGAAACGGCGGTTTGCGTGCTGCGCGTCAACGAGGCCATTGAGATGGGCCGGCGTCTGGACTTCGCGGCCGATGAGTTCGAGGTTTAAGGACCGGTTATGATTTTTTTGGGGCCGCGTATCTTGCGAAGGCGACAATCTGCTTGACTCACCATCCCTGCGACGTTAGGTTGTAAGTTGCTGGAGAACACCCGTAAAAAAGCAGCTCCGCCGGAGAATGCGAAGCATGTTCAGGGCGGATCGATTTTGTGCACGGACGAGTTTGAGTCATATAATTGCCTTGACTCTGAGTATCTGCATGAGGTAATAAATAGTCCAGAGTGTTATGCGAAAAGAAGGATACACGCAAACGGTTTGGAGAATTTACGGAGTCTTCCAAGGTGCTCTATACAGGGATCTTGCGTCTCGGTTGAGTTGTTCCATTTGTTTCGGTATCTCGAAAATCAATTGTTCCGGTTTAATCGGCGCAAGAAACAAGACCGCGATCGTTGCAGAAAGAAGGTGAGCAGGCTATCCGAAATGCACATTTCATATGAAGCCTTGACCGGAGTTTATCCAGCATCGGGGTGGAAGGCGTAAGAAAAATGGCTAAAAGAGCGAAAGAGACACTTGAGTTAACTATCCAACATGCAGCGTGTAGTATTAATGCAATAACATTCTCTCAAATCATAAGCAACCATATCGACGCTATTGACGGAATCAGCCAGAAGGCATCAAAGGGTAGAAACGCCGTTAAATGACATGTCACTTCCGTATCCATGCGAAGCCCATTTCATATGACGGTTCAGCCGGGAACAGTTAAGGGATCCCCCCTCGTTGGCTGGTACATAAAGGGCATTCGCAATCTCGAAAACAAGCCGGAGAGGCCAAGGAATTTCAGCAATCGCACGCTTCGAGGCGTTCGTTCGCTCGTATCCGAAAACGGAGCCGTTGAACTTAGATCGCCAAGATATGGAAATTGCTCTTTAGCAAATAGGGTAAGGGTGAACATAGATATTATTGGAATGAAGGAGGATTTAAACCAAAATGATGAACGTGATTTTGTATTAAGCGAACCGCACAAAGGAAAGACCAAAATTAGGGGATATCTTGCACGACATTATAACTCATTCCAAGGAAGACCATTTCCGATTATACCCGCTAAACAAACCCAAGTCCCCCATAAGATGTTTCTTCGGTCGTAAAATGGAAGAGACAATCAAGCAGGGCTTAAGACGCGTTGTGGACGTCTCTGGTATTGCTGAATTTAATAAAGACGGGCAGATTAAGCGTCTCCAATGTCAAAACATAGGCATCCCACGGGCGGATGAAAGCGTTGTGAGGATTGAGGATGAAATAATAGACATCACTGCGGCTTATCCTCAGAAGAATATATCAGGAGACTGAGGGATGCCGAATAGGCCGGTTGAATCAGTGTGCGTGGACTCTTGTGTGTTTATTGATTACTTTAAGCAAACCTAGGGACGGATAAAATACATACGCTCAATCTTTAACAAGGCGAAAGGAGGCGGCCTGTTTATTGCTTATCCCGCTCCAGTATTATCAGAAGTGTATTTCTATGAGGAGTCCAAGCCTAACGAACCCAAAAAGGCAACGAAAAGAGAGCTTGAGAGGATTCGTGAATTATTTGATAGAAGTTATATGATGCCGTTGGCTCTCGCAAAAGCCATCGGGTTTGTTTCTCGGGACATAAGGAATACAAGGGGCATCAAGGCAAGAACCGTTGATTCAACGATCGTCGCCACTGCTATCGCATAAAAAATTCCGATCTTGTTGACATATGATGGGCACGGAGAGAAAAATACAAGCCCCATGTTGGACCTCACTAATCGATTCCATCTTGGCATGGATCCAAGGGAGCCGAAATTGAAGATTATTACACCGGATGAGTACTGGGGCAGTGATAAAAAGCGATCCGAGATGTTTGGTCAACCGGACGATGTAGGGTGAACAAAGAAGCAAGAACCTTGCGAGAATCGCTTAAAATGGTTCTTAGCATCTCTCGCGGAACGAGGCCTTTGGACTTTTTCATCGCCCGCCGAGGGGCAGACTCTCATGGTGCGCCAGACTGATCGGTCTTTGATTTCGTTTGCATTGCCTCCGGATGTTGATTCACGACCATTCGCGTGACTTGCGGTTTGAAACAAACTCGCGGAACAAAACCTCCCCCGATCATCCGACCGTTCGTGGCGCGCGTTGCGGTTCGCTTGGCGGCGATCTTGGTGCTGGCCTTGTGTTCGGATGGGGACGCCGACGCCAAGGACCTCCCGGAACGGTTGCTGACGCATAGCCGGTCGCCGTACGTCCATCGCGTCACGCTCTATGATGAGACGGGCGAAGCGGTCAGCCCGGAGGATTTTGAGTTGCGGCCTTGGTCGCCGTCGGCCACCTGCGGGAAATGTCACCCCTATGAGACCGTCGGCGGCGGTTGGCATTTCAACGCCGGCAACGCGCAAGTCGACCCGGGCCGACCGGGCGAGCCGTGGATTCTGACCGACCTGGTCACCGGGACGCAACTGCCGCTCTCGCGCCGGGGATGGCCGGGGACGTATAAGCCGGAGCAGGTCGGCGTGACGCCGTGGGAGATGGTCCAGCGGTTTGGCCGTCATTTGCCGGGCGGGGGAGTCGGCGAGCCGGGCGCGGAAGAGTTCGCCGGCCCCGAAGCGCGTTGGCAGCTCTCGGGCCCGATGGAGATCGATTGCCTGGCTTGCCATAGCCTGGACCGGCGCTACGATCACGTCGCCCGGGCCCGCCAAATCGAACAGCAGAACCTCAAGTGGATCCCAACGGTCACCAGCGGGATCGGGACGGTGCGCGGCGCGGCCAAGAACCTGCCCGCGGATTACGACCCGTTGTTCAACCCCGATGCGTCACAGTTCGGCGGCCCATCGATCGAGTACGACGACGCCCTGTTCGATGCCAACGAACGTGTCTTCTTCGACATCAGCCGCCGGATGTCGCCCGAGCGTTGTTACTTCTGTCACACGACGCGCCACGCGGGTGACCGCGCGCCCGAGCGCTGGGAGATCGACCGCGACGTTCACCTGGCCGCCGGGATGATCTGCGTTGATTGTCACCGCAACGGTCTGGATCACGCCATCGTTCGCGGCTACGAGGGCGAACCGTCGTCGGGCGATACGCCGTCCTCGGTCCACACACTCAGTTGTCGGGGCTGTCACTACGGCGTGGATTCGGACTCGGGCACGCGTCAATCGGAATCGGTCCGCGGCGGGCGTTTAGGCGCGCCCCAGGCCGATCACCCGGGCCTCCCGCCGGTCCATTTCGAAAAGCTAAGCTGCACGACGTGCCACGGCGGGCCGCTGCCCACCGGCCGGACCCGTTCCGTCGAGACCTCGATGGCCCATGGACTGGGGCTGGCGAGTCGCCACCGCGGCGAGGAGTTGCCGCCGTTCATCGAGGAGCCCGTCTTTCTGCGCGACGAGGATGGGGTCTATACGCCCCATCGGATCCTGTGGCCGGCCTTCTGGGGCCGGCTCGGCGAAGGCGCGATCCAGCCGATCGCCCCGGAATCGGTGAGGCACTCCGCCGGCGAGGTATTGGGCGGGCGCGCGAGGGCGAATCCGGGCCAATGGCAACCACTGACCGAGGATGAGATCGCCCAAACCTTGAAGATGCTCGGCCAACAGGGGGATGACGCATCCGAACCCGTCTACGTTCACGGAGGTGCCGTGTATGAACTCGACGGCAATGGGGAGCAACTGATCGCCCGCGATCACCCTCAAGCCGCTCCGTATGCCTGGCCGTTCGCCCATGACGTTCGACCCGCGGCGCGGTCGTTGGGCGCGGGCGGTTGCGCCGAATGCCACGGCGACGGTTCGCCCTTCCATTTCGCGCGCGTCGCGATACGCGGCCCAGCCGCTTTGGGAGACGCCGAAGGACGTCCCATGCATGAATTGCAGGGGAAGGATGCGGCGGAGTTGCGGGCCTGGGCGTGGTCTTTTCGGTTTCGCGGGTGGCTGAAGTGGACCGGATTCGCGGCTTCGGGCGTTGTGGGGCTCGTTTTGCTCGTCTACCTGCTTCAGGGGGTCGGCCGGGTCCTGCGCGCACTGGGACGGGAGGAGTAGACGCTTGTTTGGGCTCATTTCCATCGCCGCCCTGAGTCTGACCCTCGTGGCATGTGTCGTTCACGCGCTTGCGACCGCCGGGGATCGTCGCGAGGCGGGGGGCGATTCCCGGCCACCGGAGGCATCACGCGCCCGCCGGGCGCTGGACCGTTGCAACGCGGTGGCTTACGTCGTTCTCGCGGCGAGCGTGCTGGTTCTGGGATGGACGGGCCTGGTGGGGGCCGGGTTCGCCGGACGGGCCCTGACGGGATACCCGCTGCTGGTTCACGTCGGGTTGGGGGGCGTTTTCGGCGTGGCACTGGCCGTGGTTGCGGTGCTCCGGGCCGAGTGCTGCCGATTCCGGCCGGGAGCTTCCTCGGGCGAGCCCGGGTTCGGCACGGGCCGGAAGCTGTTGTTCTGGGTGATCGCGGCGTTGGGGCTGGCGGCCCTTCTATCGACCATGTGTATGATGCTTCCGGTATTCGGCACGCACGATCAGCGGCGGCTTCTCGAGGTCCATCGCTATGGCGGATTGCTTGTGTTGACGGCCACGCTGGGTCATGTTTATCTGACGTTTCGAAGCGGGCGAGGCTGACCGGACCTCGACAATCCATCGTATAGGAGGCGGGACATGGCGTCGGTCTTCACGAAAATCATCAACGGCGAGATTCCCGGGCGGTTCGTCTGGAAGGATGAGCGGTGCGTGGCGTTCCTGACGATCAACCCGATCAAGCCCGGCCATACGCTGGTCGTCCCGCGCGAGGAGATCGACCATTGGCTCGACCTGGCGCCCGACTTGCTCGACCACCTGACGCGGGTCTCGCAAACGATCGGCCGGGCGATTCAGGCGGCGTGGAATCCCGATAAAGTCGGGATGATGCTGGCGGGGCTGGAGGTGCCGCATACGCACATCCACCTGATCCCGATCTGGGGCCTCCAGGACCTCAGTTTCGCCAACGCCGAACGCAAGCCGGCGGCCGAGGTGCTCGACCAGGCCGCCCAAACCATCCGCGACCGGCTGCGCGCGATGGGTTGCGAGCAGGTCGCCGATTGAGAGGCCGCGTCCGGTCGATCCTGGACGGCCGCGACGCGACATTCCTGCTTTGCGTGGAAACGCGCAATTTCATGGATTGACAAGGGCCGCCAGGCATGCGCACTATGCTTGGTGTGCGGGGTCTCGAAAAGGGGGAAAAGTATTACCCCCGAGGCCGCATGGTGCGGGGTGGAGCAGTTGGTAGCTCGTCGGGCTCATAACCCGAAGGTCAGAGGTTCGAATCCTCTCCCCGCTACCAAAATTTTTCAACGGACCGACCCTGCGGACAGGGCCGGTCCGTTGTGCGTTGATCGACCCACCGTTTGGCGGGATAGCTCAGTCGGTTGAGAGCGCCGGATTCATAACCCGGAGGTCGGCGGTTCAAATCCGCCTCCCGCTACCATTGATTTTACTGAACTTAGCTCGCAATGGGTTGCTTCAGACTCACCTGACTCACACCCCGAACTCACACCCCTTAGAATGTCTTCAATGCCTATGATTTGAGCGTTGCTACGGGCGTGACAGTAGCGATCCGTGGTGGAAGTTTGGCAGTGCCCTAGGATTGCTTTCAACTGGAATGGATTCGCGTTCACTGCCTCAGCTTGTATCGTTGCAAAGGTGTGGCGGAAGGAATGCGCCGTGAGCTTGTGACCCAACGATGCCCAGCAGACCTCGAAGACGGGTTCTCTTGGCACTCAGAACGCTCAGGAGCGGTGAAAGTGCCCCTATCTGGGGTCGGGGGTGAAGATGAGATCGTCGATCCTGAGCGAGTACGGTGCTCTCCTCAGAGAGTCAGCTCAAAATCTGAGCTAAACGGGACGGTGCTGGTGAAGGTATCGTCCCCCTCATGGAGTGCGCGTGG
>CAUZJO010000143.1:0-11798 GCA_963580245.1 Candidatus Sumerlaeia bacterium | reverse complement strand
CTGCATTGGCCCTGATGTTGCTGATCATTGCCGCCTGGCGAAAAAGCCGCACGTTCCAGACCTTCAGCCTGATCGCAAATTATACTCTGATCCTATGGGGTGGTTATCTTTTCCTCATGCAGATGCACAGCTACGCTCATACCAGCAATCCCGAAGAATTCGGTGTTGCTACCGTGGTGTCTGAAAGTAGTGATAAGAGCGTCTCCGCGATCGTTGAAACTCCTGAAGAATCTCAAGAAGCTCAATGGAGCAACCCGTTCACGATATCCATCCCCGCCAGATCCAGTACGGAGTATAAGATCAATATCGCCAAAGAAGCATCAATCGAGTATTCCTGGGAAACGGATAAAGGAAAGCTGTTTTTTGATTTCCATGGTGAACCGAAGGGTGACATGACTGGGTACTTTAAAAGTTACAAGAAGGACACCTCAGAAAAGCACCAAGGTTCCCTTACTGCTCCCTTTGAGGGGACGCATGGTTGGTACTGGAAGAACAGTAATACACACAATGTCGTGGTCACCTTAAAACTCAAGGGCTCCTATAGTCTTATCGACAAGCCGTAGAAGGCATGGGATTTGAGCTATGGCGGTTTATATAGGGGATCCCGACCGCCGAAACTTGAGGCCAAGACTATCCTGTCGAACAGAAGTTTTCCGGATGAAGACCAGCGCCTTTTCTCGTTGACAGGCACCGTTTGGCTGAGTTGCCCTTGCCCCCCCTTCTATGCTTTACGGAATACATCCCCCACCAAAAGGAGTTGCCATGAACCCTGACAACCTCACCTGGCTTTTCTTTCCAACTGCCTTCATGCTCGGCGCGCTCCACGCGGCTGATGGCAACCACCGTTACCGTTACCCATACCGCGGTCGTCTTGTTCCTCGCTATCCTCTCCGTCGTCGGCGCCCAGTGGTTTTCCCAGGACCGGGCAATGGAGTTCCTTGTCCACGCCAGCGTCGGCCTTGTCATTCTGCTCGGCCTCTGGATGGTCTGGCAACGCTGGGCGTAATTTCGGCACTGGCTCTCCCATCGAACCGCTGAAGCCGGCTCCCACCATCACCACGGCAAGCACGGCCACTCGCACGACTACGACTGGTCGAGCGTGACTCAATCAGGCGCTGTCCGCCTTCGCGACGTCATCGCCGCTGGCGTGACTGGTGGCTTGCTGCCCTGCCCCGGTGCCCTGGCTGTGCTGATCATGGCCTGGGGTATCGGCAAGCCAGTCCTCGGCCTCTGGCTCGTCCTATTCTTTGGCCTCGGTATCGCCTTAACGCTGACCGCCGTCGCCCAAGCGGCCCGCCAAAACGGATGGGCACCTGGACCCGTCGCCCGAAGGCAACCGCTCCCGTAATCCCAAAGACAAGCGCTATGAAGGGAGGTAAGAGCCGAACCTAAGATGGCCGCCGGTCCAATTCCGGCGAAAACGACATCAAGAGTGGCGCGAGAGTCCCGCGTAGGACGCCGCCTGCGCCGCCCACAATCGATTATCTTCCTGGACCCTACCCTTCCTTTGACAAGCCCCTAATTGGTTGTATCGTAAGGGTTGGAGGACGATCACTGTGGATTACCCAACAAATGAAGATGTAGAAGCCGCCGATGCGAACGCCCCCGAGATTTAAAAATTGATAGAGCGGTGAGTCTTGACCGGCGGAGGAGCAGGTCCCGAGTCCTGCCCGGCAAAATAATCAAGAATGGAAGGGACGTGATGCTTTATGGATTAAACAACACCGTCGGCAACTTTAGAACTTATCGCGGGGACGCGGATGAAATGCTGGGCTCGGTCCCAGGTGAGCGATCTTTAAAAGACTCCTATATCCGCTCTGCGAACGCCACGCTGAACTCGGCGGTTTCACGCCCGAGATTTAAAAGCTGATAGGATGGTGAGTCTTGCCTGACCGGTAAAATCATTAAGAAAGGAGGGAACGTGATGGTTTACATACTGAGTTCAGGACTTGGCGACATCACCGTCGGCGAAGACAACGATGAGGAGGAAGCTGACTTTGAGAGCGCGGACCTGGGAATGCTCCTTGGCATTGATGACGAGGACGAGGAGCCAGTAATGCTGCCGGACGATGACGACAAGGAGGGGGGCCATAATGCAGATTGAGAAGACTTGGATTCCGGCAGGCGCCTACTACGCGTTGCGAGGCGGTCTCAAGTGTGCGTCACTCGTTTGTATCGGTTGGCCGAGACAACGGATTCTGGGGCCTTTGTCACGGTCTACACACCGTATCCGTCCGAACCCTGGGCCGGGTGCAGTCGTCAAGCGATTCCAGCCCCGTCACGGCCTGACCGCCCGCCAGGGTATCGAACGTCGGCCCCGGCTTCCGATTGCCCGTGGCGGCCATCTGTGGCGATCCTTGGCCAACTTCTCCGGCCATCCGGGTTAAGCGTTGACAAACCCGTCTTCAGGGGCGGACTAGGTTCGCGAAATTAATACTAGACGGGAGACGAAGATGAATTATCACATCACCGGGATAAACGGAAGCGGCAGACTCACGGTCGCGTTGATGGTTGAGGCGGGAGTCGGATTTGGTCTATCTTTGAGCTGGATATAGCGTTATCGACTTTCAAACGGCACGGTATAGGAGGCTGAGGTGTCCACTATATCGGGGGAAGTCCAACCTGACCCCTTATGTATGAAGAGACCAGCTCCCTCAGAGCATAGAAACGCTCTATATCCTTGATGAGCTGATTCCAATCGTAATCCGTAGGGATCGGTGTGGGAAGGAATCGGATAGCACGGAAATGATTGAGGAAGACGCTGCGTTTGAATGTCCTTATTGTGGAGTCCCGAATACCGTCCGCGTCGAGCCCGGGGTGGGCTCGCGGCAGACGTTTACGACGGATTGCGAAACCTGCTGTCAGCCCATACATCTGGGCATCCGAATCGGCACGGACGAAGACATCACGATAGATGCGCGCCGTGAAGACGAGTAGCTAGTGTAGTGTCTCATAATTACAGTTGATTATAACTGGGGGTTGTGGTATCGTTCTTGAACATGACTTGCAAGGACGATGCCGATGAGAATAGCCCAACCATTGACCCTGACCCCGGAGCAACGCGCCACGCTTGTGCGCTGGTCGCGGGGACGCTCCACGCCGGCGCGCCTCGTGTTGCGCGCCAAGATCGTGTTGCTGGCCGCCGACGGCCTTTTGAGATAAGCGACTGAGGCATCAGCGGCGTATGTTACCAGCCCATTACATCGTCCTTATGGATCGAACAGGGCCGGTCGTCGCTGGCCGACTCGCGCCGGCCGCTGTCCATCTGAGCGTCGTCAGAAGGCTCGGTTGTGGCTGGGGGCGCAAGGGGAATTCCGGGCCGGGGGATCAGTCGCGCGTCTATTGCGCTGAACCAGGCTTTCGGGGGCGGGGAGCGAAAGGAGGGTTGATAATTGGCGGTTGGGAGACCGTCTCTTCCTTCACGGCCTTGTCCAGCGGATCGAGTGATCCCAGACGGATTCGCAACCGTGTTGGTCAGGTGACTGACGGAGTTAACCGGAGGACTGCTATTTCGAGCCGCCGCCTCCGCGAAAACCCATGTTTTCGACGTAGAAAATGTCCCCCTCACTGATCGTCCCATTGGTTGGATCGTAATACCGCCGCCCTGGAGTACTGTTCCAAAAGAGCAAATCAGGCCCGCTCGACTGAAGCAGGTAGCGATAGAAAAACCGGGTCCGCTCGTTATCGTGGTGCCACACGAAACTGGAAAAGAACGGATCATCGTCGCTGACCCCATGATTGTAAATCCTCCGCGAGGAGCCGCGCATGAAGAAACTGGCCTGTTCGATCTCGAAGGGGAAGTTATGGGCCCTTTGCTCCTGGAAGAATGCGGTGTTGAAAACGTCGAACGGGACCGATGTCATGTAGGCCACCGGACTGGTCAGCAGCCGGCCGGGGCCGTGTTCATTGCCGTCGAAATCGGTCCAGCGTAAGAAATCGAGCGTGCCGTGATAGTTTCTCGGCGCCGCTTCCTCGGGGCTGTCGCTGTGGTCCTGGATGATCCAAACGTTGTCGACGTGATAGGCCTCCATCGCGGTGACGATCGAACGCAGGTCGGCCTTGACCCGCGAGACTTTCGCACGCATCTGCGCCTCGAGGAAGTTGGGGACCGCGATCGCCGCCAGGATCGCGATGATGGCGACGACGATCAACAGCTCGATCAAGGTGAATGCCCGGCTAATTCTTCGATTCATGCTTGGTGGCCTCCTGAATAGATCATTTTCGCTTTATCTGATATCTCTCAACGGGCTGAGTAAACCCCAATAAGAGGCGTGCTTGCTGGTTGAAGACTTGAAGCCCTATATCGTTGGAACAATTCTCCCGGTAGACATATAGCCCAGATTTCCCTTGCTGATCGTGCCGTTCGTTGGATCATATTCCCAGGGCCCGGCAGGATGGTCCCATTGCAGACTCGGCCCACAGCTCTCTATGAACCAAAATCCAGGTAGTACCTCATCAAATTGCGGCCGATGACCTGTAGCCGCGACGGAAAGAATGAACGACCAGCTCCTGTAGCCTGGGAAAAAGGTTGATCTCTTTTTGAGGCGGCTGTTGAAATAATCGAAAGGGATTTCGGTCATGTATGCGATAGGCGTGGTCAGCAATTGACCCACATGAGGCTGTCTGTCTCCATCGACTCTCATGTAGTCGACCATCCATTTTGAGTTGAATTTTCCCGGCAGGACGGGAACCTGGTTATTATCGACTTGATACATTCTCATCGCCATTCCGACCGACTTCATATCCGCGACGGCCCTGGTTACCTTGGACCGCATCTGGGCCTCCAGGAAGTTGGGCACGGCGATCGCCGCCAGGATCGCGATGATGGCGACGACGATCAGCAGTTCGATCAGCGTGAAGCCACCCCTCGCCCGCCGCGGAGAAATCTTTACTGACACTGGCCGAGTCATCAAGGAACCCTCCTTTTCCTGGCCGCTCACAATCACTCCCGGCTCGCGATCGCCCGCCGAGGTGGCTACCGGCTGTCTATCAATCGATCTTATGGTCGCCCGCCGACACCTGTCAATGTAGATATCACGCCGCGCCCCCGAATTCCCCGCTTTCGAGTCTGCGCACCGCCTTGCGCCAGAGCCAGACGACGAGCCAGAGGCGGAGGGGCCAGCTGATGATTTCGCCGTATAGAGCTATGCTCTCAATGCTCCAAATGCTCATAGTTACACCAACCAACCATAGAAGAATGGGACTCGTGAGCAAACCGATGAATATCAATGCGAACAGGCGAAGTACAACATGCGTAGTTAACATGAGCATTGCCGCATCAAGGACGGAACAAGCGAGCATCGAAAAAACCGGGCCGTATAGAATTACGAACGTCAACCACGTATCATCATCTGACATCCCCTCATGTACAACAATATAGATCGTTAGCGCCAATGAAGCGACGCCATGGGGAATCAACGCCGCAACGAGACCCAGAGACCACGGGTCCGTGGCCGCCCAGATCATCTGTCGTCCGGTTAAGCCGGCCAACTGGTAGTCATCCCGATTGGCCCGGAGCTTATGCATGCTTTTTACTTGAACGCTCCGTGCAATCAGAACAACAGGCAGCCACAAATGTATCCCGTAGACCAGGAGGAGTAAGCACGGCAGAAGGAATTCTTGTGGATCATGTATCTTTGAAATCGCCACTCGTCCAATAAATGGAAGCGGGAAGAACCCAAAAAGGAACAGCGAGAGGATACCGCATAAAAGCAGCGGCGGGAAAAGGACCGCGCTGATCGCCTTTAGCTGGCGCCTGTAGTTCCACGGCTCAATCCCCCACGTCAACCGGCTGAGCGGGTTGGTCCGCAGGTCTTCGCGGAAGGCGCGGATGGGGCGGAGGATGGTCTGGGCGATGGTCACCGGGTTATGTCGTCAGGGGAGCGTCCTACTCATACATTGCTAATCGAAAGCCAAGCCAAGAGGCGAAAACCCACGACTTGTGATGTCCAGTGCGGCTAGCAGATCGACAGAAACGTGCGTCGCTCAAATTTCTTTTTCCAGTATGGCCTTTGGAATCGTATTATGGGAAAAGGGCACTGAAGGGTGAGAGAACCTTCACTTTGATGATTTCCCGTTATTCATATTGAGCCCAATGGTCGCCGCGCACGGATGAAGATTGGAATGGTAAAGTATCGGGGATGACCCGGACCTCGGTTGTGAATTTCTGGGTGGAGAATCCCTCATTTTCATAAACAAGCTCAACGAAGAACGCCGTCCAACCCTGGACAGGTTCAGATACTTGCCCCAAATATACACTATCACCCGTGGAGACTAGTGTTGAGCTTGTCCAGGCTGGCCCAATCGTCTCCAACCGAAAATCACGAGCTGTCGGATTCGTAGCCTGCCACAAATTAACGGATGCGGGCTGATCCGTGGCGACGACGCGAATGGTTGACCCGCATTCCTCCACGGTCCAAGTGAATTCGGGAAGCGGGGGGCCACCTGTAAGAGAATGGTAGAATCCCGCGAGGCTCACAACTACATCTAAAAAAGCCTGCGCCAGCGAATGATCGGTGTTGGGAACGTAGCGAAGATACTTCGTGCCGGGTAAATCGCCGAAATAGAATTGGGACGAGTCGGGCGGATAAAACTGGTCTCCGGTCGAATTGATGAGATATTTAGGGATATCTGCAAATCGGCTGCGGTATTCGTATGGATCAATGATGTCCATCAACGCTTGGCCCTCAGGTAGATCAAAGCGGTCGAATACTCCTAGATCAACGTAGTCGCTAAGCGGGTCAGGATAGAGGCCGTAAACCTCGAGTTGGTGGTTCAATTGTTCATCCATGTTGAGCAGCTCAAATACAAGCGGGGCAATTGCCACAACTCTGGTGTCCACGGCGCCTGTGAGCCAGGTTGTCCAGCCCCGTTTGGAGTTGCCCGCGACGATAAAACTGTTAATGGAGGGACCTGAAATGGTCGGCAAGAACAATTGGGCGGCGTCCATGGCCCGAACGGCGCTCTTGACCATCGGTAGTAAAGCCGGCCAGGTCTCGTCATTTGTTCGCAAGTATTGATCGAACGAATAAGCAAGAATAGCATCCTCGCTGCGCGAACTGGCTTCACCAGCAAAAGTGAGTGGTTGATTAGGAACCATCTGCAGATCCACAATGACGGTACGCGTGCTCACTGCTAGCAGGGCAAGACCTGAGAGAATCTCGTCATCAGTTTGAGGCGTCGTGTCGCCGTTGTTCCCTCCGTCAATGAAAAGAGCCCCCATCCCCTCGCGCGGGTCGGAAGGGACGATAATCGATACCCAATGCGTCCATAGAGTTCGATCTGCCTCGTTGCTGGACCGCCATTGTTGAGAGGTCATATTCAGGACATAAACCGTTGCTCCAAATAGAGACAGTGTGTCTACGAGGTTGAATCCGAAGTTAGGGTCTTCGAGAGCGACGTAATCGTCCAGTGCCGTCCCAGCGATGCGCACCGGCGCTAACAACAGTGCGGTCCCGAACAAGAAGCTCATGATGCTGGGGCTAATTTTGCTCAGGTTGCTTAACCTCGGTGGTAATTTGGTCCATAATCAAGAGGCCGGAGGTGTTGTTGTCTTTGGTTTGACATCGCCGCCACCGGTGTGAGCATCTTGTTCCACGCGGATATCATCAATAAAGACCTCCGTTCCATAGCTGGCGAAGCCGACGTAAACCATGCTGTGCTTGCCCCCACGCTCTTCCCGGGTGTCGATTTCTTCGGTCCAAATTTTGCCGCCGTCGGTGGACCATTCCAGCTTGGCGCCCAGTTCATCGCCCAACCTTACGCGGATCGTCAGCGCGTTGGCCTTGGAGGTGCTCGATTGGAATGCCTCCACAAAAGTCGAAGACATTTCATGACCGCCCAAGGGCCACGCGTCGCCGGCCTGGGCGAAACGAGGCGAGCCCCAATATCTCACAGCCGATTCCGGATTTTGGAGGGCGGGGCCATCCTGATTATAGTGCCAGGGGCCGCCGACTTGAGCATACTCAAGAGCGCCTTTCACCCAGTTGTCTTTCTTGGAGGGATCGATCCAGATCTTGAACGTGCACCATCTCCAGCGGCACGCCGCCCGGCAGCATGATGGTCAGAGTCTCGCCGTCGCCTTGACACGGGGCGAGCCTCGCCGCACAAGCCAGGAGCAGGAGAGCGGCTGCGCGGGTGATGCTGAGACCAGGCTTGAGACGGCGCATGATGGGTATCCTCACCGCCGAGCATATCACAGCCCTCGCCAGATTCATGAGAAACCTACAACAGGACGCCGATAGAGCCGCGAGAATCGATTATCTCCACTGAAACGAGTGGGTTTTACTGGATCGGGCCGAGAAATTCCCGTGAGCGCGAGATATGGACGTTTCAGGCCGGTTTCGGCGTCGAACAGTCAGCCGCTTAGTTCATCGCTGAATCGCTCGGATACGGGCCGCCCGCTTCTCCAGTGTTTTTGCTTCTTCGTCGCGTTCCGTAGCTCGATACAGCGCGGCCAGGTTGTTCAAGCTCAGGGCCACATCGGCCTGGGTGTAATGGCCTTGGGTGTCGTAGAGCACCGCCAGGTTGTTCAGGTCTGTTGCGACGTCAGGGTGATTGGGACCGACGTTTTTCTCGGCTACTTCGAGGGCCTTCTTGGCGACAACGACGGCACGGTCATATTTGCCCACACGATAAAGCTCCATGACCTCCTCATTCTCGATTTGACCTATGAAGCCTAAATCCTCGGTGTAATCACGCCCCGGCAGGGCAGGCGAAGGACTTGGGGTAGGAGAAGAAGTCGGTGACGGTGAGGGCGAAGGTGCGGGCGGGCGAGCTATTGAATCTTGGTCGTAACGGTGATAGTTGAGCGAGTCGTCCCAATAGCCCTTTGCCTCCAACTCGGCCATCGTGATCATGAGTTTCGTCTCATAGTAGTCGCGGGCCCAGCGGCTGACATATATGAACAGCCAGACGATGATGATGATGATGATCTGCAACCACTTCATCTTTATCTTTGTCGAGGAGTAGGCCTCTTGGCCAATGGTCTCGGATACTTTACCTCGGACGACCACAAGGCATTCCGCAAACGTGTCGTGAAAGGCCTGCTTCTTCTTCGTGAATGCCGCTACAAGAAAGCCCACGCCTAATATAGACGATACGCCTTTCGCGAGAAGGCGTACGGTGGCGCGAGCACAACTTATCGGAGCTCCCTGATAATCCGTTACCTTGATACCCAACGCCAGCTTGCCCAGCGTTCCTTGATATTTGGAACATTCCATCAGTGCGAAATATAGCCACCCTACTGCTATTTCGAACAGAAGGGGCAGAGCCAACAGAGGACCAAGAAAATCTATAAGAGAATCTACATCATCCATCTCGGAAACGATCGGCTCAATCGCCAGTCCGAGGCCAACACCGACTGGATACATGACGACCAAAATGATAACAAAGTCGATTGCTATAGCTAGAGCACGCTTCCAGAAGCCCGCGTAGACCAATTTTGAATCATAAGGAGTTGTATTATGAAGGCCGAGTGCCTGCTCCACTGGTTGGTGCGGAGGCTGTGATTCTGACATTTGATGAAGATTCCTCACTGGGTCTTCAGGCTTCGGATATTTTCATGGGGATACTCGCGTCGCGCAAGTTTTTTCGATCTCCGACCCGAGCTGCGACCCGGCCCAGCCGACCAACCCCCGTCGCCCCCTGACCTTCTGGCGGTTCGGCATGTCGCCCTGCCGAGTCCGATGGAAGGGAATTACCGAATGACGCTAAGGCGGAGAGGTTGGTGGGGCTTCCGTCCCCGAGAAGACCCCTTACAGCGTCCAAGATCGGTTTTGTCAGGCTCACCCACGCCCAACATCACCCCGGCCCAAGAAAAAACCGATTTCGGCCTTGACAATCGCGCCCGAATTCGCCTAGAATGTCCTTCAGATAGACGTGGCGATTTAAACCAGCTTACTTGCCGCCACGCAAACAACGAGCTAAAGGGCTGGGGTAAGTGAGAATTTCTCGCCGCCCGGCCTTTTGGTCGGGCGTTTTCACGTTTAAGGGGGTGATGCAGCGCCGAAAAGACCGTCGGATAATTGATCTCGTGGGAAACCCCCGCGAGGCGAAGACTATCTGGAGGCAGTAGAAAATGGCATTAGAATCGGCCACGCCGGAGGACATCAGGCGGCATTTCGGGACGGGCCCATTGGTGTTCTCGCGCAGGAAATCGACGGCGCCGTCGCCCAAACAACCCGCCAAAACGGATGGGGTGCCTGGACCCGAAGCCCCGTCGCCCGAAGGCAACCGCTCCCGTAATCCCAAAGACAAGCGCGATGAAGGGAAGTAAGAGCCGAACCTAAGATGGCCGCCGGTCCAATTCCGGCAATCAACATCAAGAGTGGCGCGAGAGTCCTGGCTCGACGACCGCCACGGCAACCTGGCCGACGCCGCCAAGGTGCCAATGCCAGCCCAATGAGGGGACGATGCGGCTCAAACGAGCAACCAACCGGCGGGGTATATCCGTCCGCAAGGCGCGTTCTGCATACCCGCGTCGTCTCCTCAACCAAGAGGAGAGTAATCATGCCAAATCCCGCCGACTACGACCTGGACTTCCGCCCCGACACTTACTGGGGCGATTCTATAGCTCCGATCAACGTGAAGCGTCAAATCCGCCGCGAATTCGGTCGCCTACTTTACTGTTTATTTTACTCGGCTCATTATTTTTCTTTCAATGACCTTCCCAAAGGCCCCTACCATAAACGACGGTACTTTGAGGGCGAGGCCCGCAAGCTGCGCCCTGCTGGTTGCCGCCTGTGGCCGCGTCGAAGAGCCGGAACTCAAAGTCGAACTCGCCATCCGCCGGCGCTCCGGCTTGGGTGAGTCGGCCTTGATGCGTGAAGGCCGTCCCGACCGGTGTTTGGGCACCGACGGCCTGAACGATCAACGTGATGACCAATACGTAGATCGTAAACCTCATGTTGGTCGGCCAAGATGTGTAAGTCATACTCTTATCCCTCTCTTTGTTGGATCAGCGAACGAGTTATCTCTGAGCCCGAATCAATTGTTAACGTCTTCCCCTTTGATGATCAGACAATAGTAGGCGGCGAGTCAATCTTCTCTCGAGGACAGCAGCCTGCCCGATCGAGTTCTGCGGCACCCGTATCGCGCAAAAGATACGCATGCTCCTGAGTACACCCATCTCGCAATTCCGGCGTGGCGTCTTTGTCGAAGATTCCGCATGACTCATCGAAGATCGGAGTCAAGCGACAAGAGGGAAAAAAGGCGGCGGCAGGAGGTAGGCCCACGGGCGCGACTGTGGCGCCGGATGAACCGACGAGCCGCGATCGAACCGGGCATCGGACATCTCAAACAAGAACACCGCATGGATCGCTGTCGGTTGTGGGGCGCCGAGGGCAACGCCTTCAATGCAATCTCAAGCGCGGCGGGGATGAATTTCTGTAAACTGCTGGCCCACGCGGCGGTTTTTCATTATGTTTTGCTGCGTCTGGCGCAAATCACGAGTCGAAAACGGATGCCTTTGGTTCACCCGAGTTCAGCTCTGATCGGCTGGGCTGCTTGAGCAGGGCTTTCTCAGGATCGACTATCCAGCTTAAAGCCCGATTTCTCTGGCCACGTTGGTCTACAGATACATTGACCCATATTTCCCATTTTAGAAATAGAAAGTCATGGTATAATTTTTCAAATGGCCGATGAATAAAGGCTGAAGTCGATGTTCGAGCAGCAAAAGTTGAGAGATCTGATGGGTGAGAGCAAAAAAGAGGTCTTGCGGGTCCAGTTTGACCCCAGTGTGAAGATGGAATTCCACGGCGAAAGCTGACCAGTGATGGTGGCCTGATTGTTTACCGAGA
>CAUZJO010000142.1:0-11885 GCA_963580245.1 Candidatus Sumerlaeia bacterium | reverse complement strand
TTATCGCATGCCGAACCCAGCAAATGTCGGTTCTTATCACCCATAAATGACGGCGTATGCGCATATAAATGACGGTATTTGTAGTTACTTGTAGGCCGCTCCCATGCGGCAGATGTTGAAATCGAGGACCGATGCGCCGTGAATATCTCGCCAACTCGAATCTATAAGGCCGAAGAGCTTGAAGAAGAACTTGGGCGGCGGTGCTTGGCGCGGCTCCGCCGTGATGGAGGACTACGAGCTATTGGTGACCGCTATTTGGGGCAGCTCGTGCTTGATTCCTTTGAGGCCGTGGCTTATGGTAAGAGATGCCAGCGTGTCCCCGAAGAGAAAGGAGGATTGAGAAATGGGGACACACAGGAAGATCAAGAAATGGACCAAGCTCACCAAGACGGAGAGATACAGTTTGTTCCAAAGCACTACCGATCCCAAGACCTTCGAGGTCAGCTGGAAACAATCCAACGGCTACGGCAGAAGACGGTTTAGTGCCTTGAGCATCGAAACTGCCTTGGGGAAAGCGCCTCAGGTAGCTGGTCTTGAGACGGAGCGCCAACCTTGCAGTTTATCCCTTGCCGAGGTTTTTCAAATGACGGCTCGATCGATCGCCCGCGGCGAGGTCTCGTTGAGGCAATGGTGGTATGATGTCGAACGATTTCTGCGGTGGCTAGTCCAGCACTACTCGCAGTGCACATATTGGCATCAGCTTAGCCGGCAGGTGGTGCGGCAGTATCTGGCCGTTTACCGTGACCGCAGCACGAACACCCAACGGCATGCTCTAGTTCCGATCCGTCAAGCGTCCAGGTATATGGCTTTGGAGTATGGCTTCCAAAACTTTGCTGAGGGGATGGGTGTCGGAAAGAGGCTCAAGAGTACCCCAAAGGAAGTCTACTTGCCCGATGTATTGGCGTTCTGTGTCTTCCTGCGGGAGCGATGCCCAAGGATCGAGACCGGGATTGCCCTTCAGGGACTGGCTGGTTTGCAATTGATGGAAGCGACCCGTCTGACTTGGGACCGGGTGGATTTGAAACGTGGTCTAATCGAAATCTCCGGTCAGGTCAAGAATGAGTACCGTAATCGTGTCATCCCAGTCTGTAGCCGGGTGAGGAAAGCTCTTGAACGGGCCTATAAAGCACGTCGGGACGCTAAGGTGCAGCCTATGCGAGATGCAGTTCTCCTGGACGGTCATGGCAATCCCTTCAGGGATTACCTCGTCTACAGCAAGACCGTACGCAAACAGCTTCGGCAGTGGAACCCGAAGGTCGAGTGGGCTCCCAAAGACCTGCGCAACTGTCTGCCGACTTTCGCTGCCACCAAAGGGCTGCTGAATGATGTGTGGGAGCAGTACCTGGGACACAGCCCAAAGACGATCACGGCTCGGCATTACATCCCGCGGTTAGCCTCTCCAAGCCTGGGGGAGGGTGAGGCGCTGCAACGGCAGGTGAAGCTGTTCGAGTCGCTGGTGCTCGATCCACTGGAACAAGCGATTCTCGAAGGTGAAGGTCACGAAGCTTTGAACATTTTTGAACGCGAAGGTCGTTGACCTCATGTCACGTTCAAGATTTCAGCAGCTATGTCTAACAAAATCAATGGTACGCCTGACAGGATTCGAACCTGCGACCTCATGCTTCGGAGGCATGCGCTCTATCCAGCTGAGCTACAGGCGCAAGGACTTATCACCTAAACCCTAACAGCACGCGGAGGAGAGTCAAGGCGAAAGCTGATTTACCCATCCGCGCCTGCTGCGAAGAGGCGCCGTGCCCCACCAGCCGACGAGATGGGGCCGTTGGCCAACTCGGGCCGAACGGCGCGTCCATCGCGGTTCGAGGGCAAGGGCCTGCACGATCCGGCGGATTCAGCCTTCACGAATCCTCTCGAGAAACTCATGGAGCAACCCGTCGCCGACGCCGCCCTCGGCGCACTCGAGTTCGTTCTGGCCGAGATGGCGCATCAATTGTTGAAGGATCAACCCCCCCGCCAGCAGCACCTCGGCCCGGTCGGGTTTGATTTCGTATTCCTCAACGAGCTCGGCGGGGGTCATTCCCTTCATTCGCTCGACCATCGCGTCGACTTGGCCGAGCGTCATCGCATTGTCGGCGCCGGCGCGGCCTTTGAAATGCCGGCCGATCACTTGGAGTGCCGTGACGGTGCCGGCGCAGCCGAGGCAGTCACGCGGGCCGGCGGGCGGCGGCAACTCCAGGTGGCGACCCAGAGTGGCGGTGATGTGGGACTCGGCCTGGCGGATTTGCTCCGGGGCGGGCGGGATTTCGCGGAAGAACAGGCCAGTCAGCCGCACCGTTCCCAAGCGCATGCTCTTGTCGTGGATGATTTTCAATCCCTCGGTCAGGGTCACCTCGGTCGAGCCGCCGCCGATGTCGATGAGCAAATGCTCGCCCTCGACGCGGTCGCGCCCGCCGATGATGCCCCTGGCCCCCAGGCGCGCCTCCTCGCCTTCGGTCAAGACCGCCAGGGTCAAACCGGCGGACGCCCGGACGCGCTCGATCAGTTCTTCGCGATTGGCCGCTTCGCGCATGGCGCTGGTGGTCACCCCCGTGATGCCGTTCACGCCCAAAGTATCGGCCCGCTTGAGGATCGCACTGACGGTCTCGATCGCCCGGTCCATGATTTCGTCGTCAAGTCGGCCCTCGGCGAACACCCCGCGCCCCAGCCTCAGCGGGAACCGATTTGACTCCATGATCCGCGCCTCCCCATCCTCCGCGATCCGCCAAATCCGGTACCGGGTGGCGTTGCTGCCCATGTCGATGGCCATGAACCGATAGGGAAGGCGGAACGGGGGATCGGGGTATGCGAGGGCGGTCTCGCTGGGCGCGTGATCGGATGGGCCGCTCATCGGATCATGGCACTCCGGCCAGGCGTCTCAAGGTGGCCAGGTTCATGCGGTCCTCGGCCAGGTCATCACCCTTGGGGGTTTCGAGCAGGAACGGGACCTTGCGCAGGCGGCGGTCGCGGATCAGGGTTGCGAAGCCCACCTCGCCGATCTGGCCCCGGCCGATGTGTTCGTGGCGATCTCGCCGCGATCCGAACGGTTTCTTGGAATCATTGACGTGAATCGTGCGCAGCCATTCGAGCCCGACGACCCGGTTGAATTCGCGCAGCGTCGCCTTGACCCCCCGCTCGGTGCGCATCTCGTAGCCGGCGGCGAAGACGTGGCAGGTGTCCAGACAAACGCCAACCCGGCTCGGGTCCTCGACCTGCTCGATGATGTCGGCCAGGTGCTCGAAGCGGTAGCCCAGCGTGGTTCCTTGACCGGCGGTCGTCTCCAACCAGATGCCCGCTGGGTTGTTCGGTGTCCTTCTTAGGACCGTGTTGATCCGCCGGACGACCGTCGCGATCCCCTTGGGCTCGCCATGTCCCTTGTGCGCGCCCGGATGCAAGACCACCCCCGGCACGCCGAGCAACGCCGCTCGCTCCAACTCGTCGACCATCGCGTCCACCGACTTCTTGGCCAGCTCCCGATCAGCGGAGGCCAGATTAATCAGATAGCCGCTGTGGGCCACCGCCGGCGCCAGGCCGCTTTGCGCCATCGCCTCGCGGAAGGCCGCCGCCTCCTCCTTGTCGATCGTCTTGCCCTGCCATCGGTTGTTGTTCTTGAGAAAGATCTGCAAGGCCGTCGAATCGACCGACAACGCGCGCTCGACCGCCCGCGGCGTTCCGCCCGCGATCGACATGTGCGCTCCCAGCGGGGGCAGCGGGGGTCTGCGCTTGTTCGCCATCTCGTTACCGTCCGATTTCACCCCACCCGATCATCGACCACTCTCCCAGGGCTGATCCTAATCAAAGCACGCCGGAAACTGAAAACAAAACAGGTCCGGCGGAGCCGGGCTCTAAACTGTGCGGTACGGGCGCGATGCGGTCTACTTGATCAGTTTGGGTATGGTGAACAGCGGCATGTAGAGCGCGACGACGATCACGCCCACGAGCGCGCCGAGGAAGACGATCAACACGGGCTCGAGAATCGAGGTGAGGGCCGCGACCGTATCGTCGACCTCGCGTTCATAGGCCTCGGCCACTTTGGTCAGCATGTGGTCGATGGCGCCCGTTTCCTCGCCGACGGCCACCATGTGAACCACCAAGGGCGGGAAGACGTCGCACTCGCTCAGCGGCTCGTGAATCGTCTCTCCATCCTTGACGCTCTGGTAGACCTTCACCATGGCGCGGGTGATGACTTCATTGCCCGAAGAGTCGCGGACGATGTCGAGCGATTGCAGGATCGGGACGCCGGCGTTAATCAGCGTGGACAGCGTCGCCGCGAACCGGGTGATCGCGATCTTGCGGAACAGATCGCCAAAAACGGGCATTTTAAGTTTCGTGCGGTCCATGACGTACTTGGTCGTCGGGTATTTGTTCATCTGGACGAAAAAAACGACCAGCAAAACGATGACCAAGATGGGAATCCAGATTCTATGGACGAGGAGGAAGGAGAGATTGACAAGGACTTGAGTAATCATCGGCAGCTCCGCCCCCAAGTCCTCGAAGATTTTCTCGAATTTGGGAATAATCATGATCAGGATGAACGCCAGGATAAAAGTTGCCAGGGTGATCACCACGGCGGGGTACATCATCGCCGACTTGACCTTGCCCTTGAGCGCCTCGCGCTTTTCGAGGAACTGGGCGATGCGGTTGAGGACCTGTTCGAGCACGCCGCCCAGCTCACCGGCCCGCACCATGTTCACGTAGAGCTTATCGAAGACCTTGGGGTGCTTGGCCATCGACTCCGATAGCGAGCTACCCGATTCGATGTCGCGCGCCATCTCGGAGATCTTGTCCTTGAAGATGACCGACTCGACTTGCTCGTGCAGAATGTTGAGCGAGCGCATGATCGGAAGGCCGGCGTCGATCAGCGTGGCCAACTGGCGCGTGAACGTCATGACTTGTTTGGCCTTGATGCGGTGAAAGAAGATTCGCAAGCCCGGCAGGGCGGAAATATCGGACTGAGCCGCCGATTTCTTCTTGTTCGCCCGCACGTCGATGGGGTAGTAGCCCATGTCGCGCAGCTTTTCGTAGATCACCTCTTCGCTGCCGGCCTCGATGACCCCTTTGACCTGTTTGCCGCCTTTGTCCAGCGCTTCGTATGAAAACTCCCCCATCGCTCAGGCCCCCCTTGCGTCGATCGGTTCGAGCGGGATACCGGATCAGACCCAAAGCTTCACTCTTGCCCCGGGTCGTCCAGGCTACCAGGTAGTATATCCCAACTTCGCGACGGCGGGAAATCAATTTTTTCGAGGGGCGCCCGGGGTGTGATTCAGTCCTGGGAGTAAACGTCGCTCAGATGAACGCTCCCCGTTCTGGTTGATCTTCGGCTCCTAGCTCTCGTCCTCGTAATCGACCCATCATCGCGACCCCACCCTGATCTCGGCCCGAGAAAAGGTCCGATTACGAGGACGAGAGCCGGGAGCCGACCCAAAAGGGCGTGGCACGGATTTCCGATCCTCCGGCGGCTTGTCGCCGGAAGGGCATTGGGTCGAGCCGGCCCGCTGTGGCCCCGCCAACATTACTGACTCCCGATCAGGCTCGGAATCGAAAAGAGGGGGAGGTACAGGGCGACGACGATCGCCCCGACGAGCGCGCCGAGAAAAACGACCAGGACGGGCTCCAGGATCGACGTCAGGGCCGCGACCGTGTCATCGACCTCCCGCTCATAGGCCTCGGCCACTTTGCTCAACATCTGTTCGATCGCCCCCGTCTCCTCGCCCACGGCCACCATGTGAATCACCAGCGGCGGGAAGACGGCGCATGCGCTGAGCGGTTGGTGAATCGTCTCGCCGTCCTTGACGCTTTGATAGACCCTGCCGGTGGCGCGCGCGACCACTTCGTTGCCCGAGGATTCGCGCACGATATCGAGGGCCTGCAGGATCGGAACCCCCGCGTTGATCAACGTGGAAAGCGTGGCCGCGAAGCGCGTGATCGCGATCTTGCCAAATAGGTCGCCGAAGATGGGGATCTTGAGCTTCGCGTGGTCCAGCAGGTACTTTCCGCCCGTGCGGCTGTTCATTTGTTTGTAGGCCATGATGAGCAGCCCGATCACCGCGGCGGGGATCCAAGCCCGCTTAACCACAAGTTCGGACAAATAGATGAGAAATCTGGTGGGCGCCGGCAAATCGCCGCCCAGCTGCTCAAAGATTGACTCAAACTTGGGGATGATGGTGATCAGGATAAACGTCAGAATGAGCGTGGCCAGGAAAATCACCACCATTGGGTATATCAGGGCCGACTTGACCTTGCCCTTGAGGGCCTCGCGCTTCTCGAGGAACTCGGCGATGCGTTGGAGGACCTGCTCCAGTACACCCCCGATTTCACCTGCCCGCACCATGTTGACGTACAGCGGATCGAACACCTTGGGGTGTCTGGACATCGCCTCCGAAAGCGAACTGCCCGACTCGACGTCGCGCGCCATCTCGGCGATTTTGTCCTTGAAGATGGCCGACTTGACCTGTTGCCGCAGAATATCGAGCGAGCGCATGATCGGCAGCCCGGCGTCGATCAGCGTGGCCAACTGGCGCGTGAATGTCATGACGTGCCTGGGCTTGATCGGGTGGAAGAAAATCCGGAGAACCGGCAGCGCGAACAGGTCGGCTTGCGTGGCCGACTCTTTGCGGTGGGCGCTGACGTCGACGGGGTAGTAACCCATGTCGCGCAGCTTCTCGCAGATGACCTCTTCGCCGGCGGTCTTGATGACTCCCGTAACCCTCTTGCCCGATTGATCCAACGCCTCGTACGTGAATTCCGCCATTGTTTCCGCTCCTTTCAAAACTTCGATCAGGAGAAGACCCAGGAAACGCGGGCCGTTCCGCGGGGGACGGGCGCCGTGGCGTCCGTCTCAAGCTCTAGGAGCCACGGCATCTTGATTTGGTTGCGGGGGCGATGGTTTTTTTTCGGTCGGCGGGCGCCCGGCCACGTTCTCCGGTCGGGGCCGGCCGATTTGCCGATTGAATGTTTGAGGTTTGCGGACCGTCGGGTAAGATCGGGCCGGAATGAAGGGAGTCAAGCGATGAGCGATCCGACCGCGATCGTCATGATCGGCGCCACGGGGCGCATGGGGCGTATGATCCTGGAACTGGCCGCGCGCCGTCCCGATCGCTATGCGATCGCGGGTGCCGTTGAGGCCCCGGGCCATCCCGCATTGGGTCAACCTCTCTCACAACTGGTTCCGGGCGGACCGTCGACCGTGTCGGTCGCGGACCAACCGCCCGCTCAGGCGCCGCCCCGGACCGTTGCGATCCATTTCTCTCTGCCTGGGGGATCCATGCAGCATCTCGGCTGGAGTCGCGACCACGGGGGTCCGGTGCTGATTGGCACGACCGGTTTTTCCGACGCCCAAAGCACTGAAATCCGAGCCGCCTCCGAGCACGCGCCGATCCTGCTCACGCCCAACACCAGCCGCGGGGTCAACGTGCTTTTCTGGCTCGCCCGCCAGGCCACTCGGCTGCTCGGACCCGATTACGACATCGAAATCGTCGAGATGCACCATCACCACAAAGAGGACGCGCCCAG
This sequence comes from Candidatus Sumerlaeia bacterium, assembly GCA_963580245.1. Lineage (GTDB taxonomy): Bacteria > Sumerlaeota > Sumerlaeia > MVZB01 > MVZB01 > CAUZJO01. The sequence continues at coordinate 4,379 of CAUZJO010000142.1, read as the reverse complement.
CGGCACGGCCCGCCGGCTGACCGAGGTCGTGCTGGCTGAGCGGCAGGGGAATTACGATCGGGACGCGCGGCACGGCCGCCAGGGACAAACCGGCCGACGGCCGGCGGGCGAGGTCGGCGTCCACGCGCTGCGCGGGGGCGATGTCGTCGGCGACCACACCGTGGTGCTGGCCGGCCCGAACGAGCGGGTCGAATTGACACACCGGGCCCATTCACGCGAGCTCTTCGCCGCGGGTGCCTTGCAGGCCGCCGATTGGTTGCGCGAGCAGGCGCCCGGCTTCTACACGATGGACGACCTGCTTGGCCTGAAGGGCTGAGCGGCTCCCGTCCTCATTCCTCGTGCTCGTGCTCGTAATCGAGCCTTTTCTCGGGCGAGAATCGAGTAGGAACGCGATGAATAGGCCGATTACGAGCACGAGCACGAGGGACGGAAGAGACCCACATGGCCGAGAGCGGGCGAATCGGCGTAGACTCCCAAGACTGAATCGCACCTGATTCACAGCTCCGAAGACCCTCAGCCTTTTTAAAATCCGCGCCGGGTGCTATCTTCTAGGGGCTGACCCCTGGATCCGTGGGTTATTGCCGACACCGCCTGCATTGGGCCGTGACGATCGGACGGCGGCAAATCAATCAATCTGAGTCCGCATCGCGATGGCCGCAGTACGCTCCAGACAGCTTCAAGCCCGCGCCGGCCGGTTCTCCTGGCTGGTCCTGTTCGCCCCGATCGTGGCGCTGGGGCTTCATATCGGGGTGCTCGATCATCCGATCATCGGCGAGGGCAGGGAGTGGACGGCTCTTAACCCCCAAATTAGCGACCTGGGCGATTGGACGCAGATCTGGCTCGATTCCACGCCTCCGCTCAAGAAGCGCGAGGCGGTCTATCGGCCGCTGCTGGCCGGATTCCTGCATATGCAGTGGCGGGCGTGGGGACACAGTCCGTCCAGCTTCCACTCCTTCAACCTGATCATGTTGGTGGGGGCGATCATCCTGGCCCTGCTCATCTACGGGCGGCTGGCCTCCGATGGCACGGTCCTCTTGGCCGGTGGGTTCGCCTTCACGCTGCACCCTATCTTGACCCAAAGTCTTTATAGCGTGGCCGGTCAAGGGGTGCTGCTGAGCTTGTTGGCTTCGCTGGGGGCCGTATACCTGTTTCTCTGGCATCGCATCGGCGCAATCGGCCCCTGGGTGCTCGTTCTGTCGCTCTCGGCCCTGACCGCGCTGGCCGTCGGCGCCCATGAGATGGGCCTGGTTCTCCCCTTGTGGCTGGTCGCCCTGGCCTTGCTAACCCCCGCTCGTTCCCAACCGCCCTCCAAGGACACAAAAGGCCAGCGAGCGGCGCGAAGACGGGCGCAACCCGAAGATGGCCGCCGCTTCTTGCGCGATTATTTGCTCCTGGCCGGCACGATGGGGTTGGTGCTGACCGGATTTTTCGTCCTTCGCCACGAGGCGCTCGGACGCATGCTGCCCCATCCCGATGTGGTGGACGAGATGCTGGCGCCCCTGGCCCTCCCGGGCTGGATGATCGCCCCCTCGGTTATCTTGGCCTACCTGGGTCGGCTGTTCTGGCCGTTCCACCCTACGCTGATCTATGACCCGGCCGATCACGCCGCTCTTCTCCCCCCCGCGTGGCTTGGGTGGGTTGGCCTGCTGCTGCTGATCGGGTTGATCGTGCTCTGCCTGCGGCGCTGGCGGGCGATGGCACTCGCCCTCCTGTTGCTCGTGATCCCGCTGGTGGGGCTGTCCCATTTCATACCGCTCTCAACGTTCATGACCGAGGGACCGTTGGTCTTTGCCCTGCCGGGCTGTTGCCTGGCGTTCGGCCTGGGGGTTGGGCGGGCTTCCGAATGGGTGCGGCGCCGGAGCCCGACGGTCTATTGGCCCGAGCACGCCGTCCTAGCCGTGGTCGCCGTGCTCGTGATCATGATGGGCTGGCAAAGCCACGCTCGGGGTCGCCAGTGGAAGGACGCCGAGAGGCTGTGGATGGCCGAGGCGGACCTCCACCCCGACAATGCCCTCCCGCTGATCCACCTGCTGCGCGATCTGATGGCCGAGGGCAAACTCGACGCGGCCTTGGCCATGCTGGATGAGGCCAAGGAACGCGCGTCGTCCGATGACCTGGACAAGATCGTTGAAACCGAGGCCCTCCTCTACAACGACAAGAACGAGACGCTAAAGCTCCACCAGTTGATTCGCGACGAGCTGCGCGCCGATCGCCCGCCCGTGCGCGGACATATGAGCAAACTGGCCCTCATCGCCCAGCGCGGCGCCAAGGACAAGGTCGAGCAACTGTGGCGGGCCGAACTGGCGGCCTATCCCGACTCCTTCGAGGCGCCGTATCATCTCGCCATGATCCTTCTTGACGGGCAAGTGGCGCGCCCGGCGAATCGGCGTGATTTCAAGGAGGCGATCGGGTTCGCCCAAAAGGCTCTGATCGCCCAAGAAAATCGACCCGAAACGAGCGACCGGGAACGGGCGCGGGCGCTCTCGGTTTACGGCAAGCTGCTGGCCGAGGCGGATCATCAACGAGAGGCGATCCTGCACCTGCGTGAGGCGCGCAAGCTCGACCCGACCCTCTATGACCCTTATATCTACTTGGCGCGACTCTACTGGGGGCGGAAGGATTACACCTTGGCTGAAGACGCGATTCAACGCTGCCGGCTTTACGCCGATGTCAGCTCATACCGGGACATCGCCGAGCTCTATACCCGCATGCGCGAGGACCAAGGTTTGACCGGCGAGGGCCTGGACTGGCTGATGGCCTTTTGCAAGGATTTCTCCGCCGATGTCCCGCTGCTGCTGTACGGGGCGCGCTATCAGATCTTTCACGGGCGATACGATCAGGCGCGGGAGATACTCATGCAACTGGGACGCCTGGGCCTGCGAGGTCCGCACCAGGCCGATTGGTTGGGGATCATGGGTGCGTTGGCCTGGAACCGCGACGGCGACCGGGCCACGGCGATGGATTACTTCCGCCAGGCGCTCCGGATCGATTCCACCAACGCCGACGCGCGGACGAACCTGATCGCATTGCAAAGCCAGGAACGGTCGTCGAAGGAAGATCAATCCCCCGAACCCGAGCCCGAATCCCAAGCCCCGGCGCAACCGTCTCCGAGCCCCGAACCGACACCGGCGCCGCCGATCCCCACGGCCACCACAAGCCCAACTCCAACCGCCGTGCCGTCGGTCGTCGAGACGCCGACCGCCCAGACGCCGGTCACCGATTCCGCCGACGCTGTTTTCGAGGATGTTTCAACCAGCGGATCACGGTAGCCGCGTTTGTGGGGCATGGTTCGGGCGACGAAACGTATGAGGGTACTGTTGTTGACCGTCTATTCCTGGTTCTCGCTCATTCCGATCCGAAAGTTGAGACGCGCGCAATACCTTGTGGTTCCCATCCTTGTCGCGGTCGCGAGCGGGTGCATGCGGCCCGCCGTGTTCATCCATGGACAGAGCGGTGAAGATGGGACGGCCGAAGTGCTGGTGGGCTCGCTCGGCCTGACACGGGTCCTGGTCAGGCGCGAGCATGGGACCGAACCCTGGAAGCGCGTCCTGCTGCGCAACGATGGCCCGACCAGGCTGCGCGACATCAAGCTCTGGGGCCTCGGCGGCGCGGATCTCTTCGAGTTGGCGCAGTTCGCCCGCGATCCCAACCGCGTTTTGCAACCGTTCACGCTGCTGCCGGGCGAGCGATTGGTTTGTGAATCAGTGGGCCCAACGGCCGATGCGCCCGAAAGCCTACGAGGTTCGTTCTTGTGGTCACTGGCTCGCGGCGACTCCCGCATTATCGCGGGCGGCAAGCCGACCCATCGCGTTCGGCTCGACCCGGACAACGCACTGCGCATGGACCTGAGCCGGGGCGAGCAATGGGTCCAATGGACCTTCGATTCACCGATGCCCCACGAAGGGGCCCAATTGATGTGGGAGACCGACCCGCCCGATGTCCAGCCCTCGATCTGGATCAGTCTGGAGCGGGGAAGCATGGCCAAAGTGCTCAGCCCGCGAGAGGGGCAACCCTGGACCCAGCCGGTCGATTTCTCAGCGATGATCGCCGGCCATCATCGCTTTGACTTGAGACTGGCATTTGGCGCACGCGAACCCGAGGATTCGGACCAGGCCACGGAGACCATGGTGGCACTCAAACGGATTCACGTCGAACGGCAGGTGAGCGCGCCCGGCCGCATGCGCGAGTGGCGAGAGGGACTCAATGAACTCAGCGTCGCATTGAAGTCCAAAACCGATCCCAAGCTGGCGATTCGATTGCTCTAGGGCCTGTTAACACAAACGGAGCATGTCGACGGCAAGGGCGAAACAGATAAAACCGACAAACATAACATCCAACTTCTCAAAACGGGAAAAGATCCGACGAAAGCCTTTCAAACG
>CAUZJO010000141.1:0-11953 GCA_963580245.1 Candidatus Sumerlaeia bacterium | reverse complement strand
GGCGCGCCGGGCCGCTACACGCGGCTGATGGTGGCGTTGCATTACCTTAAGTTCACGTTCGACCTGAGCGACGAGGACGTGGTGGCCGGATGGGTCGAGAACCCGTATTGGAAGGCACTGAGCGGCATGAAACACTTCGAGCACGGCCGCCCATCGATCCCTCCAGCATGACTTATTGGCGCAAGCGCGTGGGAGCGGCGGGCGCCGAAGCGATGCTCAAGGAGACGATCGCGGCGGGACTGGCGCTCAAGGCGATCAAGCCCAGTCAGCTCTCTCGGGTCAACGATCTGATCAAAATGATCTCGCCCGAAACGATGCAGATCGTCAACGAAGCCGTCGTGCGGTTGGGCGTTAAAAAAGAAGCCGAAGACGGCCGCGCGGCGCCCCATGACACGAGTGTGGCCCAGACCGACATCTCCCATCCGGTCGGCGCGCGTCTGCTCAACGATTCGGTCCGCGTGCTGACGCGTCTGCTCAAGCACCTGCGCGAGACCGCGCCTGTTTCCATTAGCATTGCCTACCGTAATCATACGCGCGGCGCGCTTGAGCCTCGACCTCTTCTTGCTTCGAGTCCGCCATCGCTTCGCGGATCTTGCCCATCCGCGAGCGGCGCAAGCGCAACGCCTGCACAAACAACCCCGCCAACTTACGGAGGCGGCGCTTGCGGAAATCCGCGATCGGTTCATGATCGGGGTGCTGATCGGCCGCCGGCACGCGAAAGGGGACCGAGTGATAGGTCGACTGTTCGATCTTGCGCGAGCTGGGCGCGCCCACGCGATAGGCTTAGATCACCAAACCGACCATCATCCGCGGATCGTAGGGCGGCTGGCCTGCTTTGGACCCGCCGTGTTTTCGGTAGATTGGGACTGAGGTCGAGCTGGTCGACGATATCCATGATGAAGAACGCCAGATCATCGGGCGGCAGCCACTGGCGCAGGTCAGGCGGCAACAGGAGCAACTGATCGGGCTGAAAGGGTCGGAAATAGGTTCGCTTGTTCCTGCGTTAATGATAATTCTTGCGTCAAATAAATGTCAAGCGATCATTCGATTTCTTCATCCCGCCACGAGAGATTCTCAGACAGGCTCCTAGGTCCGCGCCATGCGTGGGGTACAAAAGAAACCCCGGACAGTGCAAAACCAGCCGGGGCCTAAAATGTTTCCGGAATGTTTCCGGGAACGGGGCCGGAATCGGGTCGAAATGAGACCGGAATGAAGGATTCACGGAATTGGCTTGACTCACCCTAAGACACTGGTACCCTTTAACTTATAAGTGTTTTTGGGGTGGGTAGCTCAGATGGCTAGAGCACCAGCCTTACAAGCTGGGAGTCGCGGGTTCGAGTCCCGCTCCACCCACCAGCATTTCGGCCAATAAAATCAGGGGTTTTGTAATAAATCACGTAAGGCCATAAAACCCCAATACCGCCTCCGTTCGGGCCCGATTCCGGCCCCGTTCCCGGAAACATTCCGGAAACATTCCCGCCCCGGCTGAGGACCTCCTCACCGGGGCCTTTCTTCGTCCGCCGGCGTCGGTGCGTGCCGGCGGTTGCGCGGGCGGCTCGCTTGAAGTTGGTTGCGACGGAGGGGGGCCACCCCCTCCACACGAAAAGGCCGGGGGGGGGGGCGGGTCGTCGGAGGCCCGGCGCTCACGATTTTTTATTTTTCTCGATTTCGCCAGCGACCTTTGAACACACGCGCACGGCGGAAACCGCCGCTACGGGCGTTTATCGGCGTTTGAGGCGCGGTTCTCGTGTAATTGGAACCGACTGTGATAGGCTCGGCGGTGAGGATCCACATCATGCGCCGTCTCAGGGTCGGTCTCAGCATCATCCGCCTGCGGACCGTCAGCCGTCCCGAAAAACACCTCGCGATTCTGCTCCAGCGTCTGGGGCTTCCACTGCCGAACCGATCCAAAAGAATTCAAAATGTAGTGCAGACTTTTACCCTAAAAATGAAAATTTCCTCGAAAACGGGCACTTCTAAGCTCTGAACTGCGGGAAATGGGTTAGTTCAAGACAAAACTTGCGCTTGCGGGTGAATAAGGTGAGAATACCGGTGGAGTTCATGGGGACGGTTGGATGAAGTCGGCGCGGAAGGCGATCTCTATCAAAACCTGCTTCATCGATCAGCCGGTTGCGCGCTTTTTTCCGGGGTATTGCGGACGGTAATGAACTATAGTTTGTCGCGTATTTCGATTAGCCTGGTGATCATTACCCTGATTTCGGGCCTACCGACGGAAGATTTTTCAGTCGCGTTGGAAATCCACGAAAAGGGCGCGAACCAACTTCCCACCCTGCCTAGTCACGGCATCTATCGGGCCTATCCGGGCCATGCAATCCAGTTGCCGATTGATGCGAGCGATCCCGAAGGCGGCGACTTGCGCTACGCCTCGGACAACCTCCCCTTGGGGGCGCAACTCGATGAGCTGACGGGAGTCTTGACCTGGACCCCCGGCATCGAGCAACTGGGTCCGTTTTATATCGATTTTCGCGTGACCGACGACGGCGATCCGCCCATGGCGGTCGATGGCATCTTAATCTTCCAGGTGATCCCTCTCAGTGATTGCACTGATCCGGACTGCGACCCCGCCACGGGTTGTGATTTCATCCCGATTCCGATAAGCACCCCGTGTTGCGCGGGGGAGCCGGCGGAGCGCATCGCGGAACCGGAGGCCGGATGCCCCGAGGGATTGGTCCTGCACGTGGGTCGCAACACGCGTAGTTTCGGCCGGCTCCAGAATTGCGACCTGTTCGAGGTCACGGCGTTTCCTCAAGGCGGGGCCAATCTCACGCTTCACGTCGAGGCGCGCTGCGTGAACGCGCAACTGCCGGCCACGATTCGGATCCGTCTGGAGGTGGAGAGTGGATTGATACTCGACGCCGAGCAAACCGCCGATCTCCTGCTGCGCAGCGACGGCTACGCCCAGGCCTTGGGGCTTATCTTCGCCATACCTCGCAACATTAATGTCCTCGACCTCGAGAACCAGGAAGTGCTGCTCACCGCGAGTCTGACCGACGGCGACGGGCTCATGGTCCGGGAAAAACTGCGGCTGACGCTCAGGCGCGACGAGCTGGAGGAACTGCCCAATCCCGACCTGATCGTCTCGCCCGCGGGCGAGACCGGGTGCATTGGTTGTCACCGTCCACTCAATCCGATCAGCGGGATGCGCGCCGGCATCGAAGACCCCCATCCCTGGCTTGCGCTCGATTGCATCGATTGCCACGGGGGGAACAACGACTCGAACACCTACGAGGAGGCCCACGTCTTCCCGACCAGCGGCCCCGGTTTCATCAAGAACCTGGCGCTTGATAAACTTGATCAAGTTGACGCGGACTATGTGCGATTCGTCAATCCGGGCGACTTGAGGGTGGCGGCCCAGAGCTGCGGTGCCGACAGCCCGGCCGACACCGGCGGCGGGTGCCACCAGCAGATCGTCGATTCCGTTCCCTCGTCGGTCATGTCGACCTATGCCGGGCACTACACGCTCCCCCGCTACTTGGCGGGCAGCCAGGATCGGGAGTCGATCTACGCGGCGGTCGACCGGACCAACCCACACTTTGACCCCCAGACGGCTCCGGAGGGCACCGTCGCCGGCTTCGAGGCGTTGCGTGGGCCCGATCTGGGCGAACGCGACAACATCCAGGCGGTGCTCGACATCTACCTGCCCAAAGCCTGCCCAACTTGCCATCTGAGCGATTTCGGCCCGAACGATAACCCGGGTAAATATCGCTCCTCGGGCTGCTCCGCCTGTCACATGTTGTATGACGATGACGGCCTCTCGCGCTCCGCGGACCCGGCGATCCCGGCCTATTTCCCTCCGCACCCCATCAAACATGAATTGACCACGGCGATCCCGGTCGAACAGTGCGCCCATTGTCACTTCCAAGGCGGGCGGATCGGCTTGGCCTATCGCGGCATTCGGGAAGGGGGTTTCCCACACGACAAGACGCCCGAGAACGCCGTGCCTTTGGGCCGATCGATTTACGGCCACGACGATAAGTTCTATTTCACCGACGAGGACAACACGAACTTCATCGACGAGACGCCGCCCGATTTGCATTTCGAGGCCGGGATGGTCTGCGCCGATTGCCACGTCGGCGGCGACGTCCACGGCGACGGGAATTTCTACTCCTCGGAACGTTATCAGGTGGGGATTCGTTGCGAGGATTGCCACGGGACGGTCCGCGCCGCGATCGAAGAGGACCCCGCCGACGGCTTTTTCAAAAACTCGAAAGGCTGGCCCCACAAACGCATCCGCCGCGCCGAGGACGATCGCATTCTCCTGAAGCTGGCCACCCAAGACCGCGAAGTCGAGATTCCGCAGATCCATGCGATCCTTGAGAGCGGCTCCAATCCGCGCATGCGTCGGGCGATGGGGGTCCGTGGCAACGGGTTCTCGCACACCGATAAACTGGAGTGTTATACGTGCCACACATCCTGGCGGCAGACATGTTTTGGCTGCCATATCCAGGTGAACGATCGCTCCGTGCAGCTCAATCTGACGACGGGCGAGGTCACGCAGGGAGGGATCCTCGCCCAACGCGATGACTATTCGACCGAGTTCTTTGCGCTGGGCCTCAACGCTCGCGGCAAGATCACGCCGCTGTGTAGCTCGATGAGCATTTTCATGAGGTACACCGATGAAGTCGGGCGGCCGCAATTTTGGGACAAGGTCCGCACCAGCGGTGATGGGAAGGTCGGCTTCGGCTGGAATCCCTTCTTCCATCACACCGTCAGCAAGGTCCCCCAAAACTGCGACGCCTGTCACCCCGTCGGTTCGGTTGAGGAGCCCGAAAATGCCGCGAGGCTTCGCGAGACCTATGGGTATGGCACCGGGGAGTTTCTCGCAACCGACGACCAGGCCGTGACGTATGATTTGTCCGCGTTCCTAAACGAAGACGGTGAACTGACCAGCGATTTCCCGCATCCCAACACCGGCCCCGTCCCACCCGAGCTGCGCGATCGCGCCGCGTCCATCCTGGTCGTTCCGCAATCGCGAGAGGACCAGAACTCCATCAAGAGCCCCCACTGGTTGTCGTTCGGATTCATTCGATGATGGAGACGACGAGCGCGGGCGCGGTTTTCATTGACCTTATTATCGAGGAAAACGATTCCACCGGCCTGTCCGAGTAGGCCGGTTTCGCTAAGGAACGCCTAGAGCGTTCTCGATCGACCCGATATTCGTTGCGCGGCCGAACCATGAGCGTAAAATCACGCGCGACTTACTCAGTTTGACGGACCACCCCCGTCAAGGGAATTCACCACGGAGGACCAGGACTATGAACAAGGGCTTTGCTCTCATCACCTTGAGCGGCGTTGTCTTACTTCTCGCGTCCGGATGTGTGAGTCTGCAGGTGGGCACGGAGAGCGAACCCTCTCGCGTTCAGCTGGAGGGATTGGGAACCGCCTATGCCGCAAACAGCGGGATTCGTCCGTACGACAAGACCATCCTCAAGGTTTCCATTCTCAAGGATACGGAGGATTCAGGGGAGGTTGCCTCGTTGGATATATGGCCCCTCATGGCATTGAGAGTGGGCCTTGTCGGCGTCAAGGCCCGAATCCTACCCGTTGAAATCGGCGCCGGCGTCCTATTCTATCAGCCCGAGCCATCAGACTTCATCGAAGCGGCCGAAGCGGTGGAGCATGATGAAGCCGGGGAAGAAGCCCACCCTGAATAAATACGCTCCAAGTTGGTATCATTCGATTGCGGCGTCATGATCGCCGCATCGGCACCCCGCCCGGCGCCAGGCTCGGCGGCGAAAAGAGAACCGTGGCATGTCCGTTAAGAAAAAGGCCATCGCCCCGAGAAGGCTGGCCCGGACGTCAACCCAGAGCGCGAAAGCCGACCCGGGCCGTCGCGCCTTCCCGATCGCGACGGTGATGGAGACCCTGCGTGAAGTGGTCGGCCAGTGGAAAAAGCCGGCCGTGACCGAGATCGCGCACGTCAATGGCGACCCCTTCAAAGTCCTCATCTCGACGATCCTGAGCCTGCGCACCAAGGACGAGACGACCGCCGAGGCCTCGGAACGGCTCTACGGGCTGGCCGAGGATCCGGCGTCGATGCTGGGGCTGAGTCAAGCGCGCATCGCCAAGGCCATTTACCCGGTTGGCTTCTATAACACCAAAGCCCGGACGATCCTGGAAGCCTGCCGCGTCCTGATCGACCGGCACGGCGGCTGGGTGCCCGACGACCTGGACCAACTTCTCGAACTCAAGGGCGTGGGGCGCAAGACTGCCAATCTGGTCTTGACGCTTGGCTACAACAAACAGGGGATTTGCGTCGATACCCACGTCCATCGCATCACCAACCGGTGGGGCTACGTCACGACCCGCACGCCCGACCAGACCGAGACGGCCCTGCGCGAGAGTCTCCCGGCGAAGTATTGGATACCGATCAACGACTGGCTGGTGAGTTACGGTCAGAGGATTTGTCGTCCGGTCTCCCCGCTCTGTTCCCAGTGCCGCCTTGCAACCGACTGCCCGAGGAAGGGGGTGACGAGATCGCGCTGAGGGCCTTGCGCGGCCCCGGGTCGGTATCGCCCAGGGCGCCGAAATTCTACGCCGCGGGCCTAAAAAACTTCTTATCCGTGTCGCCGGCCGCGTCGATGAATAACAGGAAGGCCCTTATTTCGCGCCTTGCCAGGGGAAGCTGCGAGGCCCGGAAACCTTTAACGGAGTGGGCAAGGGTAAAGATGGGGGCCCTATCGGCTTTTTCCGCTCGCCACCGGTAGATAGTCTCAAGAGGTCCAGAAAAACATGAGCACATCAACGCAAAAGAAGGAAACGACGGGCGCCACCACCATGGTGGTGGTTGATCTGGCCGACATGAAGGCCACCAATCATCCCAACGGCTGTCTGGCGACCGATTGCCTGGGGTGCGGCGTGGCCGTGGCGATCTATGATCCCGAAGCGTGCGTGGGCGGGTTGCTCAACTTCATGCTGCCCGATTCCAACCTCAATCGAGAGAAGGCGTTGGCCAACCCATTTCTGTTCGCCGATACCGGGATTCCTCTGCTCTTCCGGCGCGCCTACAAGCTGGGCGCCGATAAGGGCCGAATCGTTGTCAGGGCCGTCGGCGGCTCCGATTTGATCGACCCGGAAAAGCTGATCAACCTGGGCGCGAACAACCGCCAGAGCCTCCAGGACATCCTGACGACGAACAATGTGACATTGAACGGTCGGCACTACGGCAAACACCAAGGCATGTCGCTTAGGCTCTACATGGAAACGGGCGAGGTTCTTATGGAGACCAGCGATGGCGAAGAGGTGGAGTTATGATCGACCTGAATGAGATGATCAAGAAGATCGACGACCTGCCGCCGCTGCCCGACATCGTCGTCAAACTGCTCCACGCCAGCCGCGACCCCAACGTCTCCAGTCGCGACATGGTGGAATTGATCAAGCACGACCCGGCCCTGACCATCAAGGTCCTGCGCCTGTGCAATTCGACCTATTACAGTCTGCCGCGCAAGATCAACTCGATTCAGGAGGCACTGGTCTATATCGGCACCGACACGCTGGTCAACTTTGTCCTGGCCGGTTGCCTCTCGACCTTCTATCAGCAGGCCCAAGAGGGCTACGGGCTGGGGAAAGGCGAACTATGGCGCCATTCGGTGGGTTGCGCCATCGCCAGCCAGCGCATCGCCAGCCTGGAGAGCGAAGAAGCCAGCGGGCAGGCCTTCACCGCCGGCCTGATCCACGACATTGGCAAAATAGTTCTCGACTCGTTCGTCGAGGGGGAACTGGACAACATCCTGGCTCTGGTGGATGAGAAGGACATTTCCTTCGGCGAGGCCGAGAAGGAGTTGATCGGGTGCAACCACACCGAGGCGGGCATGGAGCTGGCCAAGCACTGGAACTTGCCCGACTCGCTCAGCGAAGCCATCTCGTTCCATCAGAGCCCCGAGCAAGCCGATCAGCACGGGTCTCTCGTCTCCCAGGTCCATCTGGGCAACCTGATTTGCCTGAGCTTTGGAATCGGGCTGGGCACCGATGGATTGGCCTACACGTTCCATCCTTACGCATTGCAAAAGGTCGGGATGGAGGTCTCGGACCTGTTCAAGATCTCACTGGACATCCATGACGATTACAAGAAGGCCGAAGAGCTGATCGGCTTGGCCGCCTGAGCTCCCCGAAGATGTGGAGGCTTGGAACCGACTCCGTCTTTTCGCCCCCAAAAAGAAAAAGGATGAACCCTTTGTCGGCGTTCATCCCTTATGGCTCTTAAGTCCCATCCAGCGTGAAATCTTATTCCAACCGGCCGCGGTTGGGGTTTCGGCTTAGAGCGCGGCTGCCTGGCGGCTGCGCCGGCGCCGCCTCAAACCCGACAGACTCGCCAGGCCGATGCCCACCAGGGCCAACGTGCCGGGCTCGGGGACGACTGGGTTGCGGCCCTGGATGGTCACGGCCACGTCATCAAAGTCGCCGTCATAGGTCGGATCACGGAAATCCAGGTCTTCCCACGACATCACCCAGGTGTTGTTGCCGACCGAGCCGATCTGGGCATGAACGATGCCGTCGGAGTTTCGCGAGCCTTCGCCCGAGAACCATGAGCCGAAGGAGTTCGTGCCGTCAGGGCTGTAGGCGTCCAGCCGGAAAACCAGTTCCGTCCCGTTGCCGATCATCCCCAGACTGACAGACTCGCCCACCGAGGCCGTCTTGCTGTTGAAAATCATCATCTCGTTGGGCAGGTCCTCAAACAAGATGTTCGTAAAAGCGGCCTGGGAGCCCTGGAAGGTGACGATGATCTCCTCGTCCCCAGTGGTGAACAGTGAATTGACCGAGAGGGTCAGGGCATTCGCGGGCACCAGCATGCCCGCCGTTAAAACAAACGCCAGCAGCGTCGTGTAAGTTTTGCCAATCATGATGCATTCTCCCTTTTTTTATTCTCGGGAACCTTGGCAGGATTTCCCGCGTGGGTTTGACTCTCACTGTCCATGACTTATTGGCAAATCCTATTCCATCTTGACGCAACGCTCAGAATTTACATAAGTTTCCTAGTTTCAGTTATCTGTATTGTTCTGAAACGGGCTTGCTCAACGAGCGGGCAAAGCGGAAGGGTGCAAACGGGTGGGTTGGCAAGGTGCGATGTTGAAAAGCGGTGCACATGCGGTTGGCGAAAGGGCGAGTTAGGTCTGACCTTTGTCTTTTGCCGCGTATAACCCTTCATGTGTCTCGCGCAGGAGTGCCGGGATATCGAGACGCACGGGGCAGCGCGGGAGGCAATCGCCGCATTCGGTGCACGCGGAACCGTACCGGCCCGGAAACCAGTGGCCCTTCTCCTCGAGCATGTTGTAGCGATAACGACCGAACTGCTCCATGTCGTATGCCTTCCACATGTTCCTGAACCGGAGGATCTCGGTGATGTTGACTTTTTCGGGACAGGGCAGGCAGGTGTGGCAGCCCGTGCAATAGGTGTCGCCCAGCAGTTCGACCTGCCCGTCGAGCGCCAGTTTGATCCTGAGGTCCGCAGGGGTCAGGTAGTGGCCGCCGTTGGGGATGCCCATCGCCTCGTCGAAATACTCCGGCCGGTCGATGCCAAAGGTCATCGTGTGCGCCTCGGGGTGGGAGAGGCAGAAGCGGCCATTAAACTGGATCGGCGTGAGGGGCGCGCAGAAGCGCTTGAGTTTCTCGGGGGCGTTGAACAGTTGCCCCCCTTTGTCGTTGGGCGAGATGATAAACACCCCCATGTCGCGCAGACCCGCCTGGATGACCGCCGCCAGGTTGCGTTGGAAGAAGTAATAGAAGTGGAGATTGATGAACTCGAAGCGGTCGGTGTTGATCGCGTCGAGGATCACGTCGAGCGGGGCATGGGTCGAAAATCCGATGTGTCGGACCACCCCCTCCTCGCGCAACCGCTCCAGCGCCGTCAAGGCGCCCCCGCGGCGCGTGGCGATCTCCAGGCACTCGCGATTATTGATCCCGTGCCAGGCGTAAAGGTCGATGGTGTCGGTCTGAAGACGCCCAAGCTGGGTCTCGACCATCCGCATGGCGTCGTCGTAATCCTTGGGCTCGCCCTTGGTCATCAGGTAGAAATCCTCGCGCCGCTGCCGCAGTCGTTTCCAGGTTGCCCCATACAGCTCCTCGCTGATTCCATAGCCGTGGGCCGGTCTCGATATGGTTGATCCCCAGGTCCAGGGCCCGCTGGGTGACCTCCAGGCACGCCTGGAGCGAGTCCTCGGGCATCCCGCCCAGGGTGATGACCGACAGGCGCAGTTCGGTCTTGCCGAAGCGTCGATAGTCCATTGTGTTGGGCGAAACCGCCGTGTTCATGCAGACGCGTCCCCGGTGGCGATGGCATGGAAAATATCCCGCTTCGGGCCTTTTCTCAACCGGGTAAATCCCTTGCGTTCGCCGCGCGGGGGCACTAAACTGCCAAATCCCGTATGTTGATCTCCGGGTCGGAACAATCAGGATGGACCTCACAGCTTAAAAGCGCGATGCCCTCCCAGCCCCCCAAGCCGATGCACTCCGACGACCCGGTCGCCGATATCAGCCTCTACCTGGCCCCCGAGCTGGCGGGCGTCGAGCGGACGTTGCGCGAGATTCTGGACTCCGAATCCGATCTGATTCGCGAGGTGGGTAAGTATATCTGCCTGACCAATGGCAAGAAGCTGCGGCCGATCATCACCCTGCTGGTGGCCAAAGCCTTCGGTGCCGCCGGCGTGGTCCCGGTCAGCGTCGCCGCGGCCATGGAGGCCGTCCACGTGGCCACGCTGCTCCACGACGACGTGATCGACAAGGCCACGATGCGGCGCGGCAAACCGTCGGTCAACCACCGCTGGGGCGACGACGTGGCCATCCTGATGGCCGACTACCTCTACGCCTCGGCCTTCGAGCTGTCGCTGGAATACCTGGACAAAGAGCCGTTGCGCCTGATCTGCCAGGTCACGCGCAAGATGTGCGAAGGCGAGATGTTCCAAATCGAACAGCGCGGCAACTGGCTCGCGCCCGACGATTACATCGAGATCATCACGCGCAAGACGGCGTTCCTGTTCTCGGCCTGCTCGGCCGTCGGGGGGATGGCGGCGCGGTTGGCCCCCGAGGCCATCACCGGCACCACCGGTTTCGGCCTCGATTTCGGCCTGGCGTTCCAGATCACCGACGACGCGCTCGACTTCACCGCCCATAGCGAGCAGTGGGGCAAGGTGGTCGGCATCGACGTGCTGACCGGCAAGCAGACCCTGCCCCTGATCCTGGCCCTCAAGGAAGCCACGCCCGAGGAGCGCCGCCGGATCGAGACGGTCCTCGATACCGGACAGGAACCCGCGTTCATCGTGGACATTATCGAACGCCATGGGGCGATCGAGCAGGCCCTGGAGATCGCCCGCGGCTACGCCCGCCAATCCATGAGCCAGCTCGACGGCCACGAAATCCACGACCGCGAAGCCTACGAATACCTGCTCTCCCTACCCGAGTACGTCGTGGCGAGACAGTACTGACCCCCCCGACCCTTCTTGCGCGTCGGCTCCCGGCTCTCGTCCCTCGTACTCGTAATCGGTCTTTTTCTCGGACCGCATCGGAGTAGGGACGCGACGAAGAATCCGATTACGAGGACGAGGGACGAGAGCCGATCAACTACCAGAACACGACCCCTTCACCGCAGCGGCGATTACTCCAAAATCTGAATCACACCCGGATTCAGCCACCTGATCTCCCCATACCCCGCATATCTTTAAAGAGTTGATTCGATCTGGTCGATAAGCCCTAGGCACGTACCTTCTGGTATCGCGGACCCCCGCGTGTGGGTCTGGCGCCTACCGCCGACCGAGTCCGTTCCTGATTGGATCGATCGCCTCGATGATAACCCGCCATCCCAATTCCCGCAGCTTGGTCATCCACACCACGGGTGAACGGTGCGCCTCCCCCCAATCTTAGACCACGAACCGGCGAATTTAAGGTGGAATCTGTGGTTGCCTGTTGCGTGTTTTGAGCGGTCAACAAGCCGCCCCTGCTG
>CAUZJO010000140.1:0-12014 GCA_963580245.1 Candidatus Sumerlaeia bacterium | reverse complement strand
GGCGCTACACCAAGGACTTGGAGACTACTTTGCCTACTATAACGGAGAAAGGAGACATTCGGCTCTGGACAAGAAGACCCCGGCAGAGGTATTTGTCGGTGGAGGGGGTCGGACATGATCGAGCGAGATGCCGTCGCTTCGCTTCGGGGACGGGCCGCGCCACGCAACGGCATCAGCAGGGGCGGCTTGTTGACCGCTCAAAACACGCAACAGGCAACCACAGATTCCACCTTAAATTTGCCGATTCGTGGTCTAAGATTGGGGGGAGGCGCACCGAGACCATCAGAAGTCGATAAGACTGAACGATCAATGGAGGCTCATTATCAAAATCGAAAAGGGCAATCCCGGAAACATAATTCACGTGATTGCCATTGAAGACTACCACTGAGGCTACTACCGAAAATGAAGATCACCAATCCACCCTCAGAGGTTTACCCGCCCGGGGACACCATCCGCGAAGAACTCGCCGAACGCGGTTGGACGCAAGACGATCTTGCGAAGATCATGGGAAAGAGTCCTCGTGCAATCAATCAGGTAGTCTGTGGAAAAGCAGCCATTACCCCTGAAACGGCCCAGCAGTTGGCCGGGGCCTTCGGGACGAGCGCGGAATTTTGGGAGCGGCGCGAGGCCTACTATCGGCGCGCACTGTCTCCCGTCAATGTCGATGAAATCAAGGATCGCGCAAGGCTTTTCTCCATCGCGCCCGTAAAGACAATGGAGAAGCGCGGATGGATTACCAAGACGAAATCGATTGCTGAACTTGAGTCCGTACTCAAGGAATTCTTCAAATGCGACGATCTTGATGGTCCGATACCCCTTCCCCTGGCAGCAAGGACCTCTGAATTAAAAGGCCAAGATACGGCTGCGGCTCAATTGGCGTGGTGCTATCGTGCGCTCCACATGGCCTCTGCGATACCCGTTGAAAAGTATTCCGAGAAGCGGTTAAGGGCGGGCATCATCGAGCTTAGAGAGCTGGCGACCCATGCCGATACGGCACGACTTGTTCCAAGGGTGCTCGCGAAAATGGGGATCAGGTTCGTCATCATTCAGCATCTGCCCAAGAGTAAAATCGACGGCGCGGCAATTTGGCTGGAGCACCGTTCGCCTATAATCGCGATGTCTTTGAGATACGGACGAATCGACTATTTCTGGCATACTCTCATGCATGAGCTCTCGCATGTCCTTCATAGAGATCAATACACGATCGATATAGACATGTATTCCAATGAATCTAGCGAAAGGATAGACGCGATCGAGAGGCGCGCGAATGACGAGGCCGCGAACTGGCTGATTCCAAGGGAGAAGCTCGATTCATTTATTCAACGCGTCTCGCCCCTTTACTCCAAATCCAGAATTGAGCGTTTTGCAAACCGAAACAACATTCACCCGGGAATTGTCGCGGGCCACCTACACTTCCGAGGCGAGGTCGATTGGGCCGCGCACCGTCAAATGCTTACAGACGTTCGCAG
Source organism: Candidatus Sumerlaeia bacterium (assembly GCA_963580245.1). GTDB lineage: Bacteria > Sumerlaeota > Sumerlaeia > MVZB01 > MVZB01 > CAUZJO01. The sequence goes on along the minus strand of CAUZJO010000140.1, from coordinate 10,545 downwards.
TGTTGTCACACAAGAGGCGCTCACTGACGGATGGGGCTTCACGATTGGACAGTAGGGAAAGACAGGACGATGAAAAAGACAAACGGCGCCTCTGGTCGTTTCTCGGTAGCATAATCCGCGATCAGCTTAGCGAGCTGCGTCCCTCCGGCTTGCTTGAGTGCCTATCCACGTCCCATCATCCCATGGGGGACCAGAGGTTGGAAGGGCGGCATCGGACACTCAACGCGGGGGGATTACTTTCGGGTATCCAGCATGTGGGTGGCGTGGCCGAAGTAGAGCTCGGCGGCTTCCATGAGTGTTTCGGATAAGGTGGGGTGGGGGTGGATCGTGTCGGCCAGGTCGCGGGCCAGGGTGCCCATCTCGACGGCCAGCACGCCTTCGCTGATCAGGTCGCCGGCGTTGACGCCGACGATCCCCACGCCCAGGACGCGCTCACTCTCGGGATCGATGATCAGTTTGGTCAGCCCCTCCTGGCGGCCGAGCGTGGCCGCCCGGCCCGATGCCGTCCAGGGAAACCGCGCCACCTTGATTTCGATCCCTTCTTTCTCGGCATCGGCTTCGGTCAAGCCGCACCAGGCGACTTCGGGATCGGTGAAGACGACGGCGGGGATCGCGACGTTATCGAAAGCGGACCTCTGGCCGGCGATGACCTCGGCGGCGACCTTGGCCTCGCGCGATGCCTTGTGGGCCAGCATCGGTTCGCCCGCGAGGTCGCCGATCGCAAAGATGCGCTCGTCGTCGGTCCGCATCTGACTGTTGACGGCCACGAAGCCCCGCTCGACGGTCTTCACCTGGGTGTTCTCGAGGCCGAGGCCTTCGCTGTTGGGCCGGCGTCCGATCGAGACCAGGACGCGGTCAAACGTCCCCCGCGAATCGCCGCCCTCGCTCTCGAAGGTCGCAACGATCCCCTCATCGGTGGATTCGAGCACGGCCACTTTTGTCTTTAGATCGATCGCCTTGAACGTCTTCTTCAATCGCCGCTCGAGCGGGCGGCCCAGGTCGCGGTCGCAGTCCGGCAGTAGGCCATCGGTCATCTCCACGACCGAAACCTCGGAGCCCAGGGCCTGGTAGACCGTCCCCATTTCCAACCCGATATAGCCGCCGCCGATCACCAGCAACCGCGCGGGGACGTCGGGTAGGTCGAGCGCGGCCGTCGAATCCATGACGCGCGGATCGGCGGTTTGGAACATCTCCGGCATGACCGGGCGCGATCCGGTGGCGAGGACGGCGTACTCGAACGCCAGCCGCTCCGGCGCGTCGCCTTCCAGTTTCAGCGTCCGGGAATCCAGAAACGACGCGCGCGCGTGCAGGTATTTGACCTTGCGCAATTGAGCGAGTTGTTTCACGCCGCCAGCCAACTTCTTCAGGATGCCGTCCTTCCAGTTTCTCAACCGCTCCAAGTCGATTTGAGGTTTGCCGAACGTCAAACCGATGGCCTCGACCTCGGCGGCTTCGCCGATCAGCTTGGCCACGTGCAGCAGCGCCTTGGACGGGATGCAGCCGCGCAGCAGGCACACCCCGCCGGGATCAGGCTCGTCGTTGACCAGCGTGACGTCAAGACCTAGGTGGGCGGCGTGGAACGCGGCGGCGTAACCGCCCGGCCCCGCTCCGATGACGACAACCTGGGTCTCTTGAGTCTTCGAGTCGTTCATGCTCTATGTCTCTCGGGCTGCGGTCATGCTGCGCTTTGGATCGGCCCGGCGCCCGTGAAGGCAGGGGCTCAAGCCTCCAACAGCGTGTCGAGCGGATTGGTCAGGAGCTGACAGAGGTCACGCAGGAAACTCGCGCCTTCGGCCCCGTCGATGACCCGGTGGTCGTAGCCTAGGCACAGCGGCAGCAACAGCGGCGTGGCCGACCGGCCATCCTCGCCGACGACCGTCCAGCGCGAGGCGCGGCCCACGGCCAGGATCGCCACCTCGGGGTGGTTGATGATCGGGTTGAAAATCGTCCCGCCGATCCCGCCCAGGTTGGTGATCGTGAACGTGCCGCCCGACATCTCATCGGGCGCGAGCTTGCCGTCGCGCGCCTTGCGGGCGAGTTCTCCGAGTTCGGCGCCGACCTGGGCCAGTGCCTTGCCGTCGGCGTCGTGCACGACCGGAACGAGCAGCCCGCGCTCGGTGGCGGCCGCGACGCCGATGTTGATGTAGCGCTTGTAGATGATAGTGTTGTTCGCTTGGTCGAGGCTGGCGTTGAACTTGGGATGGTCTCGAAGGAGCCGGGCGAGTGCCTTGATTAGGACCACCGTGATGGTGAGCTTCTTGGCCGGGTCCTCGACCGACGCGTTGTAGCGGCGGCGCATCTGCTCCCAGAGCGTGATATCGGCCTCGCCAAATTGATGAACGTGGGGGACCGTGGCCCAGGCGTGGCTCATCCGCTGGGCGATGATCTGGCGAATGCGGCTCAGCGGGACGCTCTCGGTTTCTCCCCAGACCGAGAAGTCAGGCAGACCAGGGGAGGGGGTGGCCCGCGGCGGGGAGACGGCCGAGTTTGGCGTGACTTTTTCAACGGGGGCCGCGGGCGGGGCGGTTCGGGGCGTGGCCCGATCTCGCGCGTAGGCCTTGATGTCCGCGTGCGTCACGCGACCCCCCGGACCGGTCCCGGTCACTTCGGAGATCTCGACACCGATCTCGCGGGCCAATCGCCGGGCCGAGGGCGAGGCTGGCGTGGCGCTGATGGCTTCGGCGGAGCTTGGCCGCAGTCCCGCGCTTGCGCTTGAAGGGATGGACACCACCGTGGCGGCCCTTTGCGCGGGCCCGGTCTTCGCTCCCGAAGTCTGATCGCCGGCGGGTTGCGCGGGCCCGGAACCGTCGTCGACGGTCATGATCAGTCCACCCACGTCGATTTCATCGCCTTCCTTGACGTTCAGCTTCAGGACCGTGCCGTTGAAGGTTGAGGGCACCTCGATCGTGGCCTTGTCGGTTTCGATCTCGATGACCGATTGCTCCTCCTCCACGCGTTCCCCCTCGGCAACCAGGACGCGAATGACGGTCGCCTTCTCGATGTTCTCGCCAACTTGCGGCAATTTGAATTCGAGCAGCATCTTGGGTCTCTCCGTTAGGGTTGAAAAGTCGGTCCGAACCCCTAAGCGATCATCGGATTGAGTTTCTCGGGATCGATCTCGAGTTCCTTGACCGCCGCGTGGACTTTATCCATGGGGAGCCGGCCGTCAAGGGCCAAACCCCACAGGGCGCCGACGGTTACGTAGCGGGCGTCGACTTCAAAGAAGTCACGCAGCGTCTCGCGCGTCTCGCTACGGCCGAATCCGTCGGTGCCGAGTGTAACGGACCGCCCCGGTATCCAGCGACCGATCGACTCGGGCAGGACCTTAAGGTAATCGGAGACGGCCAGCGTGACGCCGGGCCGGGTCGCAAGCCTTTCGGTGATGTATGGCACGCGATACTCAGCGGTCGGGTGCAGCATGTTCCAACGTTCGGCGCTTTGGGCGTCCAGGTAGAGTTCCTTATAACTGGTCACGCTCCACACCGAAGCCGCCACGCCGCGTTCGGCAAGCATCGCCTGGGCCTTGACCGCTTCATTGACAAGCGAGCCGCTGCCCAGCAGGTTGACCGCCAGGGCGCCCTGTTCCAACTCCGGTGCCTCGCGCAAGAGGTAAATGCCGCGCAAAATGCCTTCGTCCACCCCGTCGGGTTTGGGCGGCTGCGTGTAGTTCTCGTTGTAAACGGTAAGGTAGTAAAAGATGTCCTCTTGCTCGTGCGTCATCCGGCGGATGCCGTCCTGGATGAGGACGGCCAGCTCGTAGGCATAGGCCGGGTCGTAGGCCTTGAGGTTCGGCGGCGGATAGGCCAGCAGGTGACTGTGCCCGTCGGCATGTTGGAGGCCCTCGCCGGCGAGCGTGGTGCGGCCCGATGTCCCGCCGACCAGGAAACCGCGGCAACGGCTATCGGCCGCCGCCCAGATGAGGTCGCCGATGCGCTGGAACCCGAACATCGAGTAATAGGTAAAGAAGGGGATCGTGTTGATGCCGTGGGTGGCATAGGCGCCGCCGGCGGCGATGAACGATGAGATCGCGCCGGCCTCGGTGATTCCCTCCTCCAGAATCTGGCCGTCGGTGGCCTCTTTGTAGTAGAGCAGGCTCTTGGCGTCGACCGGCTCATAGAGCTGCCCCACGTGCGAATAGATGCCGAACTGACGGAACAGGGATTCCATCCCGAACGTGCGCGCCTCGTCGGGGACGATCGGGACGATGTACTTGCCGATCTCGCGGTGGCGCATCAGTTTGCGGAGCATGCCGACATAGGCCATGGTGGTCGAAACGGGCCGCTCGTCGCCTTTGTGGAATTCCTCGAAGACCGAGTCCTCGAGGAGGGGAAGCGGCTCGGCGCGCGCGTTGCGATTGGGCAGAAACCCCCCCAGGGCCTGGCGTCGCTCGTGAACGTAGCGCATCTCGCGCGAGTTCTCCGGCGGCCGGTAAAACGGTGCCTGGGCCACGTCTTCATCCGATACCGGGATGCCGAACCGCGTGCGGAATTCGCGCAGCTCTTCCACGTTGAGCTTCTTTTGCTGGTGGGAGATGTTGCGGCCCTCGCCGGCCTCGCCCAGGCCGTAGCCCTTGACGGTGAATGCCAGGACGACCGTCGGCGAACCTTTGTGCTCGACGGCCGCCTTGTAGGCCGCGTAGACCTTGGCCGCGTCATGGCCGCCACGGCCCAATTTGCGCAGTTCCTCGTCGGTGTTGCGCTCGACGAGCTTGAGCGTCTCGTCGTAGCGGCCGAAGAAATGCTCGCGGATGTAGGCGCCGTCCTCGACGATGTATTTCTGCGCCTCGCCGTCCAGCATCTCGTTCATGCGCCGCACCAGCATGCCGCTGTCGTCGCGCTCGAACATGTCGTCCCATTCCGAGGCCCAGACCACCTTGATGACGTTCCATCCGGCCCCGCGGAAGGCCGCTTCCAACTCCTGGATGATCTGGCCGTTGCCGCGCACGGGGCCGTCGAGGCGCTGCTGGTTGCAGTTGATCACGAAGATCAGGTTGTCGAGTTTTTCGCGAGCGGGCAGCGTGATGGCACCCAGCGACTCCGGCTCGTCGGATTCCCCGTCACCCATCAGGCACCAGACCTTCGAGTCGGAGGTCTGCTTGAGACCGCGGTCTTCCAGGTAACGGTTAAAGCGCGCCTGATAGATGGCCATGATCGGCGCCAGTCCCATCGAAACGGTCGGGAACTGCCAGAAGCCCGGCATCAACCACGGGTGCGGATACGAGGACAGTCCCCCGCCGGGCTGGAGTTCGCGGCGGAAATTGATCAGGTTCTGCTCGGTCAGGATCCCCTCGAGGAACGCCCGCGCGTAGACCCCCGGCGAGGCGTGACCCTGGAAGTAGACCTGGTCGCCGCTGAAGTCCTCGCGCGGGCCGCGGAAGAAGTGGTTGAATCCGACCTCGAACAGCGTGGCGGACGAGGCGTAGGTCGAGATGTGGCCGCCGATCCCCTCGGCGGCGATGTTGGCGCGCACGACCATCGCCATCGCGTTCCAGCGGATGATGCTCTTGATGCGCCGCTCGACCTCGCGGCTGCCCGGGTAGGGGGCCTGTTTCTCGACCGGAATCGTGTTGACATAGGGCGTGTTGGCCGTGAAGGGGAGCGACACGCCGCGCTCGTGGGCATGGTCGCGCAGTTTGGCCATCAGTTGGCGCACGCGATCGGGCCCACGCCGCTCGAGCACTTCATCGAGCGAATCCAGCCATTCCCGCGACTCGGCCGGATCGGCGTCTTCTCTCAGGTTGAGGTCCATCTTGGTCAGAAAGTTGTCCAATGCCGCGCGCCTTCATCCATGAAATCTCGCCCGTCCGAACCGAGGCCGGGCGAATCGGTCGCCCCGCCCCCAACCCCTCTTGGCGGCGGGCCCGAAGACCTGATATAATATCGAAGTCGGGGCGTGAAAATATAGAGTTAGATTCGGTTCAGCTCCCAGGACAAATTTGCATGAATGAAAAGATAGTTGAAAGTAGAAGCCAATTCATTCGCATCGCGGTGCTCCTTCCGCTATTTATCGAGGGAATCTATTTCCGGGGTGAGATCCATCCCCGATCCGACACTGCCAGCTGCCCTTCGCTGACCGTTCCGTTGGTTGGATCATAGATAAAGCCGCCAGGATTGCGCCAGCCGTCATATCCCACATCCCACCACCTCAAGTCCGGACCCGCGCTCTCGATGGCCCAATCCAGTGTTTCAGGAAATAAGTCTCCCAAGACCGCTCTCATCTCTCAAAACCACGCGATCATTTTAGGATTATTTCCCCCCGGGGGTTGAATCTCCGCCACCACCGATAAGGTGCGTATTCTCAATCCAGATTGAGGACCTGGTGGAGCGAAAAGGGTGGTATTAAAAACATCCATGGGAATGCTAGCAAGGTAAGCGATTGGCGTCGTCAATAAGCTTCCCGCGTATCCTCGCATCCCCCCTTGAAACGTTGTTCCATCACCGCCCTGCACCATTAAGAAACCGAGATACAGCCCGTTTGGAGAAGCAAGAATGGGATAGTTATTATTGTCCACCAGGTATGACATCATCGCGGTCCTTATCGATTGCATATCGGCCATCGCCCTTGAGATTTTGGACCGGACCTGGGCCTCCAGAAAGTTGGGCACCGCGATGGCCGCCAATATTGCGATGATGGCTACCACGATCAATAGTTCAATTAATGTGAATCCCTGCTTAACCGCGCCAGTTCTCATCGAACTTACCTCCTATAAACCGACATTCCCCATATCGCTAACCAAACCGTTCAATCCACCCTGTCTTGAGTGGATCATCCCACTCCGCAGGGTCAAATGCACGCGAATTGAAGTCGGAATGCAACCTCGGTCGGGCATTGGGACGTGGAATGATCCGGGAGAACGGATCGCTTGATGGATCGCAGACGTCGCAATGGGGGGATAAGCCATCGCGCCGGAACAGTGGGAAGCGGATGGGTAAAGCTCACACCGACCCTACAGACCTATGCGTCTGAAGATATCGCGCCGGCCAGGGCCGTCAGCGTGCGGACCATGACGCCGGTCGCCCCCGGTTTGAAGTATTTCCACGGCTTTTCGGCGATGAACGTGCCGGCGATGTCGAGGTGGGCCCAGTGGACGCCTGCGGGGACGAACTCGCGCAGGAACAGGGCGGCGGTGGTCGCGCCGGCATTGGGGCCTCGGGTGCTGATGTTGTTCAGGTCGGCGATGTCGCATTTGATCCACTCGCTGTATTCCTCGACCAGCGGCAGGCGCCAGCACGGCTCGCCCTGGGCCCCGGCCACGTCGGCGAGCCGGTTGGCGAAGTCGTCGTTGCCGAAGACGCCGGAGAGCGACGTGCCCAGCGCCCGCAGGCAGGCGCCGGTCAGCGTGGCCACGTCGACCAGGTGCGTGACTTTCTCCTCGCCCATCCGCCACAGGCCATCGGTCAGGATCAGCCGGCCCTCGGCGTCGGTGTTGTCGATGTGGATCGTCTTGCCGTTGCGGGCGCGGATGATGTCGCCGGGCACGACCGAGTTGGCGTCGACGTAATTCTGGGCGGTCACGATGACGGCGGTGACGGGGATCGGGGCCTCGGCGGCGGCGATCGCCTCGATCGCGTAGAGCACCGCCGCCGCGCCCGACATATCGCCCTTCATCTCCCACATCTTGGAGGCCGGCTTGATCGAGACGCCGCCGGTGTCGAACGTCAGCCCTTTGCCCAGCAGGCCCAGGTGCGGGCCTTTTCCGCGCTTTGCGCCGGCGGGCGTGTATTTGAGCACGATCATCCGCGGCGGGACGTTGCCGCCCCGGCCGACCGTGACCAGCCCCTCGTAGCCCTTCTTGGCCAGCTCTTTGTCGTCCAGGACGGTGATCTTGAGCCCGGCGGCCTCGGCGACCTGGCGCGCGCGGGCCTCGACCTCGGCGGGCGTGGCGACTGAGCCCGGTTCGTTGACCAGATCACGCGCGCGGTTGACGGACTCGATCACCTGAAGCCGGCCCTGAATCGCCTCGCGCACCTCTCCCGGCGGCGACGCGATCAGCTTGACGCTGAGGTCCTTCTCCCCGTCCGCCGTGCCCTTGTACTTATCAAAGCGGTAAGCGGCCAGCGCCAGGCCCTCGGCGACCAGCGGCGCGGCGGCGGGCCCGGCGGGTCCGTCGAGGGGGATCGCCAGCGACGCGGACCCCCGCGCCAGCGCCTCGTTGTAAGCGCGCGCGGCCAGGATGCGAACCTTTTCGTCGTTGTCCCAAAACTTGGCGGCCTGAGCGGGCAGGTAGAGCAGCGGGGCGTCGCCGACGGCCAGGTATGGCTTATTCAGGCCCCCACCCCGCCTGCGGCGAGCGAGATCCGCCGCCGCCGGGTGTTCGCGGGCCACTCGTTTATCGAAAAGCGGCCGGTCCGCGCCCAGGTCGATCAGCGCGGTCAACACGGTCGCCTTGGCCGCCGGCGTCTTGGCCGTCACATTGATGTTCATCTGGATTCTCCTCTTATGGGTATACGCACGGGAGGGCGAGTGGGTGCGTAAAGACGAGCCATCTTGCCCAAGCGGATGCGGGAGGTCAATTGATAGGATTCTTTGGATCAAGGATCAGGACTGAAGAATGGGACGCTGATTTTGCGGATTTTACGGATTCTCACGGATCGAGGCTGGTCAGATCTGGCGGTCGTCTGCGTATTTTACGGTCCAGCAAAGTAACTTAAATAAGGTGCCTCTAAGAATTCAGTCCCGGCAGGGACGATTGCTTTCAGCCCGCCACGCAAGTGGCGGGAAATCTTTGATCATGGAGAGAATCGGGGCGGGATCATGGAACTGACCCACTACCGATTCCTGTCTTCCGGACGGGGGGGCACGAATCAGGTTTGCGTGTCTCAAGAGAGGCGTTTTGGGAGCAACCGGGAGCGACCCCGCCGCGCATTGGACCAAACCTCGGGGCACGGACGGGGGGTCTAATGGTAAGTATGGTTGGCCTTTATCGATTGAATCAACGAACCAATTCAGATGAAATGGCGAGCCGGGGGCTCCCTCCTGCTCTGTAGATCTATTGGACGCGGATAGGTTTATGTCGGACACACAGACTCGCATTTGCAAAGTAAGATCAAGGATGGAGGACGAAGCGAATTCTCCGCGACGAAACACGCAGGAGGATCGCTCGCGCCAGGATGGACGGCCGTTCACCGTTCCCCACCCAAATGGCTCCCGTTGGGGTCGGATCCCGGGGTGGCTTTGGTCGCTTCCGGTCTTTCTGCTTTGCGCGCTTATCATCTTCGGACCTGGCCGCGCCTCCGGCTCGGAGGAAAAGGAACCCTCGCCCGCCGAAGCGGACCCCCCGGCCCCGCTCGATGAAAAGTCCCTTAAGGCCGCCGTGACGATCTTCGAGGAGATGTGCGCGATCTGCCACGAAGAGGGCGGGGCCGCCGAAGACCCCAAGCTCGACCTGACCGACGGCCAGTGGCTGCACGGCGGAACGTTGGCCGATATCAAGCGGACGATCAACGAGGGGATCGAGGACACGTTGATGAAGCCACTGCAGGACAAATTCACGGCCGAGGAGATCGAGAACCTCGCCCGCTACGTGCTGACGCTCGCCCCGGCCGAGCCGACCACCGGCGCCGCGACCAAGGAGCCCGAGGAGAAGATCGTCCTCGAGGGCCCGGAATTAAAGCTGGCCACGGCCGTCTTCGAGGAGATGTGTTCGATTTGTCACGAAGAGGACGGCAACGCCGAGATCCCCGAGTTGAACCTGATCAACGGCGTCTGGCGTTACGGCGATTCGCTGGCCGAAATCACCGAGACGATCCGCCAAGGCATCCCCGACACGTTGATGAAACCGATGGAAGACAAGTTGACGGACAAGGAGATCGAAGCGGTCGCCAAGTACGTCAAGCTCCTCGCCGGCGATGACGCCACCACGGCGACAGCCGTCGCCGAGAAGGCCGAGGAACCATCGGCCGAGGCGGATGAGAAACCTTAGGTCTCCTTAAAGTCGCCGACCCGTGCATCTCAACCGGGGGCGTTGGCGTCGGTGTCTATGGGCCACCGGCGATGTCGAACGGCATGTCTACCGCATTTTGGAGACTGTCGCCGAGCAGGATCGCGGGATCGCTGGCGAATTTGTCGCCCGTCCACAGGCTGTAGCGCAACGTGGAGGTTGCGTTGCGCGTCATCAGGATGATCTTTTCGCTGTTATGTATCGGGAATGTACGGACCAGATATATATCGTTCAGGAAATCCGGTCCGGTCTGGACGGTCCCGCCGGCCAGTGCCGTCCCCTTGGTCCAGCTGAAGTAACGGATGTTGGTGCCCGCGTTCCAAGGTGACCATGCGACCACCACGACCTCCCCCGATGCCTCCCAGGCGACATCCACGTCTTGCCTGTTAGTGTAGTCGATTCTGAAAAAGCCCTGCTCAAGCAGCCCAGCCGATCAGAGCTGAACTCGAGTGAACCAGAGGCATCCGTTTTCGACTCGTGATTTGCGCCAGACGCAGCAAAAAATAATGAAAAACCGCCGCGTGGGCCAGCAGTTTCCTGAAATTCATCCCCGCCGCGCTCCCGATTGCATTGAACGCGTCGCCCTCGGCGTCCCACAGCCGGCA
>CAUZJO010000139.1:0-12334 GCA_963580245.1 Candidatus Sumerlaeia bacterium | reverse complement strand
GCGGTTTTTCATTATCTTTTGCTGCGTCTGGCGCAAATCACGAGTCGAAAACGGATGCCTCTGGTTCACCCGAGTTCAGCTCTGATCGGCTGGGCTGCTTGAGCAGGGCTTTTTCAGGATCGACTAGTTTATTGCGCCGATTAGATCAACTCGGTCTCGTGCCAGATCAGCTCGACCTCGGCGTCTTGAGCCAGGGTCGTGGCGACCGCATTGAGGATTTTCGCGGCCAGGTCACGCGAGGGCGACAAGGTCACGGCGGCCAGTCCGGCCCGCCCCCAGACGTCGTGGTCACCCACTTCAGCGACCACCACCGGGTGCTTCTTGCGCAGGTGATTCATGAGCTTGGCCAGCCGGCCGCGTTTCTCCTTGAGCGACCGGCATTGCGGCAACCTCAGGTCGATTTGAATCAGGCCGATCGCAAAGGGATGACCGATCGAAGCCTCGTGAGGATGTCTGGGCCAGCTCATATTGGACGAAGGGATTCGGCCACCCATGGCCGCGGCGGCATTGGGGCCGGTGATTAATGGTACGTTAGATAGAGGCGCGCGTCAGCTCGGCGGGGATCTCTTCAAGGGTATAGGTCTCAATGATGTCACCTTCCTTGACGTCCTGGAACCGCTCCAGGGCGATACCGCATTCAAATCCCAAGCCGACCTTGGAAACGTCTTCCTTCACGCGGCGCAACGAGGATATCTTACCTTCGTAAACCACGGTGCCGTCGCGCACGAGCCGGCACATGGCGTTGCGCTGGATCTCGCCCGAGACGACCATGCAGCCGGCGACGCTGCCCACGCGCGAGACGCGGAAGACCATGCGCACTTCACCGCGGCCCTGGCTTTGCTCGCTAAAGCGTTTATCGAGCATGCCGACCAGTGCGCTTTCGATGTCCTCGAGCAATTCGTAAATGATCCGGTAGAGTTTGATTTCGATTCCCTCGCGCAAGGCGAGATCATGGGCACTGGGTTCGGGCCGGATGTTGAACCCGATGATGATCGCGTCCGATGCGATCGCGAGCGTCACGTCGCTCTCGGTGATGCTGCCGGTGCCGCTATGGAGGATACGCACGCGAATCTCTTCGCCGGCGAGCTTATCGAGCGACTGCGCGATGGCTTCGATCGAGCCCTGAACGTCGGCCTTGAGGATGATGTTGAGTTCCTTGATCTCGCCCTCGGCGATCCGGTCGTGCAGGCCCTCGAGCGAGACGTGGCGCGTGGTTCCCAGTTCCACGAGCCGCCGGCGCTGCTGCCTCCGCTCGGCGATCTCGCGCGCCATCCGCTCGTTGGGCATCTGGATCAGCAATTCGCCGACCTCGGGCGTGCCCGAAAGTCCGATCAGCGCGACCGGCTGGCACAGAGATGCCGACTCAACGGTCCGGCCGTGATCGTCCAGCATGGCGCGCACGCGGCCCGACTGTTGGCCGACGACGAAGAAGGCGCCGATCGCGAGCGTGCCGCGCTGAACCAGAACCGTGGCGACGGCCCCGCGTTGAGTGTCGACATGGGACTCGATGACCACGGCCTCGGCCCGGCGTTTGGTATTGGTCTTGAGTTCGAGGACCTGCGATTGGAGACCGATGAGCTCCAGCAGATCTTCCATGCCCTTGCCGGTCTTGGCCGAGATCTCCATGAACTCGACGTCGCCGCCCAGTTGAGTGGCGATCACTCCGTGCTGCATGAGCCCCTGCCGGACACGATCGGGGTCGGCCTGGGGGAGGTCGATCTTATTGATCGCCACGATAAACGGGACGTTGGCCGCCTTGGCGTGATTGATCGATTCGATCGTCTGCGGCATGACGCCGTCGTCGGCGCCCACCACCAACACCACGAAATCGGTGCACTTGACCCCTCGCGCCCGCATCGCCGTGAAGGCCTCGTGGCCGGGCGTATCCAGGAAGATAATTCTTCCGTGCTGGGTTTTGACCTCATAGGCGCCGATGTGTTGGGTGATCCCGCCGAATTCCCCTTCGGCGACCTGGGAACTACGGTAGTAATCGAGCACCGACGTCTTGCCGTGATCAACGTGACCCATGATGGTGACGACGGGGGGCCGGGGGATGAGGTCTTGCTCGTGATCTTCCTCATGGACGAATTCGGCGACATCGGTTTCGTCGCCCTCGAGTTGGACGATCAAGTCGATGTCATTCTCGATGGCGATCTCCTCGGCCAGCTCCATGTCCATGAGCTGGTTGATCGTGATGGGATTGCCCTTGAGGAAAGCCTGCTTGATCAAGTCGGTGGGAAGCAGATTGATTTTGACGGCAAACTCGCCGACGGTGACCGGACCGGTCAGGATCACCGGGCCAACCACTTTGGGTCGATCCTCGACCTTCTTGCGCTCGGCCGGGCTTCCCTTGGTTTTCTTGGGCTTGATGGGACGGCGAAATTCGTCGGCGCCGCCATAGACCTTGCTGGGGCGGACCACGATACGCCCGCGACCCGGTTTGGCTTGGTCCCGGCCGGCCGCGGCTTTGGGATCGGGTGAGACGCCCTTGCGGCCTCGCTTGGGCTTGGCCTTCATTGTACCGATTTCTAGCTTCAGCAACTGCTCTGTGGTGATCGCTTCGCTTTTCCCCGGCACGACTTTGGGCCGGGGGGGCCTGACACTCGCACTCGGTCTGGGTGGCTCCTTCGGTTTGGTGAAAGCCGAGCCGGCACTAAACCTGGGTGGAGGCGGGGCGGCCGGCTGGCCGATCTGCGCCGACGCGCGCCCGGACGAAGCGCCGCCGGCCCCTTTCTGGGTCCCTGGGGGTTCGACCGTGCCGATTCCGCCTTTGGCCTGGGTGGTTAGGATGTCGGTCCGCTCGCGATTGGACTCGGGGGCACCCGTTGCGGTGCTCTCGGGGTTCCCCTGACCTGGTGACGGAGCCAGGGGGGCCTTGGAGGCCGCGGGCGGGATCGGTCTGGGCGGCGTTCGGGTCTACACCGGCTCGGAGCCGGGGGAACCCAGCGCGACTTTGCCGGCCGGCTCGATTCGGCTGGGCCGACGCACCCCGGCGATGGGGGCGATGGGGGCGATGGGGCGGGGGGCGGGGGAGCGGACGCCCGCGGATGGCATCGGGGCCCTACGCGGGCCAGGGACGGGCTTGGGTGGGAGTGGCGGGGGCACCTTCGCAACGGGCGCCACCGCACGCGCGGGCGCGCTTGGGGCAGCTTGCGGGCCCAAGACCCTGACATCTTCCCGCCCCGCGACCGTTTGGGGCCCAGCCGCTTTTGAGGCCCCGGGGACTTCGGGCCCCCGGCCGCCTTCTGCCTGGCGTTGTTCATAAATCTGGAACATCAATCGGGCGTGGCGGTCGTCCACCGAGGACGCATGGCTCTTGACTCTGTCCCGTATGTCCTCGAATTCGCGAAGCGTTTTAAACTCGTCGGCTAAATCACCGCTCTTGATCGTGATCGAAAAGCGTTGCTCCAGTGACTTGGCCAGATCATAAATGCGCATGCAGTCGGCTCCCGCCCCGCTCCCTATCGGGAGCTTTAGAGGGCATCAACGAACAATCGAACTCATTATACAACCGACACGCGGACCCAAGTCAAGCGCGCCAGCAATTCCCCCGGTCGGTTATGCCGGGATTCGGCGGATTTCTCAAACCGGATACCTCAAGGTACTCCTTTTGTTCCCAAGCGGCGGCTATATCGCCACCGTTTTTCTTGGGGTGGTGTTGCCGGTGAAGGTTCTCACTGCTCTGGGGCCGCCTCCGCCGGACTTTCAATCTCTTCTCCCGATCCTTCTTCCTGTATCTCATCAGTCACCGTGACGGGCTTGACCGTCATGGCGGCCATTTCGCCTTCGGTTTGGACTGGGGCCTCTTCCCCCTCCGCGGCCTCCTGATCCGGCTCGGTTACTTCCTCTGGTTCGGTGGCGGGATCGGCCGCCGCATCTTGAGTCGCCTCGGCGGTCGCCTCTTCCCCCTCCGCGGCCTCCTGATCCGGCTCGGTTACTTCCTCTGGTTCGGTGGCGGGATCGGCCGCCGCATCTTGAGTCGCCTCGGCGGTCGCCTCTTCCCCCTCCGCGGCCTCCTGATCCGGCTCGGTTACTTCCTCTGGTTCGGTGGCGGGATCGGCTGCCGCATCTTGAGTTGCCTCGGCGGTCGCCTCTTCCCCCTTCGCGTCCTCCTGGTCCGACTCGGTTGCTCCTTCTGTTTCAGTGGCGGGATCGGCCGCCGCGTCTTGAGTCGTCTCGGCGGTCGCCTCTTCACCCTCGGCTTTCTTAGCTTCTTCGCCCTCGCCCTCGCGCTGTTGACGGCGTTCCTGTTCCATCTCGTGCAACGCGACGAGGTAGACCCGAGCCCCTTCGATCATGGACTGGACCATGGCCTCGTTATCACCCGTAAAGGGCATCAATCGGAGTGGATCGGCCTTGGCAATCTTGTCCACGCTGTTGAAATTCGAGCGCAGGATCGCTTGCTGATAGAGGTCGGGAAGCCCCTCGATCTGGTCCAGGAAGTCCGACAGATAGCGGCGCTGGATTTCCTCGTATGCCAGTTCCTCCTCGTTTTCGGAGCGGATATCCAGCCGATAGCCGCTCAGCTTGGCCGCCAGCTTCGTATTCTGCCCCTTGCGGCCGATGGCAATGGCCAGATTCCCCTGGGCCACCGTTACGTTGGCGCGGCGTTGATCTTCCTGCAGTTCAATCCCGACGATCTTGGCCGGATTCAGGGCGTTGCGAATGAACGTCGAGGTATCCATGCTCCACGGCACGATGTCGATTTTTTCATTCTCCAACTCGCGCACGACCATCTGCACGCGCGAACCCTTCATGCCGACGCAGGCACCGACGGGGTCTACGTCGGAGTTGGCCGATTTGACGGCGATTTTGGTCCGCACACCCGCCTCGCGGGCGATCCCGACGATCTGGACGGTGCCGTCGGCGATCTCGGGCACCTCCTGGCGGAACAGCTCGATGACAAGCTGCGGGGACTTGCGCGACAGGATGATGGCGGGGCCCCTGGACGTTTTCTCGACGCGGACGATCAGGACCTTGAGCCGGTCGTTGAACTTGTAATGGGCGCCGCTGGGCTGCTCGGAGGCCAGCAGGATACCTTCGGCACGGCCGATGTTGAGCATGACGTCGCGCCGCTCGAAGCGCTGCACGATCCCGGTCACCATGATCCCTTCCTTGTCCTTGTACTCCTCGTAGACCTTGGTCCGTTCGGCGTCGCGAAGACGCTGGGTGACCATCTGACGGACCGACTGGGCGGCGATGCGGCCGAACTCGCCGGGATCGATATCCACGCGCACCTCTTCGCCGACTTTGAGGTTACGGTTGCCGGTCGCTTTGCACGCTTCCTTGAGGCCGATATGCTCGTGATCGCCCTTGGGCGCGTCCTCGGTCACCGTTTTGGTCACCATCACCGTCAGCGTGCCGGCATCCAGGTCAAGCTTGGGGACGGCGTCGCGGTAGCGCGACAGTTGCTTGCGAGAGGCCGATAGGATCGAATGCTCGATGGCATCCTTGAGGATTTCCGCCGGCAAGTCCTTTTCCTTGCTGACTGCTCGGATGAACGCTTTGAGGGCTGCGGTATCCATGGTCTTGACTCACTAGCACTGATATGCGGGACAGGGGGGCGGACCGCCACGTCCGTCTCCCCTCGAGGTTTTAGGCCTTCCCCCGCTGGGGCCTTCTTACCGATAACAAAAGAGTGGGCAAACGAACACCGACCCGCTCCCCCGTGCTCACGAAGGCGCCACAAGAACCGATTCTAGGCTTGGGGCCGGTGATATTGCAAGAGAATAAGTTAGCGGCTTAATCCGGTTCGGCGATCCGCGCACCCTCGATGACGGGTTGCAGCACCAGCGTACCGGCCTTAAAAGGGGCCTTCCGGACCGCTTGTTTCATGGCGTCAGCGACCAGCTGGGCCGTCTTTTCACCCCGGCAAACGGCCGCGAGGGCCGGTCCGGAACCGCTGATGAACGTGGCCGCGGCCCCTGCTTTCAAGGCGGCCTGGCAGATTTTCTTGTAGCGTTTGATCGCCCGCCGGCGGCGCGGCTGGTGGAGCCGGTCCTCCATCGCGCAGCCGAGATGCTCGGCGTCGCCGTTGACCAGCGCGTCGATGACCATCGGCAGGCGTTGGAGGTTGAAGACCGCGTCCGTGCGGCTGACCTTGCGCGGGAGCCGCCTGCGCGAGTCGCGGGTCGAAATCGTATAATCGGGGATCAGCACGGCCAGGCGCCAATCCGCGTGGGGCTGGTAGAGGTGGACCAGCGGCCCTTCGGCGGTCTGGGCGGTCAGGGTCAGCCCGCCCAGCAGCGAGGGGCTGGCATTGTCGGGATGCCCCTCGATATCGATGATCGGGCCCAACAATTCCTCATAACTGAACGGCGAGCCCATCAGGGTGTTCGCCGCCAGCGCCCCGGCCACGCATGCCCCCGCCGACGAGCCCAGCCCGACCCCCAGCGGCACGGTCCCGTCCACCGTCACCTCCAGGGCGGGCGCCACCCTTCCGCTGAGGGCGCAGACGCGGTCCACCGTCCGGAAAAACGGATTGTCCTTGAGCTTCACGCCCTCGCTGGCGCCGCGACCGACCAATTTCGAGGGACTGTCGGCCTTGAGCCGACGGACGGTGAAATCGTTATAGAGGTTCAGGGCCAGACCCAGGGCGTCGAAGCCCGGCCCCAGGTTACTGGTCGAGGCCGGGACGCGGATGATCAAGCTACCGTTGTCGGTCATTCCATGTGACCTTTCCTGCCAAGCTTCCTTGCTCACAGCGGGGTCGGGGCCAGAACTTGGGTGAAGTTCCCGAGCATTCGCAGCCCGACGGCCTGGCTCTTTTCGGGGTGGAACTGGGTGGCCATGACGTTGTCGCGCCACAGGACCGAAGCGAACTCCCCGCCATATTCGGTCACTCCGGCCACCGCGTCCCACGCGTTGGAGGTTGGCTGGACGCAGTACGAGTGCACGAAATAGAACCAGGAATCATCCTCAATGCCCTCGAACAGGGGGGCGGAGCGGCACCGGCGCACGGTGTTCCACCCCATGTGGGGAACCTTGAGTTCGGACGTCCGGAACCGCGCCACCGTGCCCTCGACCAAGCCGAGTCCCGCCACGCCGGGCGATTCCTCGCTGGTCTCCATGATCAGTTGCATGCCCAGACAGATGCCCAGCAGCGGCGTGCCTGTGGCCGCCCGCTGTTTGATCGGCTCGGTCAAGCCGCGCCGGTCCAGTTCGGCCATCGCGTCGCCAAACGCCCCCACTCCGGGCAGGATCAGTTTCTCGGCCCCCGCCACCGTGGCCGGATCCTCGGTGATCCGGTTGGGCGTGCCCAGATGATCGAGTGCCTTGGAAACGCTGCGCAGGTTGCCCATGCCGTAGTCGATGATAACGATCATGGCCTCATTGATCCCGATCCAGAACGGTCCCCGGGTCACTCAGGAGCCCAGAGCCAACCGATGTATGCTCAGATTATATCTCCAAACCTCACCGAAGGAAAGATAGAAGCCGCCGTGACAGAATTCGTCGGGGACACGGGTCTGTTCTCTGGCTCCCTGAAGGGGTCAAGCACAAGGGCGCAATTGCTTCGTGCCTCCGGCCGCTTTGGCCGTTGACATCAGGCCGGATCAAAGCTCTACTCGACATTAGAACTTGCAGTTCAGGGGAGCCCCGTGCCATCCGCTTTTCGTCGATTTCCGGGTGCGGCGCTCATCGGGAGGCCACCGACGGCGCTGTTCCCGCGCCAAATCCCGGTGGGGTCAACAAAGTCATGGGGAAAGGCCTGTCATGAGAGGTAACAGTTCGGGTTTTACGCTGATCGAGTTGCTGATCGTGGTGGCGATCATTGCCATTCTGGCGGCGATCGCCGTGCCCAACTTCCTGGAGGCCCAGGCCCGCGCCAAGGTCTCGCGCGTGATGGCCGACATGCGATCGATCGGCGTCGCGCTAGAATCGTACCATACGGATTACAGCAACTATCCGATCGAGAAGGGGCCCATTTTCATCGGATACCTCATGATTTTGGGCGCGGGGCCAACTGAAAACGTGTATACCGGTCAGTCGAAGCACGCCGGGATTCTATTGACGACGCCCCTGCCTTATCTGACCGCGGTTCCCATTGATGTGTATATGACCAGCATGCAGCTTGGCTCGGAACATCGGAATAAGGGCGGGGACCGGCAGTTCTCGGTCATCGCGACGATGCAGAAGCCGGGGATCATTAATAAACAGTTGCAGCTGTGGTTCGATGAGATGCGTGTCCTGGCCGGGATGTTTCCACAATCGCTCAATTGGTCGCTGGAGAGCTGCGGCCCCGACCTCACGTGGTGGCATGGATTCCCCTACCGATCAGACGATCGGGATCCGAACCGTTTCATCTACGACCCGACCAACGGCACGCTCAGCCAGGGGCAGTTGGTTTTCTCGAGTCAGGGCTGGATTTCGCCCAAGAAGTAGGGTGGTAAGGGGTCGGCGAGACCAAACGCTCGCCAGGATCGGCGGTCTTATTGAGTAAGGGGTGTAAGAAAACGGATGTCGCGCAGAGGCTTTACGCTCATTGAACTGCTGATCGTGGTGGCGATCATCGCGATCCTGGCCGCGATCGCGGTGCCCAACTTCCTGGAGGCGCAAACCCGCGCGAAGCTCTCGCGCAGCATCTCCGAGATGCGGACGGTCGCCAACGCCATGGCGGAATACACGGTCGACAACAACACCTTCCCGCAGATCAGGTGGACCGGGAACCCCTCCCAGCGCCAGCGGACGTTTTTCCTGGCCTCCGAGCCGCCCAGTCGGAGCTACGCACCCATCGGTTACCTGCTTGACCACCCCGATCCCCTATATGACCGACGTCCCCTTTGACGTCTTCAACACGATGGTGGCCCAGGCCCGCTGGCAGAACGACAACACTTTCTCCAGGACCCATAGCGTCAGCGTCCTCTACGGCTATATCCACGGGGGAGCGGGCCCCTGGGTGTTGTGGGGGGCTCCGCCCTACCGGGGCAAGGCGTTTAACTGGGCGCAGCAGAGCTACGGACCGGACACCCAGCGCTGGCACGCGGAATCCTATGCCATCTACAACCCCACCAACGGCACGATCAGCTACGGCGATATTTTCTACCTGGATACGGTGGGATTTACGGGGGGTGAATATTGAGATTTTTTAGTTGCCAGTGGCCTCACGACGTGGGATACTATTTATGGTAGGTTGAAGCGTTAAAAAGTAAGATTTGTAAAATAAGTGTCGAAGGGGGGTGAGAGGAGGTTTTCCCGGGGCCAGGGTTTCGGCTGCGATTTCCAGGTAAAACTTATTTTTCTTGGTAAAACTTCGTCCGAGGAGACAGAAAAATGCATGGATGGACTGTTTTTTCGACCCGTTTGTTGGGACTTGAGTTCGGAACGAAACAGATTTGGAGGAGGCAATTCACGAAGAGTATCTTTTGTCTGGTGGCTGTATTTTGTCTTGCTTCGATGGCAAACCTTTCATTCTCACAGGACTGTGGTGGGGACGGCCTGATTTTGTTTGCAGACGATTTTGACGGCGCCGCGGGAACCGAACTGGACCCGGTGGTCTGGCGCGTGCTCGGCCCTAATCCCAACGCCCCCGCGCCCATCCTGGACGGCATCGGCAGCGTGATCATGGAGGGGGTCGGGGGTTGGAACGACCCGGCGATCGAGACGCTGGGCGGCGAACCGCTTCGGTTCCAGATCTCGGGCATCAGTCCTACAAATGATGTCCAGGTGGATTTTGTGGTCAGCGTCCCCGACGTGGGGCTGCATTATTTCGGATTGCGCAGCGACCACGAAGCGGGCGGCTTCGACCAGTTCGAGAATCGTGGCATCATGACCGATCCCGGTGGGAATATCTGGACCGGTGAGAACCAACCCACGCTTCTCGACGATACGGGCGTCGCATACCCGCTGAATCAATTCTTCACGATGCGGTTTATCCTGCGGGCCAATGGGGACTTGCAGTACTGCGCGGACACCGGTAGCGGTTTTGTTCCGCTCGATAGCCCCTCGCACACCACCTGGAACCAGTCCGACGATTTCATGTATACGCTCAAGGTGGACGCCATGGAAAGCGGCCAGCAAATCCTGATCGACCGGATCACGGTGACCGACCTTACGGCGGGCCCAGCGGGTCCCAGCATTTATTTCGTCTCCGCCGGCACCGCCGCCGCGCCGCACGAGTCCGAGGGTCTGCTCATCGACCGTCTGGAAAATGTGCTGGGCTATAGTGTGAACGTCGTCAATCAAGACGCTCAGAACGTGGCCGATGCGTTGACGCACGACTTGATTTTTGTCAGCGAGAGTGGGAGTTCGGGCACAAGCGTGCCGTTTATGGAGGAATACCGCAAGAGCGACGTGCCGTTCATCATGAACGAGCTGGGCGGGCTGACGACCGCGCTGTTCGGCCCCGACGCGTTCGGCGCCGCGACATCGGACATTCAGAATATCAAGATCCTGGATAACAGCCACTTCATCACCGAGAATTTCAGCGTGGGTGAGATCGTCGAGGTGAGGACATCCGACGTTGGGATCTTCGTCCATATTAATCCCGGGACGAGCGAGGCGACGATCTTGGCCGCGGCCAATGACGGTGACGACACCCAAGGGGCGATCGTCGTGATGGAGGTCGGCGACAAGTTCGAGGACGATGTGGCGACGACGGCCCGCGTGGCCTTCATGTTTCCGCATTCCACTGGCGTTTACTTGGAAGACTACACGGCGGCGGGCGTGGAGTTGATTGACCGGGTGTTCACCTGGGCGCTGGGTCTGGAGCCGGTAGTTGTCCCCAACCCGGTGGACCAGCAACTGTGGACGTTCTTTGAATAAGGTGACCGCGGGGATGCGCGGTTGAGGCCGAATTCGATTGAAATGTCGTCATTTGACGTTAAATAAGGACTGGGCCTTGGGCACCCCGTCTGAGCCCAGTTCCTCAATGTCCAAAGTAAGCGCGGCCGGTCACGAGTTGACCGGCCGCTTCTTATTGGTACGCCACGCATGGCGTGGAGCTAATAGAAGGCCGGCGCGCGGGGGTTATCGAGCCATGAGTCGAGACGCCCGATACTTTTTAGTGACACGCGCGAGGGTCAATCGGGCGGGGACCGGGCGAAAGTGCCGCGTCCCATTCTGTTGATTTCATTGATTTTATGGGCCGCCCCGCCTATTCCTCGGGTTCAGAGCGGCCTTGTCGGTCGTTTTTGCGCCCGGCTGGGTCGAAGTTGCAATAAAACGCCCTTCGGTGGCATCTGCAGGACAAAGAGGATGGGCGTCCAGCCTTGAAAGCCGTGATTTCGACGATTGACCGTTTTCGGAAAGGGGACGTACAGTCCTTCGAATTGATCTATCGAGAGGAGAGTCCGCGGTTGGGGCGGTTCATTCGTCGGTATGTGCGATCTGTGGATTTGGCTGAAGATATCTTTCAGGACGTATGGGTGCTGGCCTGGCGACGACGCGGGCAGTTGCGCGACCCCGAGCGGTTCCTTAGCTGGTTTTACCGGATCGCGCGCAACCGGATTATGGAGCAATCGCGCAAGAGCCGGCGGGGCGTCCAGATCACGCTGTTTGGAGAGATGAGCGACGATGATGGGGACCAACCGCTGGACCAGAGGCTCCGCGACGAGCGGCCTGATCCCAGCCGGCAGGCCCAGCATAACGAATGGACCGGGCTGGTGGAGCGGGAGGTTCAGCACCTTGATCCGCTGGCGCGCGAGATGCTGGCCTTGCGCTATGGGGCCGACTTGGGCCTGCGCGAGATCGCCGAAATCCTGGATAAGCCCCTCGGCACGGTGATTCGCCGTGATCCTCAAGGCAGCTATCATGTCGTATTTAGCGTCAACACCCTCGCCGCCGAAGAGCCGACCAGCCTGGCCGTTGACGATACGATCATCTACGTGGGCGAGAGCCGGGAGGGGCGTCTTTTGAGGTTTACGAAATCCGGCCAGGCGCTTGGCGAGATTTCTCTGGAGGGCCTGGAAGACCGTGAAATCCAAGGGATTGACATGGACCCCGATAGCGGGCTGTTTCTGATTTTGGTCCCCGGTCGTCTATTGGAACATGACTTTTCCGGTGATCTGATCCGGCAATCAAACGTCACGCAAGCGCGGCGCTTCGCGGACATGTCGCTGCATCCCGATGGCGGGCGGATTGCGTTGTATGACGAGGCGCGCGCCGAGATATGGATCGTCGATCGCGATGGCCGTTTCATCGAACGCGGAGCGACGCCCGCGTTCGTCCCTCACGGTTTCAGACTCGGCGGTGCCTAATTCGTCGATCCTGAAAAGACCCCTTGCCCAACAACAATGGGATCAAAACGCTGGTGGGTGGTGTATAGTTTTGCAAGAAAAGCGGTCAGTCGCCGCCGAAACCTTGCGAAAGTTGGCGCCATGAAACCCAAGCCCTCCCC
>CAUZJO010000138.1:0-12627 GCA_963580245.1 Candidatus Sumerlaeia bacterium | reverse complement strand
CCAGCGTTTTGATCCCATTGTTGTTGGGTAAGGGGTCTTTTTCAGGATCGACTAGAATAGCCGTGGACTTTTGGGTTTTTGCCGGGCGGTCAGGGCGGCGGCGGTCAGGGGGTCGACTTTTCCGGTCTGGTCCAACCCGATCGCTCGCTGGAATTTCTGGATGGCCACGCTGGTGTCTTGGCCGTACTTGCCGTCGACTTCGGCCTCGAACGTGCCTTCCGTGGCCAGCCACGTTTGCAGTTGCCTGACCTTCTCGCCCTGGTCGCCGGACCCCAATCCGGTCAGTCCCGCTTCATCCTGGTAGAGGACGATCGCCTCGACCACGTGGGGCTCCAAGGTGGACCGGCGAACCATCTTACGTCCGTGGATCGGATCGATGAGTTCCAGAACATCTCCTCGCAACGAGGTGATGACGCCCCAAGGCGCCCGCTCTGATGCCCCCGCCAGGTGTACCAGCACCGGCAAATTGGGGCGAAGGGCATCTCCCAACTCTTCGGTCCTGGCGGCCCGGAAGTTTAGCTGATTCATCATACTGAGCATGTCATAGAGCGCCACTTCCTCGGCGGGCGGCTTGATGAAGTCCTCCTCCAAACCAATCTCGAAATTCCACTGGCGGGCCAGTGTAATGTACGCCGCCGCCTCGGCCAGCGATCGCGACCGAACACGCAGAATGCCGTCGGCGTCGCGCGACCAGTCTTCATACAGGAAGGGCGTCGGGCTCGGCGTCGGGGTGGGTGTTGGCGTCGGCGTGGGGGTGATCTCCGGTGATTCGACCACGGGGGCGGACTCCGGAGGCAGGGGTTGCGCGGTTGCGGCCGGCGTCGGGACCGGCGTCAGGGTCGCCGCTGGGGTCGGTGTCGGGTTCGCCTGCTCGATTTCCCACCGTCCCGCTGATCGACCGAGCAGCCATTGACTGGCAAAGACGGCCAACACGACGACCAAGCCGCCCGCCATGCCCATCAGCGCATGGCCGAGCCACCGCGGCAAATCCCCTCCTCGCTCGGACCCGGCGGCCGCGGTTTCCCCTCCCTGGCCCGATCCCTGCACTTCGCCCCGGACTTCTTCCCAGGCCTGCTGGACGACCTTGTCGTTGATCTCGAACGCCCCCTGGATATAGGCGATCAACAGGCAGCGGTCGCACAGCACATTGATCCTGCGCGGCACTCCCTTGGAATGATGATAGAGCAAGCGGTGGGCGCGTGGGGTGAATACGATCTGCACCTGCGGCTCGGCGACCGAGAGTCGATGCTGAACGTAGTCGGGCAGTTCGCTTTCGTCGAGCGGCGTGATGTGGTAGCGGACGGTGATGCGTTGATTGAGCTGCTCGAGCTCGGGCAGGCCCAGCGTCCGGCGCAGTTCGGGTTGGCCCACCATCACGATCTGGATCAGCTTGGCCGTCTCGGTCTCCAGGTTGCTGATCATCCGGATCTGTTCGAGCGTATCGGGCCGCAGGTTTTGCGACTCATCGATGATCAGCACCACGTTGTGGCCCTGGGCGTACTCTCGGATCAGAAACTCGTTGAGCCCGTCCAGCAAAGTCTTTTTGGAGTCCGACTCCGCATCCAGCTCATACCCCTCGTTGATCGTCTTGAGCAGCTCCAGGTCGCTCAGGTACGAGTTGAGCACCAGGCAGACCTTGACCTTCTCAGGCTCCAGTTGGCTCAGCATCGCCCGGCACAGCGTGGTCTTCCCACACCCGATCTCGCCGGTCAGGCAGATGAAACCCTTGCGCTCCTGGACGCCGAACAACAACGCGGCCAGGGCTTCCTGGTGCCTGTGACTGAGAAACAGGAACCGGGAATCGGGCGTCAGGTTAAAGGGGGCTTCTTTGAAGCCAAAGAATTCGAGATACATCGTCCACCGATGCCCCGAAGGATGGAGTAGGGGTCAGAATAAAGATGCCGCCGAAACGGGTTTCCCGAATCGGCGGTTATTTAAGCACAGTTGGATGGAGAAACAAAGAGGGGGATTTAGGGTTCTTTTGCGACTTCCTCATCGTTAAGGATCACGATGTCGACGCGCCGGTTCTTGCGGCGACCCTCCGGGGTCTCGTTTTCGGCGACCGGCCGGTACTCGCCGTAACCCGCCACGCTGATCATATTGCCTGGGAAGTTGAACTCCCGGAGCATGTAATCGACCACGCGCTGGGCGCGCATGATCGACAGCTCGCCGTTGTTGCGATAGGGCCGGCCGGGACTGACGGGGATATTGTTGATGTGCCCCTCAACCCGAATGTGATAGGCGCGGTTGCGCAGGACTTTGATGATGCGGTCCAACTGCACCCGGCTCTGGGTCATCACGTCGAGGCCGCCGGTGGCGAAAAAGGCCGCTTCGCTCAGACTGATCACGGTCCCGCGCGATTCCTGGCGCACTGCGACAAGGTCCTTCAGGCTGGCCTCCTGAAGCATTTTCTTCAACTCGCCCGCCGCCTTCTCGGGGTCGCCCATCCCCTCGCTCGCGTTGGCGAAGGGCTCCTCATCACCTCCAGGGGTGGGGCTGGGGGTCGGGGTCGGTGTCGGTTCAGTCGTTTCTGATTCATCCTCGTTCTCGGGGTCGTCCGGATACATCAAGATTCCATTGAACGGGTCTTCCTCTCCCGCCTCCTCGCCGTCGCCAAAGCCATCTTCATCCCCATCTCCCATTCCGTCTTCGTCCTCATCTCCCCCCCTTGGTTGGACGAATAGTCGGGGGAGAAAATACTGATGACCAGATTGCCTTGGGGATCGGCCCCGCCCTTGGCCTGAACACTCGAATCTACGGGAGTCCCTTTCATCACGCAGCTGGGCCCTTCGGCAAAGGCCATTTTGATCGACGCTTGGAGTTTGCGGAATTTGTCCATGTCGGCGTTACTGATGGCATAAAGTGCCGTAAAGGTCGCGAACAGCAGGGTGATGAAGTCGGCGTAGTTGACCAGCCATCGTTCGTGATTGACGTGTTCTTCGTGCTTTTGCTTGCGAGCCATGCTCAGTCTGCTTCAGGCCACCGATCGCGACCGTCGGGGGGTTAATCATCACCTTTGTCCGTGGTGACGGTCTTCTTGCGCGATTTCTCGTCCAGGAAACTCTTGAGTTGCTCCTCGATGATGCTGTGGTTGACACTCTCCTGGATCAGCAGCACGCCCTTCAGGACGATCTCACGGGACTTGACCAGGGTTTTCCCATTGAATTTGATCTTGTTGGAGAAGGGGAGGAAGACTAGATTGGATGTGCCAACGCCGTAAATCGTGGCCACGAACGCCGTGGCAATACCGGCGCCCAGCTTGGAGGGATCGTTCAGGTTGCTCATGACGTGGATCAGCCCCAAGACGGCCCCGAGGATGCCGACGGTGGGGCAGTAACCGCCGGCCGCTTCCCAGAACTTGACGGGCCCTTCGATTTTTTCCTCGAAGGTGCTCAGCTCGGTCTCCATCGTCTCGACCAATTGCTTGGGCTCCAGCCCATCCACCGCCATGCGCAGCACCTTGGAGAAGAAGGGATCGCTCAGGGTCTCGATTTCCTTTTCCAGCGCCAGGATCCCCTCACGCCGCGCGCGTTTGGCGAAATCCACGATCTGGGTGATGATGGCTCCAGAATCAACCTTTGGGGGTATAAACACCGAGAGCAGGCCCTTGAGTGAGGCAATGGTGACGCGCATCGGAAACTGTAGGACGCAAGCGCCGGCGGTTCCACCCAGCACGATCATGGCCGCCGTGGGCTGGTAGAGGGACTTCAGGTGGCCGCCCTCCATCTGGTTGCCCAGGAGGATCAGTCCGAAACTTAAGATCAGGCGGGCGATGCTACCGATATCCATCTTCTATTCACTTATCCGATTTCTTTCGCATCTGAACCCGCGGCGCCGCCCGTTCAGTGCATAAGGCCCTACCTGGGCCGAGACAAGTATGGAGCCCATCCCATCCTTAAGGATCGGCCCCGCCGAGTTAAACCTTTAGGCGCGGAAGCCCGCCAAGAGAAGCGGCTCCTTTGGTTGGAGATCCTTCGATTTCGCGACTCCCCCGAGCGATTGTGCCAACCGGCTGCCGTTAAGGGCGGATCCTTTCAGGACCGTCATGATATGCGGAGCGTGATCCGTCGGCTTGCACCCACGGAATCTCACCATTGAGCCCCGCCGGGATCATGAAGAGCCCCAATGATTGGCTTATCGGCAGCTTTGGATGTGAGAATGCGGTCTTATTTCGGGTGACTCGATGAAAAGATACCAGTGTGCGCGTCTATCCTTCAGGACAGGGGTACTACCCGCCCGTCCGGTCCAAATGATTTGCCGCAATTTCGGATTCGCTATCGCTGAGGTTCGCCCCGTGCAACCACCCGGACCATGACGATGACCGGGAATTGCCGCCCGTTGGCCTCCATCACGGCGGGGCGCAGGATGAAGGTCGTGGCGCCGTCGGCGGGGGAGGCCTTGGCCACCGGCGGTTCGGGCGGGATATCATGGACCGACTTCAGGATGCTCTGGCCTTCCGTGATGTCGAAAAACTGCACCGGTGGCTCGGTGCTGTCCGGCGCTTCATCCTCGGAGGGCCGCGGTGAGACCTTCCGCAGATACGGGACGCCCATCTCCTCAAGTTTTTCCATGAATGTTTGGACCTGGTCGCGATCCATCTTGAGCGAAAGCTGATGGACGTTTTTCTGTCGCTCCGCGCGTCCCGCAATCTCGCCACCGGCCATGGCCGCGGCCATCTCAATATCCTTTAGCGTGACCTTGGAGCGTTTTGCGGGTTCGGTCGGGGCGGCCCCGTTCTCGGCGAAGGACCGTCTCTTACCTTGACCCCGCGGGTCATTGGGACGTCCCGCGACCGTCCTCTTACGCCCCGCCGCCGGAGACTGGGATGGGAGGGCGGCATGATCGGCCGCGAGCTGGATCTGCATCGCCAGACGGCGACTCTTGACCTCGACGGGCGTCGCCGCGGGTTCCTCTGATGAATCAACCGGGGGCGGAGGTGACTCTTCCTGGCCGACGTCAAGGTCCGCCAGGGCCACCTCTGTATCGAGCTGGTCTTCATTCACCGGTTCGGTCCGTAGGGGAGTCGCAACCACCGTAGGCAGGTCGGGCGTCGTCATCTCCGCCACGCGGCTCGCACCCTGGTCATTTCGCTCGGCCGCGATCGATGCCGCCGGTGCCCGTTCCGCTTCAACCACCTGGGCCATGAGTCTGGGGCCGTCGGCTGATTCAGCGGGCGTTATTGGACTCGCGGGCGCATCTCCACTGATACTGGCCGTGGGTGCCGCCTCGCTGACTGGCAACGCTTCGGCGGTGAAAACCGTTTGCCGACCCCGTTCCAGACTTGGTTCGGATGCCACCCGGTACTGTCTTAATTGCCGATGCTGATAGAAAAGTGCGGCACCCAATACCACGAGCATCGCCGTCAGGGCGAGCCCCTGCGCCCACCTCATCGCCGGCGCCTGCCACCACCGTCCGCGGAAGCTATAGCTCGCCTCGCGCCCGCCCGTCCGGGCCGATTTGGGCCGTAGGTCCGCCTCGCGCTCGATCCGGCCGAGCACCGACGCGGCTAACCCCTCGGGGGCCGGATTGGGTCCGCACCGCGACAGCAGACCGGTTAGGCCGTTCTCGTGAATCAGCCGCTCGGCGAGGGCCGGGTCGCCCACGCACAGTTGGGCAAGCCGCTCCTGGCCGGACTCGTTCAGTTGCCCCGCCCATTGGGCCTCCAACAGGTCCTCGAACTCTTCATACAACGTTGTGGCCATTTTCATCAACCTGGGGGGCGGCTCGCATGATTCGCTACAGCTAACGATCCATCTTGGCCCGCAAATCACGGCGCGCCCGATTGATCCGCGACTTGACCGTGCCGATCGAGACGAGCAGGGTCTGCGCGATCTCCTCATAGCTCTGGCCGTCGGCGAATCGCAGCATCAAAACCTCTCGATGATCCTCGGTCAGTTGGCCCATCGCGCGTTCCAGCGACTCGACCTCCTCGCGGGCCGCGGCGAGCTGACGGGGCGAGGGGCCGCCGTCGGGCGGGTCCCAGGCCGTCTCCTCCTGCTCATCCTGACCCTGATACAGTTCATGAAGCGAGAAGGTCTGCGCGCGTCGGCGACGGCGCCACCAGTTCTGCCTATTCTTTACTTGATTATCGACAATCCGCACCAGCCACGTCCAGAACTGGGAGCGGCCGCGGAATTGGCGGATCTTGCGCAGGCAGATGATAAAAACCTCTTGGGCGACATCCCAAGCCTCATCGTGGTCCTTCAACCGATAGCGCGCCCGGTGCCACACCCGATCTTGAAAGTGTTCGATGAGCGACTCCATGGCCTTCTGGTCCCCCTTCTGGGCCGCCTTGACCCACAGGGTCACCTGGGCCGGCTCGCCTGGGGCGGAGTGCGCCGCGCCACCCCCTTCCCCGGCCGCCGGCTGAGAAGTTGGACAGGGCGCGGTCAAGCTTTGTTCCCTACCACTGGCCAAAACAAGATGCCTCTCACCGCTCCATGTCACCACCGACGGGGGGGCTGGCGCAACCTCGATCTATGCGGCACGGCCTTCAAGCGATCACCTATTGCTTCCGTTTCCCCACGACCTCCTTCCCCTTCCCCGAAGACGCGGAGTCCGGATCTCGGCGCCGGAAACTGGTTATGATGAACATCCCCACGCCCACGCAAACGGCCGAATCGGCAATATTAAAGGTCGGCCAGAAGTACTTGTAGTGCCAATGGGCCGAGATGAAATCGATGACGTAGCCGAGCACGGCGCGGTCGATGAGGTTGCCCACCGCCCCGCCCAGGATCAACCCCAAAGCGATCCGACACCCCCATTCGGCAGGCCCCAGGCGCACCGCCCAGATTACGATGATGGCCGAGACGGCCGCCGACAGCAGCGTGAGCATTCCGGTGTGCTCGGCCAACATCGAGAAGGCCGCGCCGGTGTTGGTGGCATAGTCGAGCCGCAGACAGTCTGGGATCAGGACCAACGGCGCGCGCGCCTCGAGAAAGCCCACCGCGAGCCACTTGGAGGCCTGGTCCAGGCCAACCGTAACACCGGCGATCAGGAAAAAGGTTGCGGCACTGACGGCCAGTTCGGGATCAAACAGCCGTCCCAACCGGCTCATAAGAGGCCGGGGCTTACGGGGGCTCGGGCGAGGTTCGCCTTTTGACATGGGCAATGGGGATAGAGGTATCGGTGTGACCGGATCTATTTGGCATCAACGCCCGCGAGCGGGGTTGTCCACTCAAAACCCTCGACGCGCCCGGACCCGTTCGTAACGCTGGCGGCAGTCCATGCACAAGTGGGCATGGGGTCGAGCCTTGAGGCGCTGGATACCGATCTTGCTGCCACACGCCAGGCACAAGCCGTAGTGGTTGACGTTCTTCTGAATCCGTTCCAGTGCCGCCTCCACCGCCTCCAGGCGCGCCTCCTCGATGGTGCGCAACCCCAAGTTGGTTTCGGCGGTCTGCAAGTCGGTGGCGTGCTCGGCCATGTGGACCGAATGGCCCGGATGGCCCTTCGCCAGGTCCAGCGCTTCCATGCTCAGCCGATGGATCGAGTCCAGTTCGGCTTTCAAGCTGGCCCGTTCGTCCAAGAGCACCTTTTCCAGCTCGGCGAGTTCTTTCTTGGAGTAGGGCGTCTTGGAGGGGAAAGGCTTGACGTGTTCGCAGAGCTGCACACCGTTATACATCCCGGTTGGACGGTCGATTTCCGGGATCACGCTACGCGCCGGCTTCTTCTTGGGAGCTGGAGCTTTGGGGCTCGCGATCTTGGATTTGGCCGTCTTCTTCACCGCTTCGGACTTCGCCGCCGCCGGTTTGGTGGATCGAACCTTGGCGGGAGCGGCGGCCTTCTTTTTGACGGCGCCTTTCTTGGCCGCGGATTTAGCGGACTTCTTCTTCGTGTCAGCCGCCCTTTTCTTCGCGCCACCGGTCGCGGCGGATTTTCCGCCGGCCTTCTGCTTCAAAGATGCCCCGCGCGACGGCGACTTGGCCGCCGCCTTCTTCTTACCCCCGGTTCTCGCGGCCCCGGACTTGGTCCTTCTTGTGGCACCCTTCTTCTTGGCGCGGGTGGGCGATTTCTTTGATGTTCTACTCGCCGGCATCTCTCAGGCGACCCTTCGGACGACATCGGCGCACCTGGGACAGAGGTCCGGGTGCTCCGCGTCTGCTCCAACTTGGGGATCGTACATCCAGCACCTCTGGCATTTCTCGCCCGGGGCGCGGTCAACTCGGATAGCCCGCTCCGACCCCGAGCCGGCGGCATCTGCCTGCTCGATGTCGATACGAGAGACAATAAACAAGTTTTTCAGAATCTCAACATTTTTGCCTAACAATTCGTGGTCCTCGGCATCCTTGGCCTGGATGTGGACCGCGGCCTCCAGGCTCTGACCGATCGTCTTGGCGCGTCTGAGGTCTTCGAGGGCCCGGCTGACTTCCCCGCGCAGTTCCAACAGGGCATCCCATTTGGCGTTCAGGTCCTCGGCTTCCCAATCTGACCGCGACTCGGGAAAATCGGTTAGGTGGATATTGGGTTCCGGACCCAAGTCGGCCGCCTGCCACACCTCGTCGGCCGTGAAAATCAGGATCGGCGCCATCAGGCGGGTCAGATGGTTGGCCAGATGGTGACAGACCGTCTGGGCACCCCGGCGCGTCTCGTCATCGGGGGCCGAGCAATACAGGCGGTCCTTGATCACGTCCAGGTAAAGGGCGCTAAGCTGCACGGTGCAGAAGTTGTACACATAATGGTAGATGCGGTGGAACTCGTAGAGGTCATAGGACCGGCGGACGTCTCGGATCAACGCATTGAGCCGCCCCAAGATCCAGCGGTCGAACTCCTCCAGATCCCCCACCGCAACGCCATCTTTTTCCGCATCGAAGTCATAGAGGTTCCCAATCAGGAACTTGAAGGTGTTGCGGATGCGGCGGTAGGCCTCCTGGATGCGCTTGAGGATATCGTGGGAGATCGTCACGTCGGCGCGGTAATCCTCGCTGATGACCCACAGCCGCAGGCCGTCGGCCCCCATCTTGTCCACGATTTCCTGGGGGGAGATGACATTGCCCTTGGATTTACTCATGGCCAGGCCCTGGCCGTCGAGCGTCCAGCCGTGGGTCATCGCCTGGCGGTAGGGCACCTCCCCGCGCACCGCCACCCGCAACAGCAGCGAGGACTGGAACCAGCCGCGGTGCTGGTCGCCCCCCTCCAGATAGAGGTCGGCCGGGGTGGTTAAGTTCTTGTCCGGTTCGCAAACCGCGATCGAGGTCGCCCCCGAGTCAAACCAGACATCAAGGATGTCGGTCTCCTTCTCGAACTGGTCGGGCCGGTCCTCGCCGGTCTCCTCGCAACTGAACCCCGCGGGCCAGAAGGACTCCAACGGCTCGCTCCACCAGGCGTCATTTCCTTTCTGGCGGGTCAGCACCATGCACTTATTGATGATGCGAGGGTCCAAAATCGATTTGCCGCTGGTCTTGGAGCGGATCGAAGGGATCGGCACGCCCCAGGCGCGCTGGCGCGAGATGCACCAATCCGGCCTTTGCTCGACCATGCCCAGAATCCGCTCGCGTCCCCACTCCGGGATCCACTGGACCTTGTCGATGGCTTCGATGGCCCGTTTGCGCACGCCGCCCTCGTCCAGCTCAACGAACCATTGCTCGGTGGCGCGGAAGATGATCGGTTTGTGGCTGCGCCAGGAATGGGGGTACTGGTGCTCGATGCGACCGTGGGCCAAGAGCAGGCCATCGGCCTTCAGCTTCTCGACGATCCGCGCGTTCGCCTTGAAGACATTGACCCCTTCCATCTCCGGGTACTCGTCGGTGAAGCAACCCGCTTCGTCCACCGGCACAAAGACCGGCAGCCCGTAGAGTTGGCCGACACTGAAGTCATCCAGGCCATGGCCGGGCGCGGTATGTACGCAGCCGGTCCCTTGCTCCAGCGTGACGTGCTCGCCCAGGATCACCAGGCTGGGCTTGTCCTTGAAGATCGGGTGCGCGCAGGTCTTGCGCTCGAGGTCCTTCGCCGCGACCGTGGCGACTTGGGTTGTGTCGGGCAGGTCGCAGGCCTGCTTGAACGCCTCGGCCAGCTCGTGCGCAACGATGAAATGCCGGCCGCCGGCCTCCAGGACGACGTACTCAAAACCGGGGTGCAGACAAACCCCCAGATTGGCCGGAAGCGTCCAGGGCGTGGTCGTCCAGATCACGATCGAGACGTCGGCCAGCCCCTTGAGCGGCTCGACCGCCTCGGCCTCATTGAGCGGGAACTTCACGTAGACGGAGTCGGAGGTGTGGGTCTCGTATTCGATCTCCGCCTCGGCCAGGACGGTGCGAAAGACAGGGTCCCAATAATTGGGCCGGAACCCCTTGCGCACCAACCCCCGGACCACCAACTCGCGCAAAGTTCCCAAAATCCCGACGACCGTTTCGTTCGACATGGTCAGGTAGGCGTTGTCCCAGTCGCCCATCACCCCCAGGCGCTTGAATTCGCGCGTTTGGACCTTGACCCACTTGTCGGCGTATTGGCGGCACTGGCGGCGGATCTTGAGCGTGGGCAGCGAAGACGCCTCGTCGGCCAGCTCTTGAAGGACCTTCTGCTCGATCGGCAACCCGTGGCAATCAAACCCTGGCCGGAAATAGGCCCGAAAGCCCGACAGGTTCTTATAGCGGACGATCACGTCCTTGAGGACTTTGTTCAGGGCGTGACCGATATGGATATGGCCGTTGGCGTAGGGCGGCCCGTCGTGGAGGCAAAAAACGGGGGCCCCTTCGCGTTTCTTCATGATTTGCTCGCGGAGGCCCTCCTCCTCCCACTGAGCAAAGCGCTCGGGCTCGCGCTCGGGCAACTTGGCCTTCATCGGGAAGGCGCCCTTGGGCAGGTTCAGCGTATCCTTGTAGTCGATCTTTTGCTCGCTGGTCATACCGCAAATGTTTCCCGATCCCCGCATCTCAGAATGGGGACGATGATCCTACACTATAACCCGTCTCTGTATCGCTTATGAATTGAATAATTCGGCGGGCTAGGGCAAGCGCAGGTAGATATTGATCCCCCTCGGGGCGGGCGCGGGGTGGGGTTGCGGTGCATGGGCCGGCGCGGTCGAGGTAATCCTCGAGAGCTGGCCCCGTCTGCTCCAGGGCCACCGCTCCTGCTTGGGCGTGATGCGCCTGGGCAAGCAGTACGGCATACTCAAAGCTATTGGTCCGGCGAACGCGGCCCCCCGACCGATCCGATTTCCGTCCTTCAGGACTCAGTCCAGCATCTCCCTCTCTTCGATGGCTTGGATTGGCCCCGCAGGTTTTAGCGGCGTCGGCGTCGTTCATCCAGTTGCGCTTTCATCGCCTCAATGGCCGTTCCCTACCGAGGACGTTGTGGGCTACAATGGGGTTGAGGCCCAGTTCAATGCTCGCTTCCCGCAAACTCCGCGGTGGAGCCTGGATGGGATTCAGGGCCAGACCAGCCCGGGACGGATCAAAATGAAAAATCCACTCTCACAAGAATTCAGGGCCTACCCCATCGGGAGAAGCGCGGTCTTAACGGTAATCCTTGGGATGACGTGTGCGGTCATTTTCGGTCTCCAGGTGAACACCCACGCGCAGGACGCAATCGACAAGGAGCCCGTTGTTGTGTGGGAGCGGACGTATGGCATCCATGAAGAGATTTACGACGCGAAAATGACGACGGACGGTCATACCATCGCCCTGGCGCGCAACCTCGATGAGAATATTCACCTGATCAGATTCAACAATGTGGGAGACATCGTTTGGGACAAGTTGTTTGGGGGGGGCTGAAGAGGACGTTGCAAATTCAGTGATGGAGGCCAGCGACGGTGGCTTTATCATCACGGGATATGCAAAATCATTTCCCAAGCCGGACGACACCAGCGGCGCGCCCGATGCCTATCTCATCAAAACGGACGCCGACGGTATCTTGGAGTGGGAAATGACTTACGGCGGTCCGGGTGAAGATCGGGGGATGTTTGTCCACCAACTCGCGGACGGGTCGTTTCGTATTATCGCAACCTCGATGGGCAACCTGCCGAACGCATTATATCTGTTTACAACAAATGACGCGGGAATGCTGACGGATGACAGGTTTTATCAGGGCGAGAGCGCGACTGAGGGCACGGGAAGTCCGAATCAAGATGGCGCATTCTTTACAGTAATGACACAAAAGAAAGCATAAGGATTGATCCGATGTTTAATGAGACATGGAGAAGAGAATATGCGGAGGATATCGCAGTCATAAGCGGTGGACTAAAACAAACGAGAGATTCGGGAATTATAGGAGCGATCCGGGCGTTCGATGCAAGTGCGTCTTTGTTGCGCCTTGCTTCCGATGGAAGCACCGCCTGGGAAATGGATCTCAGCCGTCGCGCTGGAATGACCGTTCCACGCACCGTTGAAGAAACGATCGCCGACGGATATATCATAGGAGGAACCACTGGCACCGGCCAGGGAGGAGCAATCAATCTAGTGTAGTGTCTCACGCTGGTTGCAGATTATCCAGTGTGGCGCGGGCGCGGCGGACTTTTTCGAGAATCGTCTCGGCCTTGGCGGTCCAAGTAATGGATCGGGGGTCCTTGTTATGAGCGTCGATATAATCGGTAATGGTTTGAATCAGTTCGGGCACATCGGCGAAAGCTCCGCGCCGGATGCACTTGTCGGTCAGGTCGCGGAACCAGCGTTCGATCAGGTTGAGCCAGGA
>CAUZJO010000137.1:0-12630 GCA_963580245.1 Candidatus Sumerlaeia bacterium | reverse complement strand
ACGGCAAAGTGCCGCGCGACTTCTGGCTGGAGGATTGGGAGAAGCAGGCGATCGTGAAATCTCACGAGCAATATCCGTTGGAGGGCTACCGGCGACTGACGTTCATGATGCTCGATCGCGACATCGTGGCGGTCAGCCCCAGCAGCGTCTATCGGGTACTGCGAGCAGCTGGGGTGTTGCGCCGCTGGAATGGGAAGCCCTCAAAGAAGGGGACCGGATTCGTCCAGCCGACCGCGCCCCACGAGCACTGGCACATCGATATCGCCTATCTGAACATCCGCGGCACGTTTTATTACCTGTGCAGTCTTCTGGACGGCTACAGCCGAACCATCGTTCACTGGAAAATCCGCGAGGCGATGACCGAGGCCGACGTGGAGACGATCATCCAGCGGGCGCGCGAGCGTTTTCCCGAGGCGGCGCCGCGGATCATCTCGGATAACGGCCCCCAGTTCATCGCTCGTGATTTCAAGGATTTCATTAGAATGAGCGGCATGACGCACGTGCGGACATCGCCCTTCTACCCGCAAAGCAATGGAAAGTTGGAGCGCTATCACAAAACAATCAAGAATGGCTGCATCCGCCCCAAGACGCCGTTGTCGCTCGAAGATGCGCGAAGGATTGTAACCGACTTCATCCACCACTACAATACGACCCGCTTGCACGGCGCGATCGGCTACGTGACGCCCAAGGACAAGTTGGAGGGGCGCGAGCAGGCAATCTTTGATGCGCGTGACAACAAGCTGGAGGCGGCCCGCGCGACGCGCCGGGCTCGGCGGTTGGGCTTGACTGATCAGGGCGGGGAAAGCACAATGGTCTTGGCCGGTGAAACGGAAGCGAGCTCTGATGGGGAGCAACTCGTCAGGGATAACCGGCCGGAGGTTCGATGCAATATCGAGCGGGGGACAGCTGAGCCAGGCTGTCCCCTCATCCATGAGGATATTGCAGAGTTCCTTCCCATGCCTTAAAAAAACCCATTCATCCCCAGCCGGGGATGGTAGCTAACTCGCAAACGGCAATTGTCCAATTCACGGTGAACTAGTACATTTGCTGTATTATTTCCCCATTAGCGTTTGGATCATACAGCCACGAATCAACAAGATGTTCAACAACGAGAATACGGTTTACGCGTAACCATCCGCGCCAACCGGTCGCTTCCCAGAGGTCGAGCCACATCGATATCCCTTACGATCAGGAGAAGCGCTAGTTGAACACCGTGACGCAAATCGGTAACCCGCCTTGGACTAGAGATGAGATCCTTGGCAGCATCGATGAGTTCTCTGGCATTTATGCCGGCCGTCCCATACAAGACAATCAGGGCGGGATGAAGGCACCGCACATGTTTGCAGTTTGGTTTATGGGAAGAAAACTATCACCGGATTTCATCGTTGAAAGTGGAATATGGAAGGGGCAGAGTACGTGGCTATTAGAAAAAGCATGCCCGAGAGCCCGGTTGGTGTCTATTGATCAAAATTTAAGTTACAGAGAATATATTTCTGAGAACTCAGTCTATTCTAATAGAGACTTCTCTGAACAAGATTGGTCGGATGTAACCGATCGATCACTCGTCTTTATCGATGATCATCAGAACGCGTATAAGCGACTACAGCAATGCAAATGGTTTGGGTTCAAGCACGTTATATTTGAAGACAATTATCCGGTTGTGCAAGGTGATTGCTATAGCTTAAAGAAGGCATTTGCAAACGCAGGATTTGAACCTGTTCAATCTAAAAAACCGTTGCTCCATGATGGTGTTGCATCTAAGGTACTACGAAGATGTGCGCAGTTAATCGACCTTGGCCCGATTTCCCTCACGCCACAATATGAAACAGCGCGAATTCCAGCCAATAATATTGATTCACGCATGTTGCGAAAGCACCTGGAAGTCTATTATGAGTTTCCGCCCGTATTCAAGACCGACAAGACTCGCTGGGGAGATGAATGGAATGAAGAAACATACCCGACTCCACGACCATTACTTGAGCGACCAACGAAGCCGTCACATGAGCTATTTCGTGATGAAGCGCGATACTATACGTGGATTTGCTACGCGAAACTTAGATAGCAAGGCTGACAGGGTATCGTACCGGACGACTATTGCGCTGCACACCGTTGTCGGCCGCGAGCTTTGTTAGCCAAGCATAGAAAAGATATTGCATTCAGAATACGTCGAATGTTGTTTGTGGTCATCATTATTAGGAAAATAGCTCTTGTCCACGAGATTGCCTTATCCTTTCCCGAAGTACAAAGCCGGCCTATTGATGAATCCCCACGCCCATGACTTGTTGCGCTTTCCTGATCAACCAACCTCCACGCGGCGGCGCGTCATGGGCGAGACGCGCGTCTTAGAAGATGAATCGCTCTTTGGAAACAAAACGCTCGATCGGCCCGGTAACGCTCATGGTTTTCCAGCGGGTAGTGGGCACCGGGGTTCATATCGACCACGGTATTGCCCTTAAGCGTCACTTTGTGCTCGGTTTCGTGCAGGGTCGCTTTGATGACCCGTTGCTCGATTGGGAAGGTGATCAGGATTTCGTCATTGACCTTCACGGGGCCGCAGTGGAGGTATCCGCCCTCGTAGGCGCTTTCATGGACGATCCCGTTGATGGCGCAGACGGCCCGTTCACGCCGGGTCAACTCGGGGATGCGCACCAACAAGGCCCGCTTGTCCTCCTTCATCGTGACTTTGACCTCGCCGACGCTTTCAACTGTTATTCCAAAGGCAATGGAAACGGGCTGCAACTCACGGATCCGTGAGATATGCCCATGAAGACGGGAACCTTCCAACTCCACTTACGTCAAAGCCCGTCTGGCCTTCTTGCCCGGCCGTTGCGGATGTAGTCTACCTGAGATACCGTTCAGCCCATGATGCCCGACAAGCCTTTACCTGGCGATGCAGACTCCGCGGCTCCCCCCCAGACGCGGCCCAAGCGCCCGCCGCGGGTTCCCAAAGCCCTGCTGGGGGGCCTGCTGCTGCTTAACACGCTGCTGCTATTCGTTTATCTCTGCGTCTGGATCACGATTCGCCTGGACCTGACTTATCCCGAGGGCGCGGTCGTGACGGGCGCGTGGCGCGTGGCGAGCGGCCGGCCGCTTTACACGGATTGGCGCGAGTGGCCGCATCAGTTCACCCCCTATGGCCCGGTGTTGTATTGGACCGTCGGCGGCATTGCCAGGCTGGCGGGTCAAGGCCGACCGGACTTTTCGTTCTATCTCCTTGGCCGTCTTCAATCGGTCCTGGCCCTGCTTGGCATCTGCGCGCTGACGTGCATGTTGGCGATACGAGTCGGGTGCGGACGCTCGGGCGCGATCGTATGCGGCGCGGGCTTGTTCGGCCTGTGGACGGGTTTGATGGAGTATACCGTCACCTATCGTCCCGACGCGCCGATGGTTTTCTGGAACATGCTGGCCGTGTGGGTGGCGTTGGGTGGACTGGGGCCCACGTGGCGACGCTGGGCGGTGTTGGGTTGCCTGTGGCTGGCCGCCGGTTATAAGCCGCAAGGCTGGGCCGCGTCGATGGTCGTGGGTTACCTTGCCTGGCGTTCGCTTTCACCCAGGGACGCCATCGTCTGGAGCCTCGTTTATGTCGCGGGCGGGGCTTGTTCGGTCTTTGCCCTCAATTGGGCGACCGCGGGCATCTTTTTGCTTAACACGTACACGGCGATGTTCGTCGGCCTCCAGGTTCCCCAACTGTTCGGCCAGACAATTTCGGAAGTGCTCGTCGGTCTTTGGGACATGCTTGTCCGAATCGCGCTGCTGATCGGACTGGGGGGATGGCTTTGGAAATCCACCGGGGAATCAACCGAGTCGAAGGCGCTCGGCGCCTATTTCTGCGTCTCGACCGCGCTGAGCGCGCTTCAACTGTTCAAGGT
Organism: Candidatus Sumerlaeia bacterium; assembly: GCA_963580245.1. Taxonomy (GTDB): domain Bacteria; phylum Sumerlaeota; class Sumerlaeia; order MVZB01; family MVZB01; genus CAUZJO01. Next base: position 8,761 of record CAUZJO010000137.1, on the reverse strand, counting down.
CGGCTCGGACGTCAATTACTTACTCGAGCCCTTTGCGCTGAGCGGAACGGCCGCGGCGATCTTTTATCAACGTTGGCTGCGCCCAGGTTCGCCCCTGCCGCCTTCGACGAAGCGTTTGGCATGGTTCACCGGGCTCTTATGCGTCGGCTGGTGGCTGTTGACAAGCCTCCATCGACACACCGGCAGCCTGACTCAATTCAATCAGCGGGAGGTATCGCGGATGGCGAGAATCGAGTTGGCGCTGCACTCCACCCGAAAAACATTCTCGCAGGAACGCTTGGCGCGGACCCTGCCCCCCGTGCTGCTCATGGACAGTTCGTTTATCCACCCCGACCCCCTGGCCCACGCCATCGACGATCCCGTTTACTACTGCGTGATGCTCGACCGAGGCAAGCTGTCGCCTCAATCGTTTCTCCTGGAACTCGAACGCAAGCGGTTCCAATTGATCGCGCTTTCTCCGGTGGCCGAGGAATGGTTCTTCACCAACGTGAAGGACAAACGCATCCGTGAGATGCTGACGCGCCATTACATATCTAAACCAGGGAAGGGATACCCCAAACTGTGGACTCCTAAACCGGCGGACCACTGAGGGGCCGTTCCTTCATCGGTGATACCCGAATTCGACTTCCGCGTGGAACTCGCTGGGGTTCATGATAAACGATTGCCGCGAATGGAGATAATAATTATGGCACACGGACGCTGAGGGCGACGAGGTTTCCTTCGCTGTCCTTGCACGCGATGATTCCGTCGGACAGGGCGACGTGCGGGTAGCAGGCACCGGGGGTGATGCCGCTGATCTCGCTCAGGACGTGATATTCATCGTCGGAGAGCGCATCGACCAGCGCCAGGTCGTGATCGCCGAAGACGATGATTTTGTCGTCCGCCGCCGTGACCAAACACGAGCCGTGGTGAAAGCCGCCGCCTTGCCATTTCAGTTCGCCGGTATTGAGGTCGACGCACTTCAGCGAGTGGTCGACCAGGTAGACGTGGTCGCGATAAAAAACCGGGCTCGCGACGGTGGCGTATTCCCGCGCGGTCCATTTCTCCCGTAGCCCATTCAATGACGCCTCAAACAGCGCCATGTGTTTGCGGTTGTAGCCTGAGGTGATCAACAGGCGGTTGCCGATGACGGCCGGGGTGGGGATGTTGCAGCCGAAGTCGGTTTTCCATTGGATTGTGTCGATTGTCTCGCCTTCATGATCGATGTCGGCACGCATGACGACCAGATGCTTAAGTGTCAATGCGGCCACGCAATCCGCGCCGTCGATCTGAATGCGCGCGGGTCCTCCGCTATGTCCCGCCGGTTCTTTATAGTGTGACGCCCAACTTCGGTCGCCCGTTTCTTTATCAAACGCCATGACCGTGCCTCCAGTACCGCCGACTTCGACGATAAGCCGGTCCCCCAGCACCAAGGGCGATGATGTATAACCGTAATCGCGTTGGCCGCGACCGACGTTCGGACGCCGTTTTACGTCATGCTCATCGTAAAGGTTCCTGGCCCAGACCGGCCGGCCCCGATCCTTCGTATCCCAGCACCGCAGGTCGCCGTCAACACTGAGCGTATAGAGACAGCCCGTTGCTTCGTCAAAGGTGGGCGTCGCCGAAGGGCCGCCGTAACGCCCTACGTCCCCGACGCGAAGACGTCTCTGATAGCGGCACGGGTAAGATTGCGTCCATTGTTCCTCACCCGTGAGCGCATCGAAGCAATAGACCGTGTCCGTCCCGAGCGGAATCTCCTCTCTGTTCTCTGCCTCGTCGTCCGACCATCCCATCGCGTATAATCGCCCGTCGACCAAGATCGGCGACGTGGCCCCCACGCCGACGTTGCGACGCCATTGCTCTTTGGGGGGCCAGCCCTGGGGTCAGCCGGAGCTTTCGCGACTGACCGCATTGCGGGCCGGGCCACGCCACTGGGACCAATTCGTGGATGCGGGAACCAGCGCGTCGGGCCGTTTGGCCGAACTCGGAGGCCGGTCCGACGGTGGGCTATGCGCTGAACGGCCTTGCGTGGTCAGGCGCCGGACGGCGACGGTGCGCCAGCCGACCCCCCCCCCACCAATGACCAGCAGCAGCACGAGTGCCGTGGCTTGCAGACGAACGGCACCCGCCCGTGCGCCGGCCGGGGCTCGGACGGAAGTTCGCGGATTGGCCGGGCCCAATCTCTTTCCACACGCGGGGCGGCGATCCTGGCCGAGTTCATCCGGAGGCTGGCGGCAGGAAAGGGAGTATGGGAGATTCGGGGATCGCAATTCCCTGTCGTTCCTTCTCGGCGACTTTGACCAGACTTCACGATCCGACATCTGGGAGGTAACACAAGGCTCAAACGGCCGCTTCGGCTGGACCTGAGTCAGTTTGGCTCGCCTGAGGGCAGGTCGGCGCGGACCGACTCGAGACCCTCGCGGGCCGCTTCGTTCTCGGCTTGCTTGATACGGAGGCCGCTGCCGCGGGCCAGGACCTGGCCGGCCACCTCGACCTCGACCGTGAATCGCTTCTGATGGTCGGGGCCCTCCTCCTTGAGCCGCCGGTAGGTCGGTGCCAGCTTATACTCCTGCTGCGCCCATTCCTGCAGGATCGACTTGTAGTCCTCCTGCAGGCCCTCGGCCGATTGGGCGTGGATGGGCTGGATCAGGTGCTCGCGGACGAAATCGCGCGTGGCGTCGAAACCGAGCCGCAGGAAAACGATGCCGACAACCGCCTCGAGGGCCGAGCCCAGCGTCGAGCGGCGTCGCGCCCCGCCCGATTTGCGCTCGCCGCGGCCCAGCAGAATCAGCTCATCGAGCCCCATTTGCAACGCGCGCCCGCCCAGTGCCATCCGGCTGACCAGCCGCGAGCGGTGTTTGCTCAGGGTCCCCTCGTCGGCTTCGGCCTCGGTCTCATAGAGCCACTGAGAGGTGACGGCCGAGATGGCCGCGTCGCCGAGGAATTCGAGCCGCTCATTGTCCCCCTCCACCCCCGCCTCGTAGGCATAGGAGCCGTGGGTCAGTGCCTGATTCAGGTCGGCCGCGTCGACCGATTCCAGGCCATGGGCACGTTGGAAGGCGTCGAGAGCGTGGTCGCGAGCGTGGTCGAGAGCGTCGGAGGATTTGTCCATCATGGCATCAAGACTAACCCCAATGATAGTCACCGCGAGCTCGTATACCACAAATAATTTGAGTTAGCCCGTGGAAAAGGTTATGGGTAGGGGGGTACATATCATCCATTAACCATGTGGAGCGGGCGTTTGGCGTGCCGGCTTCCCCGTCATAAAAGGAGCTTTTCAATGATGTCAGTTCGTTCAGTCTACCGGACCGGTCTGTTGCTCGCGCTGGGGCTGATCAGTGCTGCGGTCTCGCCGGTGCCGGCCGACGCGCAGGCTCTGCGAGAGATCGGGCGCGAGCTCGCCGAGGAGTTCGGCGCCGCGGTCATCACCGTCCAGATATTGGTCTCGATCGGCAACGATTCCTCGGGCGATGAGCAGAAGATCGAGGCCATCGGAACGGTGGTCAGTCCCGATGGGTTGACGCTGGTGCCGCTGTCGGCCATCGATCCGACCAGCATGTTTCGCGGCATGGGCCCGCAGGCGATGTTCTTCACCATGAATATGCAAAGCCGGGTCAAGGACATCAAGTTCCTGCTGGGCCGGCGCAAGGAGGTCCCCGCGACGGTCGTCCTGCGCGATCCCGACCTGCACTTCGCCTTCCTGCGCCCGCTCGAAAAGCCCGCCGAGCCGATGACCTTTATCGACCTCGCCCAGGCCGTGGGCGCCGAGATGCTCGACCCGATCGTGACCCTTTCGCGCATGGGCAAGGCCGGCCAACGCAACGTGAGTCTGGCAACCGGCGAAATCCGCTCGATCGTCGAGAAGCCCCGCATGTTTTACGTTCCGCAGCTCAGCCTGAACGGCCTAGGGGTTCCGGTTTTCAACGGTCAGGGCGAACTGATCGGCATCTCGCTGCTCAAGACCTCGCCGGGAGGCGTGGAAGACATGATGGGCGGCGTCATGACGCTGAACGCCACCCAACTGCTGGGCGGGATGCTCCCCATTATCCTGCCCGCCGAGGACGTGCACGAGGCGGCCCTACAGGCGCCCGAGGAGGCGCTGGAAGAGGAAGCGGCGGACGACCTGGGCGAATCTTCAGAGCCAACGCCACCAACGCCGGAAGAACCCGCTGGCGAGACCAGACCATAGGCCACCGGTCGCGCGCCACAACCGCATCCAATGGATCCCTCCGTCCCTCCTCGCGCCCCCGTCTTCTCAGCGGGTCGACTGATGGGCGAGTCCGCCGGACTCGTCCTGATCCTCCTCGCATGCTTACCCCTTCTTCTATATCGCATCTCGTTGGAATCGAGCTTATGGTGCGATGAAATCTGGTCGGTGATGCTGGCCAACAATCCTCTTCCCGGCATCATCGACCTCACCACCGCCGACGCCCACCCCCCGGGTTACTACATTTTGCTAAAGATCTGGAACAAGCTGCCACGCCTGGTGGGACATGACCCGGGGGTGTTTTGGGGCCGACTTTTGGGGGTTGTCGCGTGGGTGGGGATGGTGGCGATGGCCTGGTTTGGATGCCGCCGGGTGGCGGGCCGTTCGATCGGCGCGCTGATGGCCTTGTGCGTGGCGGTGGGGACCCAGGCGGCCATCTCGGCCAGAAACATGCGCGGGTACGCCCTGGCCCTGCCGGCCCTGTTTCTGTGCTTCATCCTGTTATGGGTTGCCTACGAGCGGGCGGCTAAGTCTTCGCGGACCGAGGACCGGGCCGATGAGAATATTTGGGCGGCCTATGGCCTGTGCGCCGCGCTGGCCCTGTGGTCGAATCTGCTGAGCGCGCTGGTCCTGTTGTTGCTCGGCCTACAGTGGATCGGCCTGACGATCCGCATCGGCGACAAGCGGGCGAAGCGCCGGTTCTTGATCGGGGGAGCACTGGCGCAGGGGGCGGCGGCGGTCAGCTTTGCGCCCTGGCTTGCTCAAATCCCCCGCAACGTCAGTTACCTGGGAGCGGCCTCGCACGACTGGATGACCGAACCTAGCATGGCCAACCTGCTCAAGGTTTTCACGCTATGGTACCCGATCGGGCGCGCCGCCGGCCCGGTGGTCGAGACCCAAAGCCTGGAAATCCTACGCTGGGTCGGGATCCTCTCCGCCGTCATCCCCGCCCTTCTTCTCCTGCTCGCCTGTCTCCTGGCAAGCCCGAAACCGATCCGTCGCCAAAGCGGCCATGGCGTGTCGGAGACCGATCCCCGGTCCCCGAAACCCGACAAGGCCTTGGGTCGGCTGGGATTCTCGGGTCTGGCCACGGCCGCGTTCTTTGTCCTGGCTCTGTGGATCATGCACCGGCTGGGTTGGGCGCAGGTCTTCCACGGGCCGCGGTACCCCTGTCTAACCGCCGGAATGTGGGCGGTTGGGCTTTCGGGCCTGGCGGCGTGGTCGATGCGGCGTCTTGGGTACTCCCGCCATCTGGCGTGGCTGGTCATGCTCCCCTGGCTCTTGGGGAGTATGATTGGTCAGGTGATCGAAGTGAGGGAGGAAGCGCGGGGGGGCCTGGCGGCCGTCATCGATCGCCCCGATAGCCACTTGCCGCGGCCGGACGGGACCGTTTACGTCTACCCCTCCGAGCTGATTTCCTATTATCGCGCATCGCTCTCCCCCTTTCAGGTCGAGCGAATCGAGGCCATCGCCGAGGTTCCGGCGGGGACGGACCGCGTCTACCTGCTGCAACTGAATCCCTGGAGTCAACTACGGCGCGAGCGTGACACCGTGATCGTGATGCAAGTGACCAGCGGCAAACTCTCGGACAAGTTAGGGGACTATCGGTTCCCCCCTTGGGCGCCGATTCACGATTTCTATCGGTCGCTCGTTCTAGACGGCTTCGGCCATGAGCAGGCCCGGGGGCTATTCAACGAGGGGTTTGCGACCGCCGAACTGGAGTTGCCGCTGGAGACGGTTGTCGCGGTCCATCCTCGTAAGCTGCGGATGGGCGAGGGGTGGCATACGCTTGAGGCCGGCGCCAAGCGCGGGGCGTTTCGTTGGAGCAGCTCGCCCAATCCACGCATCCGAATGGGTGACATCCTTGAACCCGGCGCCTACGATCTCCACATCCAGGGACTGCGCAATCCTCACCCAACCAAAGAGACCACGCTTAGGTTTCGCTTTCGCGGTCAGCCTGAACAATATGAACTCACGCTCCCCCCCGAGTGGTTCAGCCTGAGCGTGCCCGTGGAAGTCGGCCAGGTCCTTCGCGGGCCGGTGTTGGAACTGGAGCACCCCGTCTATCGCATCTCGGAGTATCAACTCGCCACCGGGGACGATCGCCGCGTCGGCTTCCTCTTCCATTCCTTATGGCTGACGCCTCGCGGAACTGGACCAGGAACCACGCCCCGCATGGGACAAGGATCAGGTGATTGACGACCGGCCGCGCGCGCGTGGGAATATTGTCGCGAACGGGAAACAAATGCGCGGTACTCTGCTTTGCGTCTTAACCGACGGGCGACAGTGCCATCTCGAGGACCTGATCGACCAGCTGCTTGATGCCCGCGTAGACTTCGGCCGGTCCGCTGCCGAGCATATAAGCCGGCGTGGAGACGACCTTCAGCTCGGCGTCGACCACGTATCCGGTCGCCGAGCATGGCTCATGGCGGGCACCCATGGCGTTGATCGCCTCGGCGGTTCCGGGGTCGGTTCCGATCGTGATCCGAGGCCCCTGCCCGCGGCTGCCCATGATGCGCGAGATAAGCGCCGGGGCGATACAGATCGCTCCGATCGGCTTGCCGGCGTCGAGCATCTCGCCCACCAACCGCTCGACTTCGGGGTTGACCGAGCATTCGGGTCCGTCGGCGGCGAAGCTGCACAGGTTCTTGGCCGCGCCGTAACCGCCGGGAAAAATCAGCGCGTCGAGGTCGCCGGCATGCACGTCGCCGAGGTCCTTGATTTCGCCGCGCGCGATGCGGGCGCTTTCCGCCAACACGTTGCGCGCCTGGCCAGCGCGCGCTTGTTTCGACAGGTGATCGACGACGTCGGCCTGCTCGACGTTCGGCGCGCAGCAAACCACCCGCGCGCCGGTCTGATCCAGGGCCAGCAGCGTCAGGACCGCTTCATGAATCTCGGCCCCATCCAGGAATCCGCATCCGGAAAGGCATACGCCAACTCTTGTCATGTTGAGGCTTCTTCTTGTTCGGGTTTCGGGACTCGGGGTTCAGGTTTCGGGCTTGCCCGCCATAGCCGCCAGGCGAAGGCGGGTTTCGGCTTGAGTTACCCGGGTTTATTCTCCGGTCCGGCCCATATGTTTCGCATGGTCTTTGTAAATCACCCAACCGAGGCTCAGACGACATAATCGCGCTGAGTCGTGATCGCTCATAACCCCGTTATGGAAGCCCCGTTTCTCCTACCATCGTAGGTTCTTTCAGCCCCAGCCGCCCTGTCAAGGCCGGTTTGCACGATCAGCACCCCTGGATCACGCGGACCACCACAAAGTGGAAAATCCTTCCAGGCCCCCACCCTCCTTCGCCTGGCGGCTACGGCGGGCAAGCCCGCAAGCTCGCAAGCCAGTAAGCCCGCACGTCCGTCCCCTGAATTTTTTCTCAAACATTCGGGTGCGATACGTTATGAGCACTCCGCTCGAAGGCAACCCGCCGCCGGTTCAACCCGCCACGGACGCCCATGAAGGAAACATCCATGCCAACATACACGAAGGCGTTATCCGATGATAAAACGCCCCACGCAAGTCACGAAAAGAGCCTTCGCCTCGCCCCCAGTCTTCACTCCGAACCCTCTTCCCGCCCCTCACCGCTCCAACCCGCACGCACGCTCCTCCCCGTCCTGGCCCTTTTCCTGTCGCTGGCCGGGATGACCTCGGCTCAGGGGTTTGAGAACGGGCGCGTTGAGTTGGTGCGGGCGACGTTTGGATCGGGAAACCTGGGGGCGAACGCCGCGCTCGAGTTTCAGAGCGAAATGAGCCCAATATTAACGTACACGCCGGTGGCCGAGGCGCCCGGTTCTTCGTTGATCAGTCTTTACCCTGGCTACCTGGCCCCCGCCACCGACCGCCGGGGCTTAATCACGGACGGACGTATCACCGACATCCTGCTGGGCCGCGAGACGACCCCGGAACCGGTGGCGCCCCGGTCGCTCGCGTCTGGGTTGACGAACGCCACGACTTCGCCAGCCACCCGATCATCCTAGACCTGATCGAGGGCGTCGACGGCCAACGCACGATGGCCCAGATCAGCCGCGACGTCTGCCAGGCCAAGGGGATCCCACCGCAAGACGTTCGCGAGGCAATGGAAAAGATGTGGCGCGGCCTGCTGGACGAAGCCCACTACATCGACGTCGACCCCGAACGCTCCGGCTAAGACACCTCGGTCCGAGACCGCCGAGCTGATTTTCGGTAGTGTCTCGCTTTGATTTTATGGCCGCGTAATCGTTCATCATCCGCACCACGTCTTTCAGGCTCCAAAGCGTATCCGTGATCTGAGCCGCCATCGCCGTGGTCATCCTCAATGTCACGAAATTGTCGAAACTGATGGGCGCAAGCGCCGGTGGTTTCAGGCGGATTGCCCTAGCCCATTTTCCTCAGTTCAGAGCTTAGAAGTGCCCGTTTTCGAGTAAATTTGAATTTTTCGGGTAAAAGTCTGCACTACATTTTAAATTCTTTTGGATCGGTTCGGCAGTGGAAGCCCCAGACGCTGGAGCAGAATCGCGAGGTGTTTTTCGGGACGGCTGACGGTCCGCAGGCGGATTTCCCGGCCCGTGCGGGTCGGCAGCACCACGTCCAGGCTGCGCACC
>CAUZJO010000136.1:0-12672 GCA_963580245.1 Candidatus Sumerlaeia bacterium | reverse complement strand
CCGACCACGCCGGGATCGCCACGCAGCACGTGGTCGAACGCGACCTGTGGGAGCGCGAGAAACTGGACCGGCGCGACATGGGACGCGAGAAGTTCCTCCAGCGCGTCTGGGAATGGAAGGAACGATCTGGTTCGCGCATCATCAGCCAGCTCAAACGCCTGGGGTGCTCGTGCGACTGGACGCGCGAGCGTTTCACGATGGACGAGGGCCTGTCGCGGGCGGTCCTGACTGTCTTCAAGCAGCTTTATGACGAAGGGTTGATCTATCGCGGCGACTACCTCGTCAACTGGTCGCCCAAGCTCCAGACGGCGCTCTCGGACGACGAGGTCGTCTACCAAAACGTCAAGGGCCACCTGTGGACTTTCCGCTACCCGCTCGAGGATGGGTCCGGCGCCGTCGAGGTCGCCACGACGCGGCCCGAAACGATGCTGGGCGATACGGCCGTCGCCATCCACCCCGAGGACCCGCGCTACAAGGACCTCATCGGCAAGCACGTCATCCTGCCGCTGATAAACCGCCGCATCCCGATCATCGGCGATTCGTTCGTTGATAAGGACTTCGGCACCGGGGCGGTCAAGGTGACGCCCGCGCACGACCCCAACGACTACGAGATGGGACGGCGCCATGGCCTGGAGTTCATCAACCTGCTCAATCCGGACGGGACGCTCAACGCCGACGCCGGGGATTACATGGAGCTAAACGTCCATGAGGCCCGCAAGCGCGTCGTGGAGGACCTAGAAACCCAAGGGCTGCTCGTCAAGGTCGAGGACCACGAGCATTCGGTCGGCCACTGTTACCGCTCGGGCTGCGTGATCGAGCCGTACATGAGCAAACAGTGGTTCGTGCGGATGCGGCCGCTGTGCGAGCCGGCGATCGCGGCCGTGCGCGAGGGCCGGACCCGTTTCGTCCCCAAACACTACGAGAACGAATACTTCCGCTGGCTTGAGAACGTGCGCGACTGGTGCATCTCGCGCCAATTGTGGTGGGGCCACCGCATCCCGATTTATGAATGCGAGGACTGCGGTCACATCGTTTGCGAGGTCGACCGGCCGCCCGGGCGCTGCGAAAAATGCGGCGGCGAGAGGATGAAACAGGATCCCGACGTGCTCGACACGTGGTTCAGCTCGGCGTTGTGGCCGTTCTCGACGTTCGGCTGGCCCGACGCAACGCCCGAGCTCGCGCGCTACTATCCGACCTCGGTGCTGATCACCGGTTTCGACATCATCTTTTTCTGGGTCGCGCGGATGATCGTGATGGGGCTCAAGTTCATGGGCGACGTCCCGTTCCGCGAGGTGGCGATCAACCCCATCGTGCGCGACGCCCACGGCAAGAAGATGAGCAAGAGCGCGGGCAACGCGATCGACCCGCTCGATGTGATCGAAGAGATCGGAGCCGATTCGATCCGCCTGGCGCTGACCTCGTACCCGTTCCAGACACGCCACATCAGCCTGAGCGAAGAACGCTTCACGCAGATGCGCAATTTCACCAACAAGCTGTGGAACGTGACGCGCTTGACAATGATGAACACGCGCGACCTGCCGGCCGAGACGCTGGCGCGGGCGTTGCCGGCCGATGACTTGGAACTGGAGGACCGCTGGATCCTGAGCGAGCTGGCCCGCGCGATCGAACGGGCCGACGAGGCGCTCGAGAGTTTCGCTTTCGACCTCTACGTCGATGATGTCTACAAGTTCACGTGGAACCGGTATTGCGATTGGTACGTGGAGCTGGTCAAGGACCGGCTTTATGGGAAGGGGCCGGAGGGGTCGTCGCGGACCACGGAACGCTCACGGCGCGCCGCGCAGGTGGTGCTCCTGACGGTCCTCGAGCATATCCTGCGGCTGCTCCATCCCGTGGCGCCATTTATCACCGAGGAGATCTGGGGAAAGCTGAAGGCCAATTGGGGCGAGCCGTTCGAGGAGCCGGGAGAGGGGCGAACGCTGGGCCTGGCCGCCGATGCGCTGATGGTGGCCGCGTGGCCGCGCGCCGACGCCTTCGCCAAGGACGACGAGGCCGAGGAGGCGATGGGCCTGATCCAGGAGACGATCGGCCACATCCGGCGCATTCGCGGCGAGATGGGCGTGCAGCCGGGCATGGCCACCGACATCGAGATCGTCACCGCCAACGGCCGACGCCTGGCCATCCTGGAAGCCAACGACCACTTTCAGCGCTCACTGGTGAAGATCGGCGAGCTACGGCTGGCCGCCGAGCCCGACGGCCAGGGCTTTCGCTCGACCAGCGCCTTCGAGGACGTCGTCATCCACGTCCACCTGCCCGCGGAGCTGCTCGATCAGGAACGGGTGCGCCTGGATAAAGACATCGCCCGGCTGGAGAAGGGCGTGGGGGGCGTCGAGAAGAAGTTGTCCAACGAGAAGTTCCTCGGCGGCGCCCCGGCCGAGGTCGTCCAGAGTGAACGGGAGCGGATGGAGAAGATGCGGGGCGAGCTGCGGGAACTCCAGTCTCGCCGAGCCGGGCTGAATTGATTGCAATCCACCGCGAATCTGGTTAGTATCCTTTCTTGAGAATACATACTCCATCGAGTAGGAGGTGATCCCATGTCTTGCGCCTTCTTGCGACCGGTTCTGATCGTTTCGTTTGGGTTTCTGTTGCATGGCTCGGCCGTTTGTCGCGGCGCCGACGGATTTCGCGGAGATGAGTCTCGGTGGCGAGAGCGGGGGTTTAGTCGCCACGGCTCGGGAAGTGACCATCCATCTGGATGACGGCAAGGCCCTGACGGGTACGATCGAAGCCGTCACGGACAAGACCGTCACGGTCAGAAACTCGCGGCTTAAGATCGCGGTTCCGAGGTCTCGGATCGTCAAGGTCGAAGCCATTCGGCCGAAAGATCTGGAAGGAGATCGGCACAGAGCTAACCGGGATGGCTCGGGCTCAGGCCCCCGGGGCGGGGAGATCGCTGGAAGGGATTCGGGTTTGAGCCGGCTCAAGAACCTGGAGCGGTCGTGGCTGGACGTTCGCGGCACCGGACAGGACATCGCCGAGCACTATCGGTTTCCCCTCGGCGACCGGTATTACCGTTCGGTCGAAAAGCTCGGGAACATCGATCGGCGCATCGAAGAGATCATGGGCAGGCCGGAAATCGCGTCGCTGAGATATTCGGCCCCCGACGCTCACGCAGATGTTTACGTCGCGCTCGCTGAACTGGAAAGGGCCGTCTACGAATACCGTGAAATCAAACAGGACGTGAACCAATACTTGCGAAAGAGACGGCGGGGTTTCAACCTGAAGCGCGAGAGCCGGTTGGCCAATCGCGAGAAATCGAACCTTTTGGCCGGCCGACGCCGCCGCCAGGCCAATGCGCGCGCCGGCGCCGGCGATAGCCACCCAACGGGGAACAGGCTACGCAACCCCGCCAATGTCCAAAGCCTCCGGCTGGTGACGAACGGGCCTCTCAGCATCCGCACGTCCAGGAGTGTGCTGACTGATTTTCGGTGAGCCCGGACCCGTTTTGGGGTTTCGCGTCGGTAGTCGGTCGGGCTGCCGCGCGGGTGATCCATGAGTCCCGAACCCGACCACGGGCGTCTGATCAGCGCGTCATTTCTTCAACCAAGAGGCCGAGATCTCCTCAAGCGACCGGCCTTTTGTTTCGGGGACGATCTTGAGCGCGGCAAAGAAGCAGAAGATGCACACACAGGAGAAGATGAAAAACGTGGGGCCGGCCGATTGAGTGAGTTTTTCTGAAAAGCTGAACAAAACCGGGAAGGAAAAACTGGCCAGCCAGGCCGTGACCCAGGTTGCAAATGACCCGATCATCATGCCGCGCGCCCGCAGCCGGGTGGGGAAGATCTCCGACAGAATCAGCCACGCCAGCGCGCCCATGCCGATCGCGTGTGGCCACGCACACATCGTAACGGCAAGCACGATTGGCCAGCCCTGCACGCCCATCATGATCAGGATCCCGAGCAGCGCGGTTGAGAAAATCATCGCCACCGAGCAGGCCAGGTACAACGGACGGCGGCCGAGCGAGTCGACCAGGGCGATTCCAACGAAGGTGAAGACCAGATTGCCGGCATTGGGAATGATGGCCTGGCGGATCGCGGAGGTTGTCTCGGCGACGCCGGCCAGCTTGAAGATCGTCGGCATATAGAAGGCGATGACCGACCAGCCGGTCAACTGCCCCATCAGAGCCAAAAAAACGCCCAGCCCCACGGCGAACCGGATGCCCGGCGAGAAGACTTCCAAAAACCGTCCCTGGACCAAATTCAACGAACCTGCGATCTCGCGCATCTCCCGCTGGGCCGCCTCGGCCCCATCGACCTTGGTCAGCACGTCCAGGGCTTCCCGGTGGCGATTCTTTTCCGCGTACCAACGCGGGCTCTCGGGGATCATGAACAGGAAGATGATAAACAGGGCAATGGGAACCAGTTCAGAACCGAACATCCAGCGCCAGCTTACCTCCGGCGCAAACCCCTCGGCGATGAAATAGGAGACGATGATGGCCACCAGGCTGCCGACGACAATGGCCAACTGGTTCATCGTCACCATCCGTCCACGCAGGCGAACCGGGGCGACCTCCGCGATATACATCGGCGAGGCCACGCTGGCCAGCCCCACTCCGACGCCGCCGATGATCCGAAAGATATTAAAGGTTTCGATCGACTTGGGGATGGCGGTCCAAATTGCTGAAACGCCGAACAGCGTCGCGGCGAGCATCAGCGATTTCTTCCGTCCGATCTTGTCGCAGAGCCAGCCGCCCGCAATGGGCCCCAGCACGCATCCCATCATCGCGCTGCTGACGGTAAAGCCGAAGCCGTTGGAAAAACTCCAGCTATTCTCATCCAATTCGAAATAGTCTTTCAGGTAGAGTTGAGCGCCGCCCATGATATTGAGATCGTAGCCGAACAGAAAACCTCCGACCGCGGCGATGAAGGCGATCTTGAAGGCATACATTTTGTTCGGACGAACTTCTTGCGCGGTCTGGCCGGTCGGCTGAGTCATGTTGGGGGCTCTTTCAATACGAGATCGGTCGCCGGAATCGCGCGACGACGGTTTGGAGAGCTTTCACGCTCTGTCGAACCGGGCGCCTGATCATGGTCCCGAGGTCGTGACGTGGTTTCTCACGATCGCACCATCCAATCCCTGAGACGCCGATCATAGTCTTGCCCGCCTGCGATTCGCAAGCATTTCCCGATTATCTAATCAAACAGGCCACGGCGCCCCCGGAACGGATCACGCGCCGGTTCCCGAACTTGTTTTAACGGCCCTCCATCTGTTTGCGGAGATACTCGAGGTTGTATTTGAGGGCTGGGCGCGGATCGACTTCTCCCTGAAACTCGATCATCAGATAGCCGTCGTAGCCGATCTTCTTGAGCTCGTCGAGCACGGCGGGGATTTCGACCAGGCCGCCGTCGAGCACCGTCCCCGTTAGAGTTACGCCGCTTTCCGTGGGGCGGGTGCGCTGAACTTTTTCGCCCGGCATAACCGGTCGGCTGTTCTTGAGATGCGCGTGGACGATGTAAGGGGCCAGCGCCTTCAACATCTCCACCGGATGCTCGTCGACAAACAGCGCCGCGCAAGCGTCCAGAATGAAACGCAGCGCCGGGGAATCGACTTGCTCGATGATTTCCCTGCACTGCGCGCTCGTGCCGTGCAGAGGTCGCCACGGTTCGTAATCGATGTTCTCGAAGCCGATCGTGACGCCGATCGATCGGGCATGCGCGGCGCAGGCGGCCAGGCCCTCAATCATGTGCTTTTTAAGCTCTTCGGTCGGGATCCCTTCCTTGACGCATCCCGGGAAGAGCATGAAAAGGCCGGCGCCCAGCTCCGCGGTCCGGTCCAGGAGCGACTTGACCTTGTCCACCGCCTTGCCTCTCTCCACGGGCGAGGGAAGCGCCAGATCAACGTCGTTCTCGTAGGAGACGATTTTCAGCCCGTTGTCATCGAGCATTGTCTTGATTTGAGCGACGGAACAATCCCCCCAGTAGCAATCCCTGATGTCGACGCCGTCGATCCCCAGCGTGCCGTAAAACTGAATGACTTCCTCTCGCGTCAGATATCCGGGAGACGGACGGGGCTCGATATTGCAGTCCCTCATCGCCCAGTCGCAGTTGTAATCGAACATCGAAATTTTGTTTTGCATCGGACTCGCGGAATGCGCTCAGCGACGCTCGCGCGGCGCAATCCAGCCTCCTTTCAACGGAAAACGGGTCTCCTCGCAACTTCCATGCGGAACGGCTGAAGAAAACCTTACGCCTTGAGGAGGTCCTTTTCAAGCCCGGTGGAGCAGCATTCTCGGGCGGACGGCTCAACCGGAACGCGAGAGTCGAGGGGATAGGCCTCTTTTATCGTTTTCTTCACGCGCCTGTCCTGTTATATTTTGACCACGCGGTCCCAAAGCGACAGGAACAACGGCCGTTCTTAACTGGCAACTTTATCAGATGAAATGGATGAACCCGTGATCTCTCGTTTTCCTTTTCACGGAGCTAGGCCTATGGCGCTTAGCCGCTGGATCAACGCAATCTCGATTTTTGCGGGCGTGGCGTGCGCCGCTTGGTGCGCCCCGCCGGTCGACCTCGGAGACCTTTTGACCGAGGATCGCCTTGAACCCGAGGGTGACTATTACGAGAGCACGGTTCCCGACACGCTCGACCTTGCCGAGCGCGCCGGGCTGGCCGTGCGCGGCCTGACCGAATTCCTCGACCCCTCGCTCGGTTGTCAGCACTTTTCGTATGGAATCTTCAAGGTCAATCCCCCGTACATGTCGCACGAAGGCGACGGCGGCGCCAACTGGGGGAAGATCGCCGAATCGCTCCTGATGATGCGCCACATGAGCGGCAGCCGTGAAAACCTCGACGTTCACACGCGGATGCTGCGCGGGATGGTCGACAACATCCGGCCCAATGGAAATTATTACGTGGTACTGCGCGGGGTCTCGCTCGATCACGGGCAGGACCTGATCGCCATCGACTCGGCGCGCGTGATGATGGCGCTGATGGCGCTCAATCAGATTCAACCGGATGCGAGGATTCAAGAGCTGATTGAGAAGATGGCCCGCGGCCTTTTTGACGTCGTTTCCTATCGTGACGATTACGCCTATTTCACCGAAGCGCCCTCCGAGCCGCACGACACCATGATCGGCGTGCTCGGCTTTTGGAAAGTGGCATTCATCCACGGCTCGGCCCTGCGCGGGTTGGCCCGCGCCTACGCTTCGAGCGGCGATGACGAGATTCTGGAATTGGCCCGCAAGGTCAAGAACTACGTTACTCTGCCAGAATACTGGGTTCCCGAGACGGGTCCGAAGGCGGTCGTCGGCCACGAACATGCTCAGTTCGCCGGCCATCATCATTCCTACACCGCCGCGCTGATGGGGTTGATCCGATACGCGGAAGTCACGGGGAACGTCCGGCTCAAACAATTCGTGCGCGACGGTTATGAATACCTGCGCAACTTCGGCATCGCCCGCATCGGGCTGTTCGGCGAGATGTGCACGACCGGTGATATGACCTACCTCGCCCTGAAGCTGACCGAGCTGGGCGTTGGCGATTACTGGGAGGATGTGGACCAGTACGTGCGCAACCAGCTCGTAGAACTTCAGATCACCGACCTGGACAAGCTGCGTCGGGCCAACGCACTCATGCCGACGCAGGAGCGGGTCAAGTATATCCACGAGATGACGACCGATCGCGTCATCGAGCGCAACCTGGGCGTCTGGCTCTCTGACGCCAGCAATCCGACACTGGTCCGCGAGCAGACGTTTCGTTGGACGATCTGCTGCTCGGGCAACTGCCCGCCGGCCCTTTACGCGACATGGGAGGCCGCCGTGCGCTTCTCCGGCGACACAGCCCAGGTCAATCTGCTTCTAAACCGGGCCTCGCCCTGGCTCGACGTGGACAGCTATCTGCCGTACGATGGGAAAGTCGTGATCCGCAATAAGAAGGCGCGCAACGTGGCGGTCCGTATTCCGCTGTGGGTCGACATGGAAACGGTGAGCAGCGACGTCAACGGCGGAACCGTCTCGCCCTACTGGCTGGGGCGCTATCTGGTCTTCGAGGGATTGGCTGACCCGGACGTCATCACGATCCGGTTCCCTGTGGTCGAGACCACCGAAACCTATACGCTCAAGTGGAAAGAGGAGGACTTCTGGCCCGAATCGACCGATCCGGGCCACGAGTGGCACCCGCACGATGAACCGGACCGCTTTACGCTGAGCCTGCGCGGCAATACGCTGGTCGACATCTCTCCACGGTCCGAGAATCCCGGTTATCGGCTCTATTTGCGCGAGCATCTGAAACGAAACCAGGCGCCGATGAAACAGGTGACGCGCTATGTGCCGCCGGTGGTCTTGAAGTGGTGACCGTATCAGCGGTACAGTCCCTGTTGGAGTAAGGCGTGTTTGGCTGGACGAAGATTGTGAGAATGCTTGATCGGCGGTAGGCTGTTGGTTATTGACGAGATACTGGGAGGTCTGGAACGGATTTCGGGATCATGAGATTGTCGAATGCATGTTTATCGATAATGTTTTTGCGGAGAAGTGGTGCAATGAATTTGTTTCAACATGTCAGGGGATTGTGTTTCTTCGTGATTGGACTCATCGGGTCTTCACAAGTGATCCCTGCAATTGAGACCGATTTCGAAGTCAGGCCAGAGACATTGGTCCCCGAGGGCGAAGTCTACGAGACAACCGTTCCGGATACGCTCGATCTTGCTGAACGGGGGCGCTATTCGGTTCGCGGGTTGACGCGATTTCTGGATCCCGCCAAGAACTACGCGCCTTACGGTCACGGGTTCTTCAACACTGACCCTCCCTATCTGACCACGCGCTTCGGCGGCGGCGCCGAGGGCGGGGGCGCGCCCAACTGGGGGAAGATATGTGATGGGATCATTCTGACCCGGCAGATGTCGGGCAGCCGCGAAAACCTGGATATCGAAGCGGAAACGCTGCGGGGGATGATTGAGTATATTCCGCCCGGCAATTCCGTTCCCGTTGCCCGTGTGATGATGGCGTTGATGTCGCTCCATCAAAAAAGCCCCGATCCCGAACTTTGGGCGCTGATCGAACAACTGGCCGACGGCCTCGTCAAAGAGATCACGGTCGAAGGAGACCAGGCATGGTTTTATGATTTGGAGGCCCTGCCAAAGAAAACGGATGACTCCAAGCTGGGAGTGCTTGGCCACGGCTGGCAGGCGTTCATCCAAGGTTCGGTCATTCGAGCCTTCGCGCGCTGGGGAGTAATGAGCGGAAACGAGCGTTATCTGGACCTCGCCGGGAAAATGAAGAACTTCCTGCTCCAGCCCGAGATTTGGGAGCCGGAGACCGCGCCCAAAGCCGTTGTCGGCCACGAACGCGCTCAATTCATGGGCCATCATCACTCTTATACGTCCGCATTGATGGGCTTGTTGTGGTTGGCCGACGCCACCGATGACGCGTGGTTGATGCAGTTCGTTCGCAACGGATACGAATACATGCGGACCTTCGGCATCGCGCGCATCGGCCTGTTCGGCGAGATGTGCACCACCGGCGACATGACTTATCTCGCCATCAAACTGAGCGAGCTGGGCGTCGGAGACTACTGGGAGGATGTTGACCAGTGCGTGCGCAATCAATTGGTCGAGGGGCAACCGCTCGACGCCGAGAAGATCCGCCGCGCGGCGGCCGCCGCGCCGATTCTGACCCGGCTGGACCCTGAGGGGAAAGACGGAAACCAGCAGCCCTGGGACGGGCAGAGTCCGCAGGTCGAGCTTCAACCATCCAAGGAGTCCACGGACGCGGTTTGTGAGCGGATCGTCGGCACATACCTATCCGAAGCCGGTTGGCCGACGCATATCCCCAAGCACCGTTTTATTTTGGTGATCTGCTGTTCGGGCAACGCGACGATGGGACTTTACGCCGCATGGGATTCGGTTGTTCGCCATCAGGACGGGGCCGCGACGATCAATTTGCTCCTCAACCGGGCCTCGCCCTGGCTGGATATCGAAAGTTACCTGCCTTACGAGGGTAAAGTCGTCATCAACAACAAATCCGCACGACGCATATCAGTCCGAATTCCGATGTGGGTGGATCGAAGCGCCATCGAGAGCGAGGTCAACGGCGCGCCGGCCAGCCCCTTCTGGGTCGGTCGTTACCTGACCTTTTCCCAACTGAAGCCGGAAGATCGCATCGAGATCGTCTTTCCGCTGGTCGAAACGCGAGAGACGTACACTTTGAAATGGAAGGAAGCGGATTTCTGGCAAGAATCGACGAACCCGGGGTCGAACTGGCAGCCCAAAGCGGAGCCCGACCAGTTCACCTTTACGATCCGCGGCAATACGGTCGTGGACGTCTCTCCGCGCAAGGAGACGGGCGAGTACCGATTCTATGAACGGGACCACCTGAAAACCGGTAAGGCGCCGTTGAGAAAGGTGACCCGTTTTGTATCGAACAACTCAATCCGCTGGTAGGCGCTTGATGCCTTTCAGTGGCCTGCCGCTTTATCGGGCCGGTGATTACCAACGGATGTCCTCGTCGGAGACGAACCGGCTGACCTCGCGCCAGCGCGCTTTGTTCTTCCGGTAATGTTCGCGCCGGAACAAGGGGCTGTTGCGCCCCGGAGGATCGATGGCGACGATCGTGTTGCCCTTGAGCAGCATGGTGTAATCGGCGCCGGCGATGCGCTCGGTGACCGCGCGTTCACCGATGGGGAATGTCACGCTTGCGCGCTGGCCCTGGTTGACGGCCCCCAAATCGACGTAGCGATTCTCCCAACTGAATTCTCGCGGCGCGGCATCGACCGCGCAGCGGATCTCATTGCTGCCCACCGGTATCCATTCGGGAACCCTTACGAGCAAACGCCGCAAGTCCACCTTGGCCTTCACATCGACACGCCCTTCGTAGGGGATGAAGCTGTGGATATCGACCTGTGGTGACGCCCGATTGAGCAGAAGATTGATCCGCATTTCGCCGTCGCTAAAGTGGATGATGTTCTCCCACGCGTAGTAGATGGCTCGAGTTCCGTTGCCGGTGCAACAGTGTTGAATTCCGATTTTCTGGGCCCATTCGTTCGGACCCGGCCAACCGGCAAAAGTGCCGATGTTACGCTCGGTGACGTCTTCGGCCGTTGCGTTGTAGGGAACCTCGATTGCCGGTTGGGTTCTCGCGAATCGCTCCAGGTCCGCCGCCCGCGTGGGCGTTAATTGGTTCTCGGTGAAGTAATTGCGCAGCCAGCGATCGGCGTCGTCCCAGTACTCGTCGCCGACCCCGCCCTCGGCCAGCATCAGCGCCAGCGCGACCATGTCGGCGACCGGACAGCCCTCGCTGTTGGGATGATCCGGTCCGATGAATTCCGGAAAGAAACCCATCGTCGCCGAGGAGTATGCCTTTTCACTTTTCGCCCAATCGAAGCTCTTGCGGGCGAAATCCATAAAATGCGTGTCGCCGGTGGCGCGCCAGTATTCGAGCATCGCCAGCAGGATGTTGGTGTGGGCGTGAAAATGACCGCCCCGTTTGGCCCGTTCGACGGGGAAAAACCCGGTATCGCCGATGAAGCGTCCCTCGGCGTCGAAATACTCCGCGTGATCCTTGAGGAAGTTCAAGTGCTTGCGCGCGATTTCTCGGGCATGCTCGTCGCCGGTCCGGCGATAGTACTGCATCAACGCCTGCGGCATCCAACCATCGGCCACCGAGAAGCCGGTCGGGACGATCTCGGGCGAGCCGAAGTAGCCCCAGTCGCCCTTGTCGACCATCGCCTTGGTCCCGTTGTGGATCATCTTGCGGGCCGTTTCAAGCCACATCGGGTTGCCGTCGCGCAGGTGGTAGAGCAGCATGCCTTCGATGAGCCGGGAGTTGATTCCCCCTCCGCCGTGGGGCGGATCCCGCGCGCTATCTTTCAGGGCTTGTTCCATCGTCAGCTTGTCGCCTTCACCCCAGGTGTACATGTCCCATCCGTGCCTGCGCCAGGGCCGGCCCCGGAGGGGTTGATGATAGAGGCCGTCATCGTCGATGCCGCGCAGGTAGAGTTCGATCATCGCCTGTTCGATATCGAGATTCCGGCGGTTGCCCGAAATGATGCGGTTGAGCACCAGGGGACCCATGAATTTCGATTTACAACCGGCGCTGAAGTCGTGATACATCGCGGGCGGGTTGTGGAACCAGTTGGTGACAAAATAGAGTTCGATGCCGTTGGAGAAGTGATGGACCCGGGTCAGCCCGTTGACGGCCCATTCGGCCATCTCCGCCAGGTCCAGAGTATCCGGCGTCAGAACGTCATAGCGTTCGCCCTCGTAGGGCGGAATCTCGAACGGCGGGGCCTCGGCCCTGACGTAAGCGTCATCGATCCAGAAGATCGACTCGGCTTGCGGTTGCGGGTCCGTAAGCAGACAGATGAGCAAGATCAGCGATAATCGAAGACAAGTGTGCATGACGCGAGCCGCCAAATCCCAACAAAACGCGCGGAACGAGGAAGGATGCTCTTCCCACTGCAAAATACCATCCCTTCCGGTGAGGTGAAAGAGAAGAAAGGCGGCGAGGCATCGTACGGGTGCGACTCACAATCCGCGAGATGCACCCGCATGATACATAGACCCATATTTCCCATTTGAGAAATAGAAAGTTATGGTATAATTTTTCGAATGGCCGATGAATAAAGGCTGAAGTCGATGTTCGAGCAGCAAAAGTGGAGAGATCTGATGGGTGAGAGCAAAAAAGAGGCCTTGCGGGTCCAGTTTGACCCCAGTGTGAAGATG
>CAUZJO010000135.1:0-12715 GCA_963580245.1 Candidatus Sumerlaeia bacterium | reverse complement strand
CCTGAACGAGCAGATCAACGAGGATCTCGTCGACGACTATCTTCGTATTCGCGGCGTCATGTTCAGAACCCATGTTGCGACCTCTTCCCGGGAGTTTACCATGCTTATCGGCCCTGGAAGCGGAAGACATGATCGAGAGGCAAGGGCCCGCGGCGCTCCTTTTTCCAGATCGGATTTCACGAACGCGAACAGACCGTCAAGCGCGTCTTCATGATCACGGATTTTGGCGACGATTCGTTCAGGGTCTTCTCCGATGGTTTGATGCGGGATGAGGGCGGCGTCGATTCCCCTCTCGATAAGGGTTTGGGTGATCCCACGATCAAAAGTGTAGAGGCGCTCGATCAATCCCGTTTCAATGGCCCACTCACGTTTCAGCCTTTCATTGAATTGTTGCAGGCCTTCGGCCTCCATGAGAACCGAGCACTGCTCGTTCCAAACTTCGGCAAGACTTCTCAATTCCGGCTTGCCCAACTCCTGCGGGTCCGTTTCGTAATCCTCGATGGGATGCCAGCTGTAGGACGCCTTATCGTTCAAAATCATGGTTTCATCTCCACGATGCTCCCAGAGCTTCACCTCACCTACCGCCCCCGGGTTTGCCCTCGCCACGCTTGATTCTGCCCGCCTGCCCGGCGCTTTCACAAGGCCCAATTCCTCGCGAACCCAGCTCACTCGCATCACTCCTCATCCGCCAGCCGCGGCAGTCGAGTTGCGACCGTGGCCCAGCGGATCGGTTCGACGTGGCGGCGTAGGTGGGAGCGGAGGCGGCCAGGGCCGTCGCGGGCCGCCGATAGACGCAGGCGCAGGCCCCGGCGGCGGCGGATGACGAACCAGCGCATGGTCTCGTTGTAGGTGACGCGTTCAATCTGGTCCCAGCCGACGTGCGCCGTGGGGCGCCAGGGGTAGTGGAAATGGATGCCCGCGTCGTCCACCTCGACCCTTGCGACGTGAACATCGGCCAGGCTCCACAGCGCGCCGATGATCGGGAGCGTGAAGAAGGCCAGCCAACCCACGATCTCCTCCCGATCGCCCCACGAAGCGGCCACGAACGCGCCAACGACGACCACCCAAAACAGCCCGAAGAAGTTCGCCATCGCTCGCGGGCGGCTGCCGTACTCCAGGCGCCAGCGCTTCCCGTCGCCGAGGGGACGTCCCTCGGGCCGACGACCGGGCAGAATCCATCGCGTCCAGATCAGGTCGATAAATCCCTTGTTTCGCCGCCCAAAGAGCATTGACCCCAACCCCGCCGGGAGGATAATTGAGTCCGCCTTCCAACCCGCGTGCATGATAGGCAATCGGAGGCCGCCGGGACATGATAAACACGCCACGGATCCCACGGGCGCTGCGCGACCGAGTCGGCGAGGCCCGGCGGGTTTTCGTCATCACGGGCGCGGGGATCTCAGCCGAGAGCGGCGTGCCGACCTTTCGCGGCAAGCAAGGCTACTGGCGCAACCACAACCCGCTGGACCTGGCATCTCCCGAA
This sequence comes from Candidatus Sumerlaeia bacterium, assembly GCA_963580245.1. GTDB lineage: Bacteria > Sumerlaeota > Sumerlaeia > MVZB01 > MVZB01 > CAUZJO01. The sequence goes on along the minus strand of CAUZJO010000135.1, from coordinate 11,235 downwards.
GGCTTCGCCCGCGACCCGCGCCTGGCATGGGAATGGTATCTGGAGCGGCGCGCTAGGCTGCGCCGGGTCGAGCCCAACGCCGGGCACCGCGCCTTGGCCCGGCTCGAGCGGCAAGTCGAAGCGCGGCCCGGCGGCGCGATGCTGATCGCGACCCAAAACGTCGACGGCCTCCATCAACGCGCCGGTTCGCGCCGCGTGGTCGAGGTCCACGGATCGATCATGCGCACGCGCTGCACGCGGACGGGGCGGGAATTCGAAGAGGGCGAGGTCACGGTCGAAGGCGGGTCGGTCCCGCCGATCAGCCCGGCGGGGGCATTGCTGCGTCCGGCGGTGGTATGGTTCGGCGAGAACGTCCCCCTCGAACCCATCGGACGGATCCAAACTTTCCTCGAAGATCCCCCCGACCTCGCCCTGGTCATCGGTACCTCCGCCCTTTTCGGTTACATCATCGCCTGGGCGCTCAACGCGAAATCGGACGGGGCGACCCTCGTCGAGATCAACCCCCAGCGGACCGATCTCGGCGGCCAGGCTCATTACGCCCTCCAGGCCCCCGCCGGGCAGGTCCTGCCCGAGCTGATCCCGGGCGAATCCCCGACCGAAAGCCCGATCACCGGTTGAAAAGATTCCCTGTATTCGGGATGAGCCCAAGTCCTCGCTAGATCATAAGGCGCCTCTAAAAATTCAGTCCCGGCAGGGACGATTGCTTTCAGCCCGCCACGCAAGTGGCGGGAAATCAAACCGATAACGAATTGGAGTCCCGTGGGGACGACTGCACACCGGATTGTTAGAGGTTCCCCATAGAGGTTCGAGAACCCACTCGCGCATGATTTTATCGTGACCGCGGCGGGTATGCGGACTAAGTCACCAGTCGAGTTCGTCGCTGGGAACGAAACGGGATACCTTGACATACCGCGGCGTGTCGCCCCGATAGTCGGTTCGCGTGTAGAATGGATAGACGATCCAATCCGAGGGGTCGACCTCCTTGGTGCGCGTGAACATCCAATTCAGTGCGTCCGTGCCGGAGACATCGACCTGACCCCGCGGCCAGATGTCGATCACATTGAATCCCTTGACGGTGAGCGTGTATTTCTTCTGAACGCTTTCTCCGTCCCATGCGGCCGGCCGGGTTCCCTCAAAATGCACGTCTGGATAAGGGATGTCGATCACGGCCCGTGTTTGCGCGCGCAGCAAGGGGAAGCGCACGACGACCCGGTCGCCACGCCCGACCTCCCCGACCTTGAGGTAACGGCCGCTCATTGGACCGACTCTGGTTTCTCCGTTCACCGTGCATTCGATCTGTTTGTTTTCTACCCAGGACGGGATCCTTACATTCAAGCTTCTGGGTTCTTTCATCGTGATTTCAACCTTGCCCAGGTACGGCAGATAACTGTCGATATCGGCCGCCTTGGAAGCCCGGTTGAGCAGCAGGTTCACCCGATATTCGCCGCCCAGGTCGTCGACCGTGTGACGCCAGGCGAAATACAGCGCGCGCGCCCCGTTGCCCGTGCAACATCCAACCGAGATCGACTGGAAAAAACCGCCCGGCGCGGCCATGCCGTTAAACGTCCCCAGCATGCGGCGGGCGACGTCGCGCGCATCCTCCTCGGGTGCCGAGACCGCGGGCTGGATGTCCGGATGGCGCGCCGCCAGATTGTCGAGCCATGACACGTCGGTCACCTGGCAGGATTGAAGCGAATTGCGCACGGTGTGTTCCACGTTCTCCCAGTAATCACCGGCGCCCGCCTCCGAAAGCTTCACGCCGAGGATTGTCATGTCGCCCAGTTGACAGGCTTCCATCGTGGAGCTGCGCGCCGGCCATTGCTCGGGGTACCACCCCAAAATCACCGGCGTTCGGCTCACGATGTCCTTGTAGGCGTTCTTCACAAGAGCCGTCAAGTCGGCCCGGCCGGTCGCCGTTGCGAACTCGAGCAATCCAAGCATGGCGAAGGTGGTCCCATGCGTGTGGACCCACGTGATCCGCCCTTCGGCGTCAAAAATCCCGGAGCGCTCGGCGATGAATCGCGCGAGTTTCTCTCCCAACTCACGAGCCGGCTCATAACCCGTTTTCGCGTAGGCATAAGCGAGGCCATACATGATCGTGGACATGTGGGTCGATACGGCGGAGGGGCCGGGATGATAACCGTCGGCCACCGTATCCGGAAAGTCCGTGATGTGGAACAGACAGACATCATCCCGATAAACGGCCACGCGGGCCAAGCCGTCGACCATCTTTTTGATGGCCTTCAGCAGATGTTCATCGGGATGGCGTTCGTACCAGCAGCACAGGGCCATGAGCGCGCGGCCGTTGGGCCACGCGTTGTAAATCTGCTTCTCGCCTTCCTTGGCGGGGCGGTCGCTCCAGGGCGTTCCCTGGGCCGGGATCCAATAGAGTCCGTCCGGCCCCAGCATGCGAAACAGGACTTCCATCATGCGTCTGTCGTGATCGATGTTCTGCGTGCTGCCAGAGGCGGTTCGCAGCAGCGGCAGGGTTTCGATCCACTTCGGTTGCAGGCCGTTGTAGTCATTGTAACTGTGCACCAGGCGGAGCGATCCCTCCCTGATGCTGCCAATCCAGTTGTGCGCCTCCAGGTCCGCTTCGAGATCGAGCGTGCTGGTCATGCCATGCACCGCTAGGGCGCAACGCTCGGCCAGATCCAGCGTGGCCGGGACCAGCGCCTCGTAGCGCTCGCCTTCAAACGGGGGAGCCTCGATGCGGGGCGCGCGATCCGTCACGTAGATCACCGTGGAGTCATCGGAACGCGCAACCATCGCAAGAGATAGAACGGCGAGACCGAATAAGAATGATGAGGGTTGATGATGTGACATAAGGGAACTTCTAAAAACACGGTTTGCAGTCGTCCCTTCGGGACTCCAATTCGTTATCGGTTTGATTTCCCGCCACTTGCGTGGCGGGCTGAAAGCAATCGTCCCTGCCGGGACTGAGTTTTGGCGGCGCCTTTATGACATAACACGAATTCGTCTCCTTCCAGATTGATTTCTTCTCACACGTTAGGCGCCCCTGAATCGGCGCTATTGACGCTTTCCCAGCGGCAACTCCGTCTTCGGCGCGAAATCGCCAACCGCGTATCGCACGAGGTCGTTGAACATGATGGTGCTCACCGGATCGAGGGCCAGGAATTTGTTCAGGTCGAACGTCGAGACGAGGAGCCGCCCGCTACCCACCTTGAATTGCGCGATCGTCCCGGTGATCTCGCACTCGTGGCGTTGGCCGTTGACGTCCGCCGGGGTGTTGCGCAGGAAGCTGCCGTAGGCCCCGGCCAACACGTCGTCGCGGTGATCGGACTCCAGCCCGATCAAGACATGCGGCGGCATCACCGTCTGAAAAGGCCAGCCGATAGGATTCTCGAACGGGATCTGCCCGAACAGGCCGAGGTCCTTCCTGATGAACTGGGCGCCGACGATGCCGCCCAGGTGAAACTCCGCGCCGCCCAGCATCAGCCCATGGCGCCGCAGCCAGGCGTCCACCGGCGGGAGCGCCGGTTCGGCGACGAAGCCGATCAGATCGAGCTCCTCGCAGATCAGGAGCAACACGGTCCCGCCGCTGGTGAGATAATTCTCGACCTCCTGATCGATCACGTTTGTCACGGTCAAAGGATGTTCGGGATCAAGGCCGGGATGGGGCTGGTAGCCGAGGAGCTCAAGCCGGCGGTTCATGAACGCGGAGGAGCCGCGGAGATTGATCTCCCGAATCTTCGACCGGCGCAGCTCCCTCGGAAAGACGAAGATGTCCGTGTAGTTCTGGGAAACAGACCTGCCCTTAACGTCTTCGATACGCGCCACGATGCGCACCCGGCGGGCCTCGGCGACCTCCGGCGTTTTGAATTCGATTCCGCCGACGCGGCGAACTTCACCCGGCTTGATCGAAAACTTCCCGGACTCTCCATGAATCGCCTCTTCGAAATCCTCGACCCACCAGCGCACGGACGCGCCCTCAGCATCGGCCCGCCCGAAGTGCGAAAAGTGAACGTCCGCCCGCACGTTCTCGTCGGTCCAATAATTGCGTTTCTCCAGGTCGATGATGACCATGTCCTGGGCATAGACACGCGGTAGCTCGGAACCGAATACTTTCGCTTCGCGAAACAGGTTGATCGCCCCGATCACGTGCGGCACGCAGTCGAACGCGAACGATAAGTAGCCCGTCATGTCCGGGTTCAGACGCATCTGCTCGGACTGATACTTGATCGCTTCGAACTGATACCAGTCCGATTTCTCCGTAAATCCCTCGAACCCGCCAAATATCTCGTCGAACCCCCAGCGATAGAAACGGTCGGCGTAGCCCGTCAGCTTGCTCGAGTTGGACTGGATGTGTTCGGGGGCCGTCAGCCACCACGGTTCCTCGCCCCAGGTCCGCTTGATGCGCTCGATGTCCAACACGCGCGAGGTCTTGTTGTGCAGCAACGAGTTGGTGACGGGCCGCCCGTACTCGGTGATCATTCGGCAGTACTTGCGAAACTCATCGACGCCCGCGATCCACGGCGCCGACGCCCATCCGGTGTAACCGATGTCGTCGATGTCGGTCTTGGCGTGGCTGTCGAGGTAGTTGAAATCGTAACCGCCTCGACCGCAGGCGTTGTCGAGCACCAGCCGGGTGCCGTCGAGGCCCTTGACGTGATCGTAGAGCTCGTTGATCAGTTCCACGGTCTTGGACCACGTGTCATATTCCCCGCGCACCAGTCCGAAGCTCTCGCAGAACAGTTCCCAGATCATGACCGAGGGGCTGTTGCGGTCGCGCAGGACGATGTTCTCGTAGTCGTCGCGGTATTTGTCGAACAGTTCGCGGCGGGCGATCCCGTCGGCGCGGACCCACGGGCCTCCCTGCCAGATCAGCATGCCCAGCCGGTCGGCCCAATAGATGTAGCGCCGGTTGATCGAGCGCAGGATGCGCCGCGACAGGTTGATGCCGAGCGACTTGGCCGTCATGATGTCGCGCTTGATCGACTCATCCGAGAGCGGCTCGTAGGGGCCGGGCATCGCCCAGTTGACCTCGTCGGGGCCAGCCAGCGGCGAGGGGTCGAGCCAGCCGCCGACGATGTAGATGGGGCGGTTGTTCAGGTAGATGCGCGCGCCCCGCGCCTCGATCTTGCGCATCCCGAATTCGACGATCGCCACGTCGAGGGCGGTTCCGGCGCCGTCGACAAGCGTGGCTTGCGCCTGATACAGCCGCGGATGATCCAGTTCCCAAAGCACAAGGGGATTGGCTTCGTCTTCGAGCTTAATCGAAACGTGGATATAGTGGGTTTGAGTCGTAGCGCTCGCGGGTAGGTTGACGTCGCTCTCGCTATGGAAGCGGGCGCCGTCGGGGGCCGTCGCCTCGAGTTTCAATCTCAGCGTCCGCTCGTCGCCGCCGGGAGGGGCGGTGACCTCTACCTGGGCGTCGGCTTTGCCATGATCGATATCCGGTTTTATGAACAGATCGGAGACATGAGTCTTGCCGGTGATTTCCACATACACGTCGCGCCATAGGCCACTCATTGAGATGACCTGCTCGCTAATCCATTCGCGCGTCCCGAACTCCGGATCATCTACGCGCAGCGTGACGGTATTGGTCCGACCGACGCGCGCCTGGTCGGTGATCTCGAGTTTGAACGGCGCCAGGCTGCCCTCGTGCTCGCCAGCCGGCCGGCCGTTGACCCACGCCTTGACGTGGTGATCGACGCCCAGGAACTCCAGCGCGATGCGTTGGCGCTCATGACCCGCCGGAATCTCGAAATCCCGCTCGTACCAGGCCACCCCCAGGTACTCTTGCAGATCATCAAAGGCAAGCTGCCAGGGCAGAGGAACCTTGCTGACGCGATCGCGGACCTTGCCGGGCTCAAACCAACGCTCCGCTTCGCCGACCTTGTCCGGGTCGAGCCGAAAATGCCAATCGCCGCCGAGCGAAAACTGGATCGGCCGACGGATGGGCGCGACGATCGCATTCTCCTCGGCGCTCGCCGCGGCCGTGCCGGTCAAAGCCAGAAAACATGCTCCTAAGAGAACCGCGAGACCTCGCCGGCGACCCATGAATCGGAGTATGTTGCGCGTCATGATACAATTCCCCTCCTCTAGCGAACGTGGCGAACGAGGACGATGTGTTTGACTTTCCAGATCGCTGGCACCGTAACATACCACGATACCCATACCCTAGCCCAAAGAGGCGATCTCCCGCTTTCTCAATTCCACTGACCAATGAGCGATCCCATCTGTTTACCGGCAAACGTATCGCATGATTTGGAGGTCCTTTTAAAAGGAGGGGCTCCTCCCGGTCTGCCCATGTGAAGATACGCGATGATTTTGGTCGTCATTCGCCCGAATTAGGGTACAATTCGGATTGGGAGAGTCCGATAAAGGAAACTACACGTGACAGGGAACCGAACACAGCTCGTCAGTCGATCTTGGGCCAAACCGAATTGGGTTCCCTGGGCGGTGTTGATTTGCGCCTGCGTTGGTCTTGTCACCCCCGGCCAAGCGACGGCGGGCGATCAAGCCGACGATCTTCCCGGACCGGTTTCCATCCGTCTCTTTCCTCAAGACCCCACCTTATGGGGTTCGGGGGCGACCCAGCGGATGGTGGTCTTGGGCCAATTCGCCGACGGCTTGGAGCGCGACGTGACTGGCCGCAGTGCGTTCGGCGTGTCGGATTCGGGCCTGGCCGCCGTGGACGCCGAGGGCCTGCTGCGCGCGCTGGCCGATGGCGAGGTGGAAATGAGCGCCGTCGTGGGCGAACAATCAGCGAAGACGACCGTGCGGGTCGAGGGTGCCTCTGAGCGACGGCCGTTCAGCTTTCAGCGTGATATCGGGCGAATCCTGACTCGCCACGGCTGTAACACGTCGGACTGTCACGGGGGCGTCAGGGGGCAGGGGGGCTTCAAGCTCTCGCTCCAGACGCTCATCCCGCGCGACGATTACAAGTGGATCATCGAAGGCGGGACGTTCAAGGTCCTGACCGACGAGCAGGACGAGCCGCCCCAGCCTCGCATCAACCGCGAAGACCCCGCGCAAAGCCCGCTGTTGCTCAAACCGACGGGCAAGGTCGCCCACGGCGGCGGCAAACGCTTTGAGGTCGGTTCCGGCGATTACGAGACCATTCTGAATTGGATCAAGGACGGCGCTCCCTTTGGTGAAGAGGACGGCGGTTCGGGAGCCCTCATCACCCGGATTGAAGTCTTTCCCGAAGAGGTCGTGCTCGATCGGCAAGGCCGATGGCAGCTTCTGGTGACGGCGGTATTCTCGGATGGGCGGCGCGAAGACCTGACGGGCGAGGTGCGCTACGCCTCGAACAACACCGTCGTCGCGGACGTCACCGCCGGGGGGGTGGTCGAGGCCCTGCGCACGGGTGAGACGTCCGTCATGGTTCGGGCTGCGGGCCACGTGGCGAGCGCGCGCATCGGCGTGATCGCCGAGCCGCTGGCCGAATATCCGCCCGCGCCGCCCCCGCGCAATTTCATCGACGAACACACCTTCGCCAAGATGCGCAAGTTCAACCTGGCGCCGGCGGGTCTGTCCAGTGACGAGGAGTTTCTGCGCCGGGTCTGCCTCGACGTATGCGGGATGCTGCCGCCGCCCGGGCGCGTCCGCGAATTCCTTGCCGATCCCGACCCCGACAAGCGCGATAAGCTGATCGAGGACCTGCTCAGCTCGCCGCAATACAATGATTTCTGGATTTATCGGTTCGGCGATCTGTTCCGCGTCGCCTACACCCCCCAGCGGCAAATGGACACGACTTGGTCTTATTTCGAGTGGATGCGCAACGCGATCATCCAGAACCACCCCTACGACCGGATCGCGCGTGAACGGATCGCCTGGGAGGGCACGCGCGGCCCGCTGGCGCACGCCTATAAAATCCAGCTGATGCGCACCCCCGAGGCGATTGCGGCCGAACAGACGCGGGTATTTCACGGCATCCGGATCGATTGCGCCAAATGCCACAATCACCCCTTCGAGGCGTGGACTCAGGACCAATACTGGGGCCTGGCCGCTTTCTATAGTCAACTGACCGTCATGAGCATCACGACCGCGCGATTCGCGGGTGACGGCATGCTGCTCGATTTCCCCGAAGGGATGGGGGAACGGTCCAACGGCCGGACGGTCACCCATCCGCGCACCAAAGAGTCGGTGCGCCCGGCTTTCCTGGACGGGGGGCTTCTGACCGGCGCCGAGCGGGAAAACCCGCGCATGCGCCTGGCCGAATGGATGACGGCCCCGTCCAACCCCTACTTCGCCAAGGCGGCGGTCAATCGCATGTGGGGGTGGTTCTTCGGCCGGGGGATCGTGGATCCCGTCGATGACTTCCGTTCCTCCAATCCGCCGACCCATCCCGAGCTGCTCGATGCGCTGGCGCGCGACTTTGTCGAGCACGGTTACGACATCAAGCACCTGATTCGCACCATCGTTCAATCGCGCACGTACCAGATGTCCTCGTCGATCAACGCGACCAATCGCGACGACCGGATCAACTTCTCGCGCGCGGTCCCTCGCCGGATCGAGTCGCCGGTGCTGCTCGACGCGATCAGCGACGCCACCGGCACGCCCCAGCCGCCGGTTTATCACAAGGTGATCGGCGGGGGGCCGGCACCGGTCGGCACGCGCGTGGTTCAGATGATTCCCGACCTGCTGCCCTCGCAGTTCCTCGACGTTTTCGGCCGCAACAATCGCCACGCCCTGCCGATTCCGCACGAGATCGGGACCGTCGCCCAGGGGCTGCACATGCTGGCCGGCGACACCTTCAATGAGAGAATCAGCCGCGAAGGGGGCCGATCGGCCCGCTTGCTCGAGAGCGGCGCGGATGACCAGGCCGTCATCGAGGACCTCTACCTGGCCACCTTGAGCCGTTTTCCGTCTGATAAGGAACGGTCCGTCGTGGGGGAACTCATCGCCTCGGGGCCGTCACGCGAGGAGAGCGTTCAATCGCTTACATGGGCCTTGATCTGCTCACGCGAATTCGGGTATAACCACTAAAGGAAAGGGGAGTCCACGACACGATGCGACGATCAGCCTGTTCTACCTGCGGCGGCGGCAACCTGGGAAGACGCGACTTCTTGCGCGTCGGCTCGCTGAGTCTACTCGGCCTCGGTTTGAACCACTATTTACAAGCGAGTGAAGCGTTGGCCGCCGCTGGCGCGACCGGGAGCGGGGGCCAACGCAAGGCCGAGGCGTGCATCCTTCTGTGGCTCGAAGGGGGCCCCAGTCACGTCGATACCTGGGACCCCAAGCCCAACAGCAACTTTAAACCGATCGCCACGAACGTCGACGGCATCCAGGTCTCCGAGCTATTGCCGCTGACGGCCCGGCACATGGATAAGATCGCCTTGGTCCGCTCGATCCAATCCAAGGGCGTCAACCACCCGCAGGCCAGCTACTATACCCTGACCGGCCACGAACACGAGAACGCGGTCAAATTCCCGAGCTTCGCGTCGATCGTGACCAAGGAACTGGGTCCGCGCAATGATCTGCATCCTTACATGCTGGTGCCGATGCCCTGGGAGGATGACTTTTTCGATTACCAGGACGGCTTCATGTCGGCCTTCATCGGTTCGCAATACGATCCGATGGTGTTGCCCGATCCCAGCAAGGAGGAATTCAACGTCCCCGACCTGCGCCTGCCCAAGTCGATCACGAAGGAGGTGATCGATCACCGCCGGTCTTTCTTGCAGGCCGTCGATGAAGCGTTCCGCGCCAAGGAGCAGCTCGCCGACTTCGACAAAATGGACGCCGCGTCCCAACGGGCGCTCTCCATGCTCATGTCGCCGGCGGTCAAGAAGGCGTTCGACATGTCCGAGGAGTCCGAGCAAACCAAGGACGCCTATGGCCGCACGCGCGTCGGACAGAGCGCGCTGATAGCCCGGCGCCTGGTTGAACACGGCTGCCGGTTCGTCACCGCCTCGGGATGGGTCGACGCCCAATGGGACACCCACGGCGACAACGACAAGCGCCTGCGCGACAATTTGGCGCCGCAGATGGACCGCAGCCTCGCGGCACTGCTCGAGGATCTCGATCAGCGCGGCTTGCTCGAGACGACGGTCGTCCTGGTCATGGGCGAGTTCGGTCGCACGCCGGATATCAACCCCGGCGGGGGCCGCGACCACTGGCCCAATTGCTGGAGCCTGGCGGTGGCCGGCGGCGGCATTCGCGGCGGCCAAGTCATCGGCGCAAGCGACGAAAAAGGCGGCGAAGTCGCCGACCGCCTGCTTTCGGTCGGCGACGTCTACGCCACGGTCTATCAAGCACTGGGCATCGACCACACCAAGACCTACACCAATCCCATCGGGCGCCCCGTCTATATCGCCAATAACCTCGAAGACAAGCAGGGTCAACCGATTCCTGAATTGCTTTAAGCCCGCTCGCTCCGTCATACTAAACCCACGAACAAGGATCCGCGCGCGAACCTGGGCATTGGCGCGGATCTGCTCGCGCAGGGGATGGGCCCATTGCGTGGTGTCGAAGCCGCGGATGCCCTTGAGCCGCGGATAGCCGCTCATCCCCTCGGCGTGACAAATGTCGGGGATGGTGCCGGTGATGACGATGCGGTCATGACAAGTCAGCGATCCGCTGGTTTTGAAAGCGTGGCATTCGGTGAACAGTACCCAGACTGGCCCTCCCTTGAGAATCTGGCCAGTCCATTATGTCAAACCGCGATGGCGGCTTGAATCTTATTCCTGTTTGGTTCCGGCTTGTCCTGGTTGGGGGAAGAAATGCTAGAAAAAATTGCTCTCATGGCGGCGATCGTATTGCCTCTTTGGAATCTGCCCCTCATACACAAGATTGTAAAGAGAAAGTCCTCGAAGGACGTCAGCCTCTGCTGGGCCGTGGGCATGTGGGTGTGTCTTGTCTTGATGGCGCCGTCGGGGTTCACCTCGGCAGACATCGTCTGGCGCGTCTTCAATATCACGAATTTGTCACTCTTTTCATGTGTGGTGGTCGTGGTTCTTTGGTATCACCGTTAGACTTAGGGCCTGTTAACACAAATGGAGCATGTCGACGGCAAGGGCGAAACAGATAAAACCGACAAACATAACATCCAACTTCTCAAAACGGGAAAAGATCCGACGAAAGCCTTTCAAACGACGGAAAAGCCGTTCCACTTCATTGCGTTTTTATACATTTTACGGTCATATTCCCAAGGATACATCCGGTTGCGCTTTGGAGGAACGATTGGTTCCATCCCCAAATCCACGACCATTTGGCGCATGACATTACCTTCGTAGGCGCGATCCATGAGCATATAGCGGATCTGGG
>CAUZJO010000134.1:0-12861 GCA_963580245.1 Candidatus Sumerlaeia bacterium | reverse complement strand
CAGTCCCGGGGCGATGCAGTTGATGCGAAGATTATAAGGGGCCCACGCTTCGGCGCAGCAGCGCGTCAACGCGATCACGGCCGCCTTGGATGTTGAGTAGGGCACTTGATACTCACGCGGGCGCAACACCGCAATCGATGAAATCGTGACGATCCGTCCGAATTTACGCTCGATCATCTCGTCCTTGACGGCGTAAATCATGTTAAACGTCCCGTCCAGATTGATACCGAACGTCTTCTCCCAGATTTCCCAGGTTACTTCGAAGGCGGGGATTGGGATGGCGATGGCGGCGCAGTGCACCAGGAGATCAATGGGACCGAGTGCCTCGCGCGCCTTCGCGACGATGCGTTGCGCCTGCGGCGGCTTGGAAACGTCGCCGGCGATCGCAACGGCTTTAACACCCGCCGCTTCGATGTCGGTCAGCGTCTGTTTAGCGTCCGCTTCCCGAGAAAAATAGTTGACCGCGACGTCGGCCCCTTCGCGAGCAAGCCGAAGCGCGACGGCGCGCCCCAGCCCGCGCGTCCCACCCGTGACAAGCACCGTTTTCCCCTCGAAAGTTAAAGGCGCCATGAAATCTTCCTCCGGTTTACCGTAAGCTCATAAGCGACGTTCAATCGACTCCAATGAGTGGCGTCGCGAAGTGAGCCGTGCCTAACGTGACTCATCCGCGACATGACGCGACGATTCGCCCCGGCCTCCGAATGGCTGAACGCGATATGATCGTTCACCTCCACTCATCGACCCCGTACCGATCCAACGCTCCTTCGTCAAAACGGAAGCCGATCCCAGGCTCCTGAGGCACGGGGAGCCGGCCATTGACGGCTTGAGGAGTTTCTTCCATCAGCTCTCCGAGATTCACCACCAAGGCGTCGGCGAAATACTCCACCATCATCACAATAGGGATCGAAGCGACCAGGGAGACGTGCAGTTGATGCCATGCGTGTGGATAGATCGGGACGTCCTTTTCGGCCGCCATCTCGGCCACCTTGCGGAATTCGGTGATGCCTCCCAGCACGGTGGCGTCGGACTGTAACACGTCGGCCGCCTCCAACTTCAGGATCTCGGAAAAACCCCAGCGAGTCGCCTCGATCTCCCCCGTCGCGATCGGGACGCCGACCGCGTTTCGAATCGCGGCATGACCACGGATGTCGTCCGGCATCAAAGGTTCTTCGACCCAGAACGGTTCGACCTCCGCCAGCGCGTTGATGGCGGGGATCGCAGAGGCCACGTCGGGCCAGGCGTTGTTGGCGTCCAGCATGAGCAGCCGGTCCGGTCCCAGCATCTGTCGTGCTGCCCGCGCGCGCTGGAGGTCCTCCTCCAAGGGGAGGCCCCCCACTTTGATCTTCACGGCCTCGAAACCGGCTTCCACATAACCGCCGACCTCCTCGCGCACGTGCCCAACCGGGTCCACTCCCTCCCAATAGTAACCTCCGCTGGCATAGCAGGGAACGCTTTCGCCCTTGGGGTCGCCCAGCAGCTTGTGGAGCGGGACGCCGCGCGTCTTGGCGAGGATGTCCCAGATCGCCATGTCGATGGCGCTCATCGCCCGCAACACGGCGCCGCGTCGTCCCATCAGCAGCGCATCGCGGTACATGCGGGTCCAGACCGCCTCGACCGAAGCGGGGTCGGTTCCCACCACGTGGTCGCGTAGGAAATCCCTGACGAATTGGGTGACGAGATGGCCGGCGCGGTCCCCACAATAACAGAACCCCATGCCCTCGACGCCCGTCTTGGTTCGGACGCGGACGATGGTGTAGTGACGGGCCGTGATAGCGCGGGTGGAGAAGGCCGGCGGTTTGCGCAGCGGCACCGCGACGGTGCGGGCCTCCACGGTCTCGATGCGATCGTCCGTGGCCGATAAATCACCCATGCGCCCCCCTTTCGCCGCCGTGTACCCCCGAAATATTCCATCCTAGAAAAACAAGAACCGTTTGGGTTGATAAATCGGCATTAGACCCTCCCGGGTTCTTGTTCATCGTTGGGCAAAGCAGATGGAGATGAATTGGCATCCAAGGCTGACAAGCAATCGATTCTGTCTGTTCAAACTACGCCGCGATGCGTTCGTAACGGTGGTGAAAGCCGCCAGCCACGGGGATGGAGATAATTTGGGCGGGCCCAGCAATCGGACTGGGTTTTGCTTGGGCTATCGGTGTCTCACCAGCTAATCCTTGGTGGGGACGAGCAATGTGGTAGTACTCGTTGATGTATTCTCTGAGCAATCGTTGAAGGTGTTCCTGATTCAGAATGATCACGTGATTGAGGAGATCACGCCGGAGTGTGCCGATGAATCGCTCGACGTAGGGGCTCTGCCACGGACTTCGATATGCGATCCGCACCTCCTCAATCCCACATCGTTCGAGAAATGCCTTCACACCGGCACCGTAGATGCCGTCATTATCGCGCAACAGGTAGCGCGGTTGCAAACCCAAAGGCATCGCTTCTCGCAATTGCTGAATAACCCACGCCATCGATGGCGTAGACGTCACGGCGAAATGGATGGCTTTGCGGCGCCCGTGGGCGAAGACGAGGGAAACGTAGAGGGTTGAAAAGCCGATGGTCGTGACCGTCAAGAAGTCTATCGGCCAGGAGACATCGAGGTGATTGCGGAGAAACGGCAGCCAGGTCGAGAAACTATTCCTGGGATTCCGGGGTTTGACCATGTATTTGCGTATCGTGTCCTCGCAGTGAGGATCGAAGCCAAGCAGTCGCAGCGTGTCGCGAATGCGTTCCGCACTCCACGGCGGGTTTTCTCGACTGAGCTTTTGGATAAAGCCCTGCATCTCTTGCGATATCGTGGGTCGACCGGCCTTCGACTTCCACCGCCAAAAAAGCCGGTAGGCCTGGCTGTGCCATCTTTTGACCGTTGCTGGCTGCATGAGCTGGGTCAAGTTCTGCCACTGGTCCAAAACCTTCGATAAAATCACCCATAACAGCCGAAAGGCCGGAGTGAACCTGGGCCTTGGAACCTGCTTGTGCTGGATTCTCTCCCGGCAGCTGGCCAATTGGCTCTCGACCGCGAGCAGCCGAGCCGCCAGAACTGCCCTGGGCCAGGCCAACGTCCAAACGAAGGTCATGGCATAGCCGAGGAGCCGCTGGAGGAAAAAAACAAGTTGGAGACGTTCCTGAAAAGGGCCTGATAGGTTTTCATGAGCGGAGAATAGACGGTTTCGCGCCCCAGATCAAGGATAGCGTAAGTCCTTCCATATCAGCAGGGACGGTATTCTTAGGGGGACATGGGGCAAAAAGCTTGCTCACGCCGGTCCATGAGCGTAAGAATCGACGCTCCGCGAGACGGGCAACCGGTATGATAGGTGGGATGACGAAAATGGAGCGGATTAACCTACGTAGCGACACGGCGACCCAGCCGACCCCCGCCATGCGACGCGCAATCGCCGAAGCGGCGGTGGGTGACGAACAGAAGCGCGAGGACCCGACCGTCCAGCGGCTCGTCGAACGGGTCCGCGAGCTGCTTGGCGTCGAAGACGCCGTCTTCCTCCCCTCGGCCACCATGGCCAACCAGATCGCCCTAGCGGTCCACGCGGATGGCGGCGATGAAGTTCTCGGTCACCGCTTATCGCATGTGTTCAACTTTGAAGCGGGCGGGCCGGCGTATCTCTCCCGCGTGATGTGCCGGCCGCTCGACGGTGAGCGGGGCATGTTCACGCCGGAGACGGTCGAGGCGACGACTCGGCCCGATGATTATCATTTCTCACGCCCGCGCGTGCTGATCGTCGAAAACACAACCAACATGGGCGGCGGGGCGGTCTGGCCGATCGAGCAGGCGCGCGCCGTGACCGAGGTGGCGCGCCGTCACGGCATGGTCTGCCACATGGATGGGTCGCGGCTGATGAACGCGGTCGCGGCGTCGGGAGTCACGGCCGATCGTTACGCGTCCCACTTCGATTCGGTGACGCTGTGTTTTTCGAAGGGCCTGGGCGCGCCGGTGGGGGCGGTGCTGGGCGGCAGCGGCGACTTCATCGCCCAGGCATGGCGGTACAAACACCTGTTTGGCGGCGCGATGCGCCAGTCGGGTATCATCGCCGCCGGGGCGCTCTTCGCGCTCGAACATCATGTGGAGCGCCTGGCCGAAGACCATGCCCACGCGCGGCGCTTGGCCGAGGCGATCTCCGACCTGCCCGGCATCCGGCTGGACGCGGGTCATGTCGAGACCAACATCATCATCTTCGGCATCGATCCCCACTGCATGTCGGCCGCCGACCTTTCGCGGCGAATGGCGGAAGTCGGCGTCGATTTTTACCCCGTCGGCCCCCAATCGTGTCGGCTCGTGACCCATCTCGATCTAACGACGCCCATGATCGATCGGGCGATCGAGGGGTTTCATTCGGTTCTCGACAAACATCCCCGTGAGGCCGAATGTACCCATTCATAATCATAGCCATTCCGCAGGGCTGTGGGATGGCTCTGACTCGAAATCGTAATTGGGGCCGTAAGAACGGCCGGCGATTTTGAACTCGTGCAAGTGGCAATCCCACCATCCCATGGCGCGCTGGATGACGTGGTGCAGCTCGGCCAACGTGATGTCGGAAGAGACCGCAACGCGCCGCCAGATCGAGGGCTTGCTGTCCGCGAGCGTGATTTTGATCTGGTATATCTCGGTTGGGGGTTTTGGCCGCGCGCTCTTGCGCCCGTGGCATTGTTGTTGACTTGCCACAGGCCCTAAAGTCTGTCAACCATATAACCAAAACTCCCATAAGCGTTCCCCCGGGAGTCACGACGGATCATGACGGTAGCTCTTCGCGATCTCATATGCAGCAGGCCAGGCTGATGGGACGACCGTCCATCAAACCTTCCGCCGCGCAACCCCTCGAGCAGGCCTTGGCCGAACGGATCCTGGTCCTCGACGGCGCGATGGGGACGATGATCCAGGGATATGGGCTCGAGGAGCCGGATTTCCGTGGCGACCGTTTCGGCGATCATCCCAGGGATCTCAAGGGGAACAACGACCTGCTGTGCCTGACGCGGCCCGAGGTGATCGAAGAGATTCACCGGTCCTTCTTCGACGCCGGCGCCGATATCATCGAGACCAACACCTTCAACGCCAACCGTATCTCGCAGGCCGATTACGCCCTGGAGGGGATCGTCCATGAGTTGAACGTGGACGCGGCCCGGATTGCCCGCCGCGTCGCCGACGCCAAGACCGCCCAGGACCCCTCGCGCCCGAGTTTTGTCGCCGGGGCGATCGGGCCGGCCAACCGGACCGCCTCGCTCTCCCCCGACGTGAACAATCCGGGCTATCGGGGCGTTACGTTCGATCAGTTGGTCGACGCCTATCACGAGCAGGCGCGCGCCCTGGTGGAGGGGGGCGTGGATTTGCTGCTGACCGAGACGGTCTTCGACACGCTCAACCTCAAAGCCGCGTTGTTCGCCATCGAGAAGTCCTTCGAGGAGACGGGCCGGCGGCTGCCGGTAATGATCTCGGTCACGATCACCGACCGCTCGGGCCGCACGCTCAGCGGTCAGACGGTCGAGGTGTTTTAGTATTCGGTCGAGCACGCCCAACCGCTGTCGGTCGGGATCAACTGCGCGCTCGGGGCCGAGGAGATGCGGCCCTATATCGAAGAGCTGGCCGGTCTGGCCGGCTGCCGGATCAGCATCCACCCCAACGCGGGGCTGCCCAATGAGTTCGGCGGCTACGACGACACGCCCGAGCACATGGCGGGCGTGATCGGCGAATTCGCGCGCAACGGCTGGCTGAACATCGCCGGGGGGTGCTGCGGGACGAGGCCCGAACACATCGCGGCGATCGCCGAAGCCGCCGGCCGGTGTCTCCCGCGGGCGATCCCGGCGATCGAACTCACGAGCCGTTACAGCGGCCTTGAGGCATTTCGAATCAGGCCTGAGTCCAACTTCGTGATGATCGGCGAGCGCACCAACATCACCGGCTCGCCGAAGTTCAAGAAGCTGATCAAGGCCGAGGACCTGGAGGGGGCGCTCGGCGTGGCGCGCCAGCAGGTCGAGAACGGCGCGAACATGATCGATATCAACATGGACGAGGGGCTGATCGACTCCGAGGAGATGATGACGCAGTTCTTCAACCTGGTGGAGGCCGAGCCAGAGATTTCGCGCGTGCCGATCGTGATCGACAGCTCGAAGTGGAGCGTCATCGAGGCGGGGCTAAAGTGTGTGCAGGGCAAGGCGGTGGTCAATTCGATCAGCCTGAAAGAGGGCGAGGAGGTCTTTAGAGCGCACCCAGGTTGCTGAGGCGTTACGGCGCGGCGGTGGTGGTGATGGCGTTCGATGAACAGGGCCAGGCCGACTCGACCCGGCGGCGCATCGAGATCTGTGCGCGGGCCTACCGCATCCTGGTCGATGAGGTCGGGTTTGATCCCACCGACATCATCTTCGACCCCAACGTGTTGACCGTCGCGACGGGCATCGAGGAACATAACAACTACGGGGTCTCGTTCATCGAGGCGACGCGCTGGATCAAACAGAACCTGCCCGGCTGCCGAGTCAGCGGCGGGATCAGCAATATTTCATTCTCGTTCCGCGGCAACAACCGCGTGCGCGAGGCGATGCACGCGGCGTTCCTCTACCACGCCATCCAGGCGGGACTGGACATGGCCATCGTCAACGCCGGGATGATCGAGGTCTACGACGAGATCCCCAAGGACCTATTGGACCGGGTCGAAGACGTCTTGCTGAACCGCGGGCCCGATGCCACTGAACGCCTGGTCGACTTCGCCGAACGGATCAAAGGCGAAGACCGTGGCGTCAAGAAGAAGGAAGACGCGGCGTGGAGATCGGGAACGGTTGAGGAACGCCTTGGTCACGCGCTGGTCAAGGGGATCGTCGATCACATCGACGCGGACGTCGAGGAAGCGCGCCAAAAACACGAACGGCCCCTGTACATCATCGAAGGCCCGCTGATGGACGGCATGAACGTAGTCGGCGACCTGTTCGGGGCGGGGAAGATGTTCCTGCCACAGGTCGTCAAGAGCGCGCGCGTGATGAAGAAGGCCGTCGCGTACCTCTTGCCGTTTATGGAAGCCGATAAGGATGGGGCCGGCGGCCGAACAAGCGCGGGCAAGATCCTGATGGCGACGGTCAAGGGCGACGTTCACGACATCGGCAAGAACATCGTCGGCGTCGTGCTCGGGTGCAACAACTACGAGGTGATCGACCTGGGCGTGATGACGCCGTGCGATAAGATCTTGGCCCAGGCGCGCGAACATCAGGTTGATTTGATCGACCTCAGCGGCCTGATCACGCCGTCGCTCGATGAAATGGCGCACGTGGCCAAGGAGATGCAGCGCGAGGGGCTGGCGACGCCGTTGCTGATCGGCGGCGCCACGACCAGCAAGATTCATACGGCGGTCAAGATCGCCCCGTGCCACCAAAACCCGACCGTGCACGTCCTCGACGTCTCCCGCGCGGTGGGTGTGGTTCAAAACCTCATGAACCCCAAGAACAAGGAGGCGTTCGCGGCGGAGGTGGCCGAGAACTACGCGCGTCTGCGCGAGCATCATTTAAAGAAGCGCGGCGAGAAGAGGCTGCTTGGTTTCGAACAGGCGCGGGCAAATCGGCTTTCAGTCGATTGGTCCGACGAGCCGATCGACCGGCCGCAATCGCTCGGGGTCAAGACGTTCGAAGATGTTGCGCTGGGCCGGATCGCGGAGTTTATCGATTGGTCGCCGTTCCTTCACGCGTGGGAGCTTAAGGGCGTCTATCCGAAGATATTTGATGACCGGCGCTGGGGCGAGAAGGCGCGCGAGCTGTTCGACGACGGCCGCAAACTGCTCGACGCGCTCATCGAGCGCAAGCAGCTTCGGGCCAACGGCGTAATCGGCATCTTCGCGGCCAACAGCGACGGGGACGATATTGAGATCTACGCGGACGAGGGACGCGGCGAGGTGCTGGCCAGAATCCACGTGCTGCGCCAGCAGGAACAACGCGAGGCAGGGCGCGCGAACCTCACGTTGGCCGATTTCGTGGCGCCGCGCGATTCGGGCCGCGTTGATTACGTCGGGGGTTTCGCCGTGACGGCCGGGACGGGGATCGACGAAGTGGTCGCGCGGTTTGAGGCCGATCACGACAACTACAACGCGATCATGGTTAAGGTGCTGGCCGACCGGCTCGCCGAGGCCTTCGCCGAATGGATGCACAAGCGCGTTCGCGAGATCTGGGGTTACGGCCGCGACGAACAACTCAGCAACGAGGACCTGATCAAGGTACGCTACCGCGGCATCCGCCCCGCGCCGGGTTGCCCCGCCTGTCCCGATCACACCGAGAAACGCGCGCTGTTCGATCTGCTCGGCGTCGAGGAGCAGACCGGGATCACGTTGACCGAGAGTTACGCGATGCTGTCGGCGGCGTCGGTCAGCGGTTATTACTTCGTGCATCCGCAAGCGAAGTATTTCGACGTGGGCAAGATCGGTCGTGATCAAGTCGACGCCTACGCCGCCCGCAAGGGGATGACCCCCCAGCAGGTCGAGCGTTGGCTGGCGCCGAATCTGGGCTATGAGCCGGAGGATGCGTCGGGTAGGTCGGCGGCGATGCAGGATTCGGTGGGGGTCTGAGCCTTCCTGAATGAAATAGCCGGTTCATCAACGACAAAACGGCGGCAAAAATGTCGTCTCGCAAAACCCCCGACAGGGGGTGAAGGATTAAAGCCCAGGGCGAGGCTTGGCGAGCCCTGGGTCTGGGGCCGGGTCAACCGCGAGCCCCCAAAGGGGGCGTCGGATCGAGGGCGGACCGGTTTGTCCGTCGTGCCGGGGGACTCGCGCGTGACGAACTCCCAGATCGAGGCGTCGCCGCGGGTTTTCAGACGCATGCGCATCTCACGGATCCGCAAGATGTACCCATGGGGCTCATCGACGTGGGATAATGATTGAAGATGGTCCCCTTCCCGTGGGAACATCTACACGTTAAAGGTGTCTTCAAAACCAAGCATTTTTGCGCAAGGGAGTTTGTTCCATGGTCATGAATCGTTTGGGTCTGCTGGGCCTTAGCCTGGCGGTTTTGCTGTCCTGGCATGTGATCCTGTTTGGCGGCTCCGCGGCGGCGCATTCCCCATCCGAGGTTGATCCGCCGCTGCCTCGGGTGCCCGAGGGGACCCAAGTGCGGGTGGTCGCGGCGTTCACCTCGGAGGGGGACGAGGAGCCGGTTCGCATCGCGGCCCATCCCGAGAGCGGGCGCCTTTACGTGTTGGGCGGGGGCGGTGATGTTTACGTCGTGGATGCGCAAACGCAATCCAAGCGGCGGCTGTGGGGAGCTGAGGATTATATCGAACAGCCGGAGCGGCAAGACCTGAATATCCCGTTGCCGATCGACGCGAAATGGGTCAACGGGCCGATCACGCTGCGGGCCACGTTGTGCCTTGGCCTGACCTTCGACCGCAAAGGCCGGCTTTACATCGTCGCCAATGTGCAACTGCCGGCCGATATCTTCATCAATCGGGTGGATATCTATCGCACCGGGCCGATCTCGGAGGGAACGGACCCGGAGAAACCCGAGTTATGGACGCGCTTCGATTATCCGTACGGCGTGGGCGGTTTTAATCATGGGGCGTGTCGCATCGCGCAGGGACCCGATGGGATGATCTATTTGGGGAGCGGTTCGCGCACCGACCACGGCGAGACGGGCGACTTGCCGCACATCAGCACCTTCGGCGAGGGCCCGCATCCGGACATCCCCGGCGGGCCGGGGTTTTCGGACCAGGGGCTGACGGCGTGCATCCTCCGGTTTGATCCCGAGCGGGGCATGCAGGAGCCGGAAGTTTTCAGTCGCGGCAACCGCAATCCGTTCGGTTTCGATTGGGACGGGCAAGGCCGGATGATCGACGTCGAAAACGGGCCCAACGCCGACCACCCCGAGGAAATCAACGTTATCCGCCAGGGCAAACACTACGGTTTCCCATACGTTTTCGCGAACGGCGAAGCGCCCGCTTACGACGACGCCGTCGAGGCGCCGGATTCTTTAACGCTTGAACCGCCGGTCCGCAACGTCGGCCCGGGGGGCCTGATCGGCGTGACTCCGATGTACAGCATGACACCCCACGCCGCGCCCACCGGCCTGGTCTATTACGGCCACGGCGAACTCCCCGAGAGAT
Source organism: Candidatus Sumerlaeia bacterium (assembly GCA_963580245.1). Classification (GTDB taxonomy): domain Bacteria; phylum Sumerlaeota; class Sumerlaeia; order MVZB01; family MVZB01; genus CAUZJO01. Next base: position 2,789 of record CAUZJO010000134.1, on the reverse strand, counting down.
ACCATCGCACGTTTTTCATGGCGCGTTACGGCAACCTGGCGAACTACGAAAGGATCGGTTTCGACGTGCTGAATTTTCGGATCGAGGAAGTCGACGGCGTATGGACGGCCACCACCGACCGGTTCCTGGACCGGCTGAACCGGCCGATCGACCTGTGCGTCAGCGGCGGTAAGTTATACATCGTCGAATACTGTCAACAGAACGAAACGTCGGGGCCTGGAAGCGATGGTTATACTAAGGGTGGCCGAGTCCTGGAAGTCTCGGCCGCGAATTAGACGACCGACTTAATAAACCTTCCGATTCATCACGCTCTTCAACACCTCGATAACCGGCCGATGAGTCGCAGGCGACATGAGGTAGAGACCCGACCATCTCTCGCGTTTTACCCAGCTTGCCTGTTCGATGGCGATGTCCTTGCCGACCTTGGCCTGGTCTTCGATCTTTTCGTGGGCGCCCAGGCGTTCGAAGATGGCGTCGGGGACGATGACGCCGGGGACTTCGGCGACCCGTTTGGCGTGTTCGAGGCTGGTGAGGATCATGACGCCGATCAGGACCTTGACTTGTTTGCGATACGGATCGAGGACGTCGAGCGGTTCGTAGCGGAACGTCGGCTGGGTCATGATGTAATCGACGCCGTTGTCGATCTTGCGCTTGAGTTTGTCGACCTCGTGTTCCATGTCCAGCGCCTCGGGCTCGAAGCCTGCGCCGATGGTGAAGTGAGTGCGCGGGTCGGCGTGTTTGCCGAGCGGCACGGCGCCGAAATCGACGCCCGCGTTCAGGAAGCGATGCGTGTAGCCGATCATGGCGACCGAATCGAGGTCGAAGACGGCGGTCGAGCGCGGGTAGGTGGGCGACATCTTGAGCGGGTCGCCCGTGATGAACACGAACGTTATGGATGCCGTTGGCGCCGTAGCCCATCAGCCGGCTTTGCAAACCCATCAGGTTCAGGTCGCGCGACGTGAAGTGGGGGATGAACTCGAGTTTATCGGCGGCGTCGGGCGCCCAGCCCAATCGATGACGCGCGAGCTGAATAAAGTCGCCCGGCGGCATCAGCGGGATGCCGCGCGAGCCGTCGGTCACGTCGAGCGCGTCGGCCAGGCCCGACTCGTCCAGCTCGCCGATGAAGTCGATCTTGGCCTAGGTCAATTTGGGGCCGGTGCCGCGTGGCGGGAGCATCTCGACGCTGGCGACGAACTCGCCGTCGAACAGTTTCCTCGGGAACAAGCCGTTGGCCTTCTTGGCCTCGGGTCCCACGGGTGGGAGCCCTGCGTGGACTCGCGCCTCGCCCAGGTCATGGACCACGACCTGGTGCGACCGCAGGAAGTTGCGCATCTCGTTGATATGCGGGGGATGCACGTCGCAACACCCGCCGATCAACCGCACCCCGCGCCGCGCCAGCGAACGGGCGAACGACCCCATGAATTCGGGATTGACGCAGCTCATGTAGCGGCTGTCGATACGCTGAAATCCTCTGGCGTTGGGGATGACCGAGAGCAGGATTCGGCCCTCCTCGACCGCCGGGAGTTTCTAGACGGTGTCGATAAAGGCCGACGCCTCCCACGGGGCGCAGCAGTTGACGCAGGCGACCGGGACGTCCCACTCGATCATCGTCTTGATGTATTGCGCGGGGTCGGGTTCGCATTGCTCGCGGTTTTCCGAAAAGCGCGGGGAGACGTTGACGATCACCGGAGGCGGCTGGTCCAGTGCCCGGATGACCTCGAGGATCGCCATGATGTGGATCAGTGAGGAAAAGGTCTCGATCAGGATGGCGTCGACCCCTTCCTCGACCAGCGCGCGGACCGGCGCGCGATAGGCTGCCTTGATCTCCTCGACCGAGGCTTTGGCGTCGCGGGGCTGGCCGACCGAGTCCAGAACGAAAACCTTATCGTTCGCCGCCGCCTGTTCAAGGTAGTGCTCGATGGCCCGGCGAGCCACCCTGGCGCCGGCGCGGTTGATCTCGTCGATGCGTTGACTTTCGCCCAAGCGGTCCAGGTAGCTCCGATTGGCGGCGAAGGTATTGGTCTTGATGCATTGCGCCCCGGCGCGCAGGTAGGCCAGGTGCACGTCCTCGACCAATTGGGGTTTATCCAGGTTGAAGGCCTCGTAGACGTGGTTCATCTCCGAAAGGCGCCCGGTCCGTTCGAAGATATACGTCCCGATCGCCCCGTCGGTGAGGAGGGGAGACGCTTGAAGGCGGGAAAGGAACTCGCTCATCGCCGGGATACTCGACTTCCGCCGTCGTGGAAATCTCGGGCATCCCTTTGACCAGGCAGTCCCCCACCCCATTCGGCGGCTGCTCGATCAGATGCATCATACCGCGAAATCAGGGCCGGCGGCCATCGAAACCGTACGTGAACGAAAGGGCCGGTCGGGTCGGTCAAGCCGGGCGCCGAATCGCCCGTCCACCGGCCCCGGTCGGGCTTGGGCGGAAATGTTGGCTTGCGCCGCCAGCTTGTCGCCCTGTAAGATAGGTTAGTCGATCCTGAAAAAGCCCTGCTCAAGCAGCCCAGCCGATCAGAGCTGAACTCGGGTGAACCAGAGGCATCCGTTTTCGACTCGTGATTTGCGCCAGACGCAGCAAAAGATAATGAAAAACAGCCGCGTGGGCCAGCAGTTTCCTGAAATTCATCCCCGCCGCGCTCCCGATTGCATTGAACGCGTTGCCCTCGGCGTCCCACAGCCGGCAGCGATCCATGCGGTGTTCTTGTTTGAGATGCCCGATGCCCGGTTCGATCGCCGCTCGTCGTTTCATCCAGCGCCACAGCCGCGCGGCCAGCTTGCCCCGTCGC
>CAUZJO010000133.1:0-12994 GCA_963580245.1 Candidatus Sumerlaeia bacterium | reverse complement strand
CCTTGATCCACTGCTCGGCGGTTCCTCGCTTGTTGTAAAAGTGCACCACATTCTTGGCCCGCCGATTCAGGTTGGTTACGATGAACCCCACGCGCGGGATAAAGTTGGTCGCAATGCCACTCGACTTTCGCCACCACCCGCCGGGGCCGATCCCGGGCCGATTTGTTACGGCCGCAAGGACCCTGCGGGCCGGCCGCGCGCCTCCGAGTTGACCGTCACGGACGTGAACCTCTACCTGGGCCGCATCCTGCCCGAAAACTTCCCCTTCGTGCTCGACCGTGAGCGCGTGAGCAAGGTGCTCGCAGCGGTCGCCGAGCGAAGCCGCCGCGAGGGCTGGCCGCTCATCCCCGACGAGGTGGCCGAGAGGTTCCTGGAAGTCATCAACCTGAAGATGGCGCAGGCGATCAAGGAGATTTCGGTCGCTCGCGGCCACGATGCGCGGTGCTACGTCCTGTGCTGCTTCGGCGGGGCGGGCGGACAACATGCCTGCGCCGTCGCGCGCCACCTGGGGATCCGCCGCATCTTGATCCACCCGCTGGCCGGGGTGTTCAGCGCCCTGGGCATCGGCCTGGCCGATACGACCTGGGAAGGCTCCGCGCCCGCGCCGCGGCGCCCGTTGGATGCGGGGGCCTTGGAGGCGCTGGAATCGGATTTCGCGGGGCTCGAGACCGAGGGTCGCCGGCATATCGAGTCCCAGGGGGTCGCTCCCGGCGCCATCCGGATCGTGCGCAAGCTGGATTTGCGCCATGTCGGGACCGAGACCCCGCTGACCATCTCGCGGCCCGCCACGGGCGACTACCGGGCCGCGTTCATCGAAGCCCACCGGCACCTGTATGGATACGTCCGCGAGGATCGGCCGATCGAGGTTGTCCAGTGCCGCGTCGAAGCAAACGGTCGAGCCGATCACGAAGCGCCGGTCATCGCGGGACAGGGCGGGCCGGGGCCGCCCACGGAGGCTCCCAGGCCCGAACGCATTGTAGAGGTCATGATTGGGGGCCGCGCACGCCGCGCTCCGGTCTTTCAACGGGATTCTCTCCATCCGGATGAGCGAATTTCAGGCCCCGCCATCATCCTGGAATCGATCGGCACGATTGTCGTTGAACCGGATTTCGATGCGCGCGTGGACGAGATCGGGCATGTGGTCCTTGAGCAGTGCCAGGAGATCGCGAAGGCGCCCACGCAACACCCAGCCCGCCGCCCAGGGACCGCGCCCGACCCGATCGCGCTGGAGGTCATCAACCACCTATTCATGTCGATCGCCGAGCAGATGGGCCGGGTCTTGCAGCGGACGGCGATCTCGACCAACGTCAAGGAACGGCTCGATTTCTCGTGCGCAATTTTTGACGGCGAGGGCCACTTGGTGGCCAACGCGCCGCATATCCCCGTCCACCTGGGGGCGATGGGTGATGCGGTGCGGGCCGTGATGCGGGCCCACCCGGCCATGGTCCCCGGCGACGTCTTCGTGACGAACAACCCATACGCCGGTGGTTCGCACCTGCCCGATATCACAACCGTGACGCCCGTTTTCATTGGAACCGGGACCGGGAGCCAAACACGGCACGATTTCTTCTCCGCCAGCCGCGCCCACCACGCCGACATCGGCGGTGTTACCCCGGGCTCGATCACGCCGTTCTCGACCCGGCTCGAGGAAGAGGGCGTGGTCCTCGATCGGGTGCGACTCGTTGAGGCCGGGCGGTTCAACGAGGCGTTGTTCGACCGGCTGTTCGCCTTGGGGCCCTATCCGGCGCGTAATCCGCGCGACAACCGCGCCGATCTGCAGGCCCAGATCGCGGCTAATCACCGGGAGGCGCGACTCCTGCGCGAGCTGACCGATCGCTACGGTCTCGAAACGGTCCGCGCCTATATGGGGCACGTCCGCGCGAACGCCCGGCGTCAAGTCGAAGACGCCCTCGGGCTGCTCCCGGACGGCGAATATCGCTTCGAGGACCGCATGGACGACGGCACGCCGATCGCCGTGCGGATCCAGATCGGCGGCGGGCGGGCCGTCATCGATTTCACCGGCACCGGGCCCGATCAGGCGGGCAACCTGAACGCCCCGGAGGCCGTGACGCGCTCGGCGACGCTGTATGTCGTGCGGACGCTGGTCGACGAACCGATCCCGCTCAACGAGGGCTGCCTGGAGCCCCTGGAGATCATCATCCCCCGGCCCAGCCTGCTCAGCCCCGCGCCGGGCCGTGCGGTCGTGGCGGGCAACGTCGAGACCTCGACCCGCGTGGTGGACGCGCTGTTGGGTGCATTGGGCCTCGCGGCGGCGAGCCAGGGGACGATAAACAACCTGGGCTTCGGCGACGAGACGTTCGGCTATTACGAGACCATCGCCGGAGGCGTCGGCGCGGCCGAGGGGTATCACGGGGCCGCCGCCGTCCATACCCACATGACCAACACGCGCATCACCGACCCCGAAATCCTGGAGACGCGTCATCCCGTCCGGCTGGTCCGCTTCGGCGTGTGCCGGGATTCGGGAGGGGCGGGCCTCTGGCGGGGCGGCGACGGAGCGGTGCGCCATTTCCGCTTTCTGGCCCCGCTCGAGGCGACCGTCCTGAGCGAACGCCGGGCCGTGGCGCCCTTCGGGCTCAAGGGGGGCCGGGCCGGGGCGAAGGGGCGCAACGTCCTCATCCGAAAGGGCGGAAGCCAGGAAGAGCTGCCCGGACGCGTGGCCATTCACGTCGAGCCGGGTGATGAGCTGATCATCGAGACACCGGGGGGCGGGGGTTGGGGTGAAGAACGCCGATCCGGTGGACTTTGGCGCGCGATACGGAGGAGAGCAGGTTCCTACCGGCTCTCCGAGGCGGAGCCCGCCGGCGCCGCCCGGCGGAGGTGGTCGAGGATGCGCCGACCGTGGAAGCGCGAGTTCTCGATGAAGATCGCGCCACTGATATTGCCGGCCAGCATCACGCCGGCCAGGTAAACGCCCGGGCGGGTGCTCTCGAAGGTCTTTGAATCGAAGACCGGTTGGCGTCGCTCAGCATCGACCTCCAGACCCAGGGCCCGCAAAAACGTGGGATTGGGGTGATAGCCGGTCAGCGCCAGGACGGCGTCGTTCTCGATCTCGGTCCGGCCCACGCGTTCATGCTCGATCACGACCGAATGGGGCCGAATCTCACTCACATGGGCGGGCATGATCGTCCCGACGCGGCCCTCCTTGATGCGATTATCGAGGTCCGGGCCGATCCAGTACTTGAGGTTATCGAACGTCGCGCGACGATGGCAGATCGTGACCTCGACCCCCGCCCGGCACAGCTCGAGTGCCGTCTCGGCCGCCGAGTGCCGTCCGCCCACGATCAGCACCTTTTTCCCGAAATAGGCGTTGACCTCGGTGTAGTAATGGCTGACCTTTGGCAGGTCCGCGCCGGGGACGCCGAGGGGATTGGGGTGATCATAGGCGCCGGTGGCCAAGATGACTTTCTCGCAGGCGACGGCGAACGGTTCGCCCAGCCGCGTCCGGCCCGTTGCCCGAAACGCCCCGTCGGCCCCCTCCAGGCCCGTCACCTCGTGGTGGGTCTTGATCTCGAGGCCGGCGTGGGTCGCGAACCGCTCCAGGTAGCGCAGATACTGTTGGCGGGTCGGTTTTTCGTCGGGGATCGCCAGCGGGAAGTCGCAGAGTTCGACCAATTCGGTCGTCGAAAACAGCTTCATGTAAATGGGCCAGCCGGCCACCCCGGCGGCGAACACGTCGCGCTCGACGATCAGCGTCTCATGGCCGGCCTGCATGAGAGTAAAGGCTGTCGCGAGCCCCGCGGGGCCGCTGCCGACGATCAGGACCCGAGTTGTGTATGCGTGCATCGCGCTGCTTGCGTTCAAGAGTCCTCGCCAGTCTGGGCTCATCTTCACGTTTCGAATGCGAAACGCACTTACGCCAATATCTTATCACGAAGACGGCGACAATCGGAAATCGAAAACCGTTCGGTTGCCGCTTTGGGTTTGATACAGATTGGCCGGTAAACTCCGCTTCGATGAAGGCTTTGCGTTCTGGATGATAATCAGCTCTCGGCTCCCGTGTCTCGTTCTCGTAATCGACCTCGTCATCGTGACCCACGCCTCAATTATGACCCGAGAAGAAATCCGATTACGAGGACGGGGGACGGGAGCCGAGAGCCGACGTGTGAGGGCGTGAAGATGATGGATTTCGCATGACATGCCCTGCCGGACATGCTTAGTATTCCGCAAAGGGCCGAACGTGGAGAAAGTCGCCAGTACGATTCCGCCGTCGAGTTTATCCATCACGGGAGGCCGCGCCGGGGAAACATCCCCAGTGCGGATTGAGCGCCTGCCCAAGCCGGGTGAAGTGCGCCTCATCATCTGATCCGCGATCCAAGAGGACGAACCAACCATGCGATCCATCGCCGGGCAGATTTTCTATTTCATGCGCAGGGGCTCGAGTCGGCGCAACGTCAAGCTGCTCGTGAACTTCCTGATCGTGCTGGCGGTGATGGTTGCCGGCTACAGCGTCATCTTCCAGCTTCTGATGGAGTGGGAGGGTCAGGAACATAGTTGGCTGTCGGGCTTCTATTGGACCTTCGTGACAATGTCGACGACGGGATTCGGAGACATCACGTTTCACACCGACCTCGGTCGCGTCTTCACATTGATCGTTCTGGTTTCCGGGACGATCTTCATGCTCATCCTGCTCCCGGTGATGATCATCCAGTTCTTCTTCGCGCCGTGGATGGAAGCGCAGTCCCAAAGCCTGGCGCCGCGCGAGATTCCGGCCACGACGACCGGCCACGTCATCCTGACCCATTTCGATCCCGTGGTCGCGGCACTGATCAATAAGCTCGACCAATACCATTACCCCTACGTCTTGCTGACGCCCGAGACCGATGAGGCCCTCAGGCTGCATGACCAGGGCCTGAAGGTGGTCGTGGGCGGTTTGGACAATCCGGAGACCTACCGGCGGGTCCGCGTCGAGCATGCGGCCTTGGTGGCAACCACCGCCACCGATCCGATCAACACCAACGTCGTCTTCACGGTGCGCGAGATGTCGGAGAAGGTCCCCATCATTTCGACCGTGAACTATAAAGCCTCGGTGGACATCCTGGAGCTCGCCGGCTGCAACAAAGTCCTCCAACTCGCCGAAACGATGGGCCAGTCGCTGGCCCGGCGGGCGCACGCGGGCGATTCGGTGACGCACCTGATCGGCGAGATCGACCAACTCCTGATCGCCGAGGCCACCGCGACGGGAACGCCGTTGGTCGGCAAGACCCTCGCCGAATGTAACCTGCGCGAGACGGTGGGCGTGACCGTCGTGGGCGTCTGGGAGCGCGGCCGCTTTGAAACCGCCGGGCCCGACACCCGGGTTACGTCCAATACCGTGCTGGTCCTCGCCGGCTCGCGGGCGCAGCTCAATCGCTACGATGATCAATACCGCGTCTACGGACATCCCGGCGCGCCGGTCGTCATCATTGGCGGGGGCAGAGTGGGCAGGGCGACGGGTCGGACGCTGGCCGAGTGGCGGATCGATTATCGCATCGTCGAGCGCATGGCCGAGCGCATCCGCGATCCCGCCAAATACGTCCTGGGCGACGCCGCCGAGCTCGAGGTGCTGCAGAAGGCCGGGATCATGGAGACCTCGACGGTCGTGCTCACCACGCACGACGACGACATCAATATCTACCTGACGATCTATTGCCGCCGGCTCCGGCCCGACATCCAGATCATCAGTCGCGCCACGCACGAGCGCAACGTCCAGACGCTGCATCGGGCGGGGGCCGATTTCGTCATGTCGTATGCCTCGATGGGGGCCAACACGATTTTCAACCTGCTCCAGCGCAGCGACATCCTGTTGGTGGCCGAGGGACTGAGCATCTTCAAAATGAAGACACCCGCCGCGCTGGCCGGCAAGACGATCAGGGAAAGCGCGGTCCGCCGCAAGACCGGCTGCAACATGATCGCCGTGCATGACGCCGAGGCGCTGCAAATCAACCCCGACCCCGACATGACGCTCCCCGCCGACGCCGAGCTCATCATGATCGGTAGCGTGGAGGCCGAGGACGAATTTCTTCGGCTGTATGGGGACCATTGAACCGGGTGGAATGCTGGTCGGTCATCCTGATTTGCCCGCGTGCGGGTCTCGATGCGTCGATTTGCGTTGATTCCGTCTTGTAACCTCCGTTAGTATTGAGGCAAGCGAGGCAGGAGCGGAGATGGACGCACGAAGGCATCTCGAGGCGTTGGCGCGGCGAATTCAGCTCGTCGGATTTGCGCTGGCTCTCATCCTCTGTCCAATCTCGTCGGACGCGGTCGAGATTGGGCTGGAGCCGGTGGCCACGGGCATCCCTTCTCCGCTCCTGGTGACGCACGCCGGCGACGGAAGTGGCAGGCTTTTTGTTGTAGCGAGGCAGGGCCAGATTCATATCGTCACCCCTGATGACGAGGTCCTCGAGACACCCTTCTTGAATATAAAAGTTGCAACCGTATCGGAAGGTGGACTGCTGGGTATGGCGTTTCATCCCGATTACGAGACCAACGGATTTTTTTATGTTTACTACACATCCGGTACAGTGCCCGAAGTCAATGTCTCGCGGTTTTCGGTCTCCGAGTCCGACCCGGACGTCGCGGACCCTTCGTCGGAATTGGTCCTTCTCCATACCTATGGGGGCCACATCCACCTGGGAGGGATGATCGCTTTTGGGCCCCGGGATCATTATCTTTACATCGCCATGGGGGAATCTGTGGGTGGCGATCCAGCTGGCGATCTAGGTGGGAGCATCCTTCGAATTGACGTGGATCGACAGGAAGATGGATTGAATTACGCCATTCCTCCCGATAATCCGTTCGTTGGCAACACCGAGGGAATTCGGGAAGAAATCTTCGCCCGGGGACTGCGCAATCCTTGGCGGTTTTCCTTCGATCGGGTGACAGGTACGCTTTTCTGCGGGGACGTGGGGGAACACAGGCGCGAGGAAGTGAATATCATCACCCCCGGGTCACATTACGGATGGCCCACCATGGAAGGATCTCTCTGTTCCCATTGCGATCCGACAGAGTTCACGCTTCCCCATCACGAATATGCTCACGATGGCGAAATACCGGCCGGCAGCGTCACGGGAGGATACGTCTATCGCGGGAGCACCCATCCGGAATGGGACGGCCTTTATTTCTTCGGAGATTTTTGGAATCGACATATGTGGACGTTGGAAGAGATAGCTCCGGGCGTGTGGTCATCCGAGAACGTGGTACTGTTCGGCACGGTTTTTCCTATCAGCTCGTTCGGCGAGGACGAGCAGGGAGAGCTATACGTTTGCGACTTTTACAATGGAGGTTCCGTCTTCCGAATCGTCGGCACCGCCACGCTCCCCTCGACGCCTAAGTCATCTATTACATTCATCGAACATCCCATCGTGACGCGGGACGACCGTGTTTTTTACATTGCAGCGGCCGATCTCGATAACGATGGAGACATGGACGTCGTCACGTCATCGGGAGGAACTATTGTTGGGAGCATCACATGGTATGAGCAGGATAACGAGACGCCGCCCGTCTTTTCGGCCCATGACCTGGCGACTTCCATTAGGTGGCGAGGACGGGCGACCCCGATTGATCTGGACGGAGACGGAGACCAGGACGTAATTTCAACCTTTCGTACCGACACCCCCCATATTATCTGGTTTGAGAATGACGGCGCGATGACCCCCTCTTTCTCGTCCCATGTTGCACCCTCAACTTCCACCAGACCCAAGGGGATTTTTAGCGTCGATATTGATGGCGATGAGGATATGGACGTGCTCTTGGCCAGTGGGGTTAGTGCTGAGTGGTTTGAAAATGACGGAGAGTCACCTCCTAGACTTACAGCGCATCCAGTCATTGAATCCTCGGAATCGTACCGTTCAATCGCCCTGAGTGATTTAGACGGCGACAATGATCTCGATATTATAACGGATGTGCGAGATGGAGCCATGATCAGATGGTACGAGAACAATGGAGCGAGTCCACCGATTTTCGCGGCACGCACGATCGTGACACCATCGCCCGCTCTTTCCGTTTTTGCCGCCGATATGGACAATGATGGCGACATCGATCTGATATCCCTTCATGATGGGCTTGGTAAGGAATTAGTATGGCACGAGAATGACGGCGCGAAGCCACCGAACTTTACCAATCATGCCATCCCGTCTTCCGCCTATGTACTCACTCAGGTAACCGCCGCCGACTTCGACCAGGACGGTGACAATGATATCTTTTCGGGGTATACGGTCTTAGGAAAAACGTTCTTCTTCGCAAATGACGGCACCGAACGGCCGATGTTCACGGGACACGAGATCGATTCCCCATTCGCGCGCGCTGAGACTTGCGTACCCATTGACATGGACGGGGATGGCGATTTGGATATCGTCGCAGCCCTTGGGCGGTCGCCCAGCCGGATCGTCTGGTACGAAAACATTCCTCTGTCGAATGCCGGTGTGGATCCCGGTAATTGGTCGGTCGGGTATAAGTGAGAGCCGACGCGCAAAACATCGACGAACTCTTCCGCGCCCGCGAGATCGACATGGCGTCAGCCCCGGCGCCGCTGGACTGGGAGGCGCTGTTCGGCCGGTCGGGCCCCGGCGCGATCGAGATCGGGACGGGCAACGGATATTTCCTGGCGCAGGAAGCGGCGCGGTTGCCTGAGTTTAACTTCATCGGGATCGAGCGTGAGCCGAAGTTTTATTACAAAATGGCCAAGCGCTGCGCGCGAGCCGGGCTGGACAACGTGTGCACGGTCCGGGGCGAGGCGCGCGAGTTTCTCGAGCGTTGGCTCCCGCCGCACTCGCTCGACCGGCTCTACTGTTACTTTAGCGATCCCTGGCCCAAGCGCCGCCATCGCGAGCGGCGGGTTTTCGGCCCCGCCTTGCCGGTGCTGCTCGAGCGGGTCCTCGCCCCCGGCGGCGAGCTCTGGTTCAAAACCGACGCCGACTTTTACTTCAACCTGGCCGTTACGGTTTTCCGCCGCCGCGGGGGATGGCGGTTTATCGAAATCGGCCGCGTCCCGCTCGCCGAACCCAGTCCGAGCGAGGTCCCGAGCAACTATGAACGCAAGGCGCGCGAAGCGGGGACCGTGGTCTGGGGATTTAAGGCGGTGGTGGAGAGATAGATTTCAGTCTAACATCTCACACTGATAACTGGAAACTCAAAATATGTACGGGTGCATCTCCCGGCTCCGAGAAATGCACCAACGGGCTGGGAGCGTAAATCATTTCTCTGGCTCCCTGAAGGGGAGCAATGTGAGTAGCCGTGGGCGCCAACCCACGGAAGTGGGGACCTCAAGACCTGACGACCCTGAAAGGGTCGAACAGGCCGCATCACGCTGGGATTCAACCCCTCCAGGGTTGTCGTGGTATGAAGACCACGAACCATGGGTTAACACCCACGGCTACTCACATTTGATCCCTTCGGGGTCAGGACGAAGACGGAATTGATTTGTGCATCCGGCCGAACAGGGTGCATCTCACGGAGCCGTGAGATGCACCCAATATTTACCCTTTGGCTCCAAATCATTATGAGGTGTGTTTTGATTGGGGGTTCTGCTATATTATGAGCGTGAGGTCGGTTGCGCGCCAGTTCCCGTGGAGGTTTTATCGTTGCCATGAAGAGCACCCAGACACTCGACGAACCAAAAATGAAGACCAAATCGAGCGGCGGACCGCTTGTCGAAACTCAACGCGTGGCGCTCGTCTTCGGCGGTGTTTCTCCCGAGCATGAGGTCTCGATCCAGTCGGCGGCACAGGTGGCCGGCGGGCTGAGCCGGCTCGGCGAGCGGCGCGGGCTGGCCGTGCGGCCCATCTATATCAGCCGCGATGGAACGTGGTATTTCACTGCCCCCACTCCGCCGCAAGTCCCAAGCGAGAACGCCATCCGGGAAGCCGAACAATGGGTCCCGCGGCCCGAGGATTATCAGGCGCAGGCACTGCCTTTCAGCCGGGCCTTCGCGCGGCTGGAGAAGGAGCGGATCGACAAGGTCTTGATCTTGATCCACGGCCCCGGCGGCGAGGACGGCCGCATCCAGGCCGCGCTCGACCTGGCCGGCATCGCCTACACCGGTTCGGGGGTCCCCGCCTCGGCCCTGGCGCTTGATAAACCCCGCTGCCAGGCGGTACTCGACGGCGCCGGCCTTCCCATTGCGCACTCGGTCACCTTTGATCAGCACGGCCCGCGCGCCGCCGATTTGATCGCCCAGGTCGTCGGTCTCCCCTGCGTGATCAAGCCGGCCCGCGGAGGGTCGAGCGTGGGCGTGACGATTGTTCGTGAGCAGGACTGTCTACTCGCCGCGGTCGAAGAGGCGCTCGCCGTTGACATCGAGGGCATCGCCGAACGCTTCATCGCGGGACGCGAGTTCACGTGCGGCGTCCTCGAGCGTGACGGCGGCGAGATCGCCACGCCGATCACCGAGATCGTTCCACCCGAAGGCCGCTATTTCGATTACGAAGCCAAGTATGAGCCGGGCGTGAGCCGCGAGATCACCCCCGCCGAAATCCCCGCTAGCCTGGCCAGCCGCCTTCAGTCGATGGCCCTGGCGGCCCATGCGGCCATCGGCTGCCGGGGGTTCTCGCGGGTCGACTTCATCGCCGACCCCTCTTCGCCGACGATCCTGGAGATCAACACCATTCCCGGCATGACGGCCACCAGTCTGCTGCCCCAAGGCGCCGCGGCGATGGGGATCGATTTCCCCTCGCTCCTGGAACTTATCCTGGACTCGGCCCGCCACGATTAACAAACCTGTCTCCGCTGCGCCGCGTCATAATTATTGCGCAAGTCCATGAGTGACCGCGGTCTGGGCGGAGTATACTGATACCGAAACGCCGAAACGTCCTCTCCACGCCGATGGGTAAAATGCAAAAGAACTCCCTGGTGTCCGTCGAAATTGACGACCTGGCCTACGGCGGGTTCGGGGTCGGGCGGCTCGACGGGTTCGTGGTTTTCGTCAAGCACGGCCTGCCCGGCGACCGGCTCCAGGTGCGCATCCTCAAAAAGAAGCAAAATCACGCCCAGGCCCGCATCGAACGGATCGAGCGACCCTCGCCCGACCGGATCGCCGAGCCGCCCTGCCCGGTCTTCGGGGTGTGCGGGGGCTGCACCTGGCAGAATCTCCCCTACGAGGTTCAGCTGCGCTGGAAACAAAAGCAGGTGGCCGACACGATCGAGCATCTGGGCGGCCAAAGCGATTTCGAGCTGCGGCCGATCATCCCCTCGCCCGAGCCGTGGCGCTATCGCAACAAGATGGAATTCTCCTTCGGCCAGGACGAGCAGGGGGAGACCATCCTGGGCTTTCACCGGCCCGGCCGGTTTGATCGCATCCTGGCCATCGACACCTGCTTGCTTCAGCCTCCCCCGCTCGACAGCGTCTTGCGCGAGCTGATCGCCTACGCGCGCCACCACCGGCTCAGCGGCTACGACCCGCGCCGGCACGAGGGATTCCTGCGCCACGCCGTGTTGCGCCACTCGGCCACCCGCGACGAGTCGGTTCTCGTGCTGATCACCAACGAGGGCGAATTGCCCGAGAAGGAGGCGCTCGCCGAGCGGCTTCGCGCCGAGGCGCCGGGATTCAAGGGCATGATCTGGGCGATTCACACCGGCGTGGCCGACGTGGCCCGCGTCGAACGCGAGCAATGGCGCTGGGGGGACTTGACGCTGAACGAACACCTCAACGACCTGGACTTTGAACTCTCGCCCCAGTCGTTTTTTCAGACCAACACCGCCGGCGCGCGCGTGCTGTACGAGAAAGTGGTCGAACTGGCCGACCTAGGCCCGCGCGACCGCGTTCTCGATGCCTACTGCGGCGCCGGCGCGATCGGCCTGCATTGCGCGCGCGCGGTCGAGCGAGTGGTCGGGGTTGATTCGGTTCGCGAATCCATTTGGAACGCCCGTGCCAATGCCCAACGCAATGGGATCGACAATACCGTGTTCCTGGCCGACGCGATGCCGGGCGCCCTCGCCCTGGCCCGCCGCGCCGCCGTCGGCGGATTCACGCGCGTCATCATCGATCCCCCGCGCGGCGGGATGGACAAGCGCTCACTCCAGGGTTTGATCAAGCTGCGCGCCCCACTGTTCATCTACGTCTCCTGCAACCCCGCGACCCTCGCGCGCGACCTGGCCACGCTGGCCGAAGCCGGTTACGTGATCGAGACCGTCCAACCCATCGACCTTTTCCCGCAAACTTATCACGTGGAGGCTATCGTGCGGTTGAGGTTGGATGCGGGTCTTGCTAATTTCACCGGGTAGGGTCTAAATGGTTTATTGAGAGGATCATGGGTGGACTGAAACAAATGGACGCGACCAAAGTCGGAAACTCGATGGCGAATAAGCTTCAGCTGGAAGACCGGGCCGCGCATGACTGGTATCGGTTCGTACTGTCTTTTCCGCCTCATCTTGTCCGTCAGTACCTGGATCGGTTTGCGATTGACCGTGAAATGCTCGTGTTGGACCCATTCTGTGGAACCGGGACAACACTGGTTGACTGCAAGAAGTTGGGAGTCCCAAGCGTGGGCATTGAAGCAAATCCGATGGCCCACTTCGCAAACACGGTGAAAACTGATTGGTCGCCGAGTCCCGGGCAATTGGTAAAGAACTCGCTGCATGTTGTGGAATTAGCGGCCGATCTACTTGAAAAGTCGGGCATTCAGGACATGCAGTTCTTTACCCATCAAGATCATTCGATCAATGGACGACGCACACTGCGTCCGGAACAGGCGCAACTAATCCTTAAGGATTCGATCAGCCCACTTCCCTTGCATAAGGCGCTGGTGCTCCTGGCTTGCCTCCAGAATTGCGGGTGGCTTGGACTAATGAATCACCAGAGGCTCGCATTCGCCAAATCTCTGGTTGATGATGCAAGTAATCTGCACTTCGGGCCGGAGGTAGGGGTTGGTAAAATAGTCGATCCTGAAAAAGCCCTGCTCAAGCAGCCCAGCCGATCAGAGCTGAACTCGGGTGAACCAGAGGCATCCGTTTTCGACTCGTGATTTGCGCCAGACGCAGCAAAAGATAATGAAAAACCGCC
>CAUZJO010000132.1:0-13053 GCA_963580245.1 Candidatus Sumerlaeia bacterium | reverse complement strand
AGATCGGTGCCAAGGTTGTTCGCCACGCCCAATACGTGACCTTCCAGATGGCCGAAGTAGCGATCCCCCGGCAACTGTTTGCAGCCATCCTGAACAAGATCGCCCAGTTACGACTGTTGCCCGGGACCGGGTAGGATGGATGGCACGCTGAAAAACTCGGGAGTCGCAAAATCACAGGGTGAGTCATGTCTTGCCGTCAGAGAAGGAGGTGATCCATGGGGGTGAATGTTGAAATTTCCGGCCGTGAGAACTCAAAAGAGCTTCTTCGGCCAGAATCCATGGTCAAATCCCTTGCCTTTGGCCAGGCACGGTGGGATGATCCACTCAAAGATTTGGAGGATCGATGTGAAGCCGAGATATGATCAGCTGGTGGGCAAGGGCATCTCGGATCGACGTTACAAATCCACATCAGATAAATTATATGAATCAATGAAAATTATTAGAAGTTCTCTAGTTTCTGACGGAACTCTTTGAAGTAGTCGCAGATCTGGCACGTTCGAACCTACTTCATCAACTCACGCGCCAATTGCCTCGCCGCTTTCGCCGAGGCGTCGCCGCCCATCATTTTTGCCAGCGCTTCGATGCGTTGGGTTTTAGTGAGGGTTTCGATCTCGGTGTAGGTCGCGCGGCGGCGGGTTTGTTTTTGGACGGCGACGTGGCGGGCGGCGCGGGCGGCGATGGGGGCGTGGTGGGTGACGCACAGGATCTGGTGCGAGGCGGCCAGACGTTCCATGAGGCCGCCCACGCGGCGGGCGGTCTCGGCCGAGAGGCCGGCGTCGATTTCGTCGAAAACGAGCGTGGGGATCACGTCGCGGCGGGCGAGCGTGGATTTGAGCGCGAGCATCACACGCGAGAGTTCGCCGCCCGAGGCCACCTTGCGCAGCGGCGCCGGCGGCAGACCCGGATTGGCCGCCAGCAGGAAATCAACGCGGTCGGCCCCGTCGGCCCCCGGCGCGTCGAGCGGCTCGATCTCGATCTCGAACCGCGCTTTTTCCATTTGCAGCTCGCGCAGGAGATCCAAGACCGCGCCGGCGAAACGCTTGGCTTGGGCGCGGCGGCCGCGGCTGAGCTTGTCGGCCCGCCCGCGCAGGCGCGCCTCGGCGCGTTCCAGTTTCTTGCCGAGCTGTCCACGTTCGGCGTCGTCGCGGGTCATCCGATCGCGTTCGGACTGCATCGCGGCGCGCGCCTCGAGCAGCGTCGCCTCGTTGCCGCCGTGTTTACGCGCCAGGCGGCGGAATTCCTCCAGGCGAGCGATGACCTCGTCGAGCCGCCGCGGGTCCGCCCGAACCGACTCGGCGTAATCGCGCAATGAAAAGGCGAGGTCCTCGAGGGCGGCTTTTTGTTCGGCGAGCCGTTCCAAGGCATCGGCGAACGGCGGCTCGACCTCGGCCAGCTCGCCCAACCGCCGCTCGACTTCGCGCAGCAAACCCAACAGCGAAGCTTCTCCCCGGCCGTCATCGCGCCCTGCATAAAGCATCGCGTAGGCCTCGGCTGCCTGGGCGACAAGCGCGTCCGCCCGCGCCAGCCGGCGCTCATCATGCTCGAGCCGCTCCATCTCGCCCGGCTGGGGATCGAAGCGGTGGATCTCTTCCAACTGGAATTCGAGGTAATCGAGTCGTTGCTCGAAATCCCGGGCGGCGCGTTCAAGCTCTTCCCCGCGCTGACGCAGGTTCCGCGTCTCATCCCACGCGACCCGGACCTCTTTGAGCAGGGCTTCGTGGCCGCCGTAAGCGTCGAGTGCCCACCGGGCCGCGCCGGGGCGCAGCAGCGACTGGTGCTCATGCTGCCCGTGGAAATCGACAAGCAGCTCGCCGATCCGCTTGAGGTCGCCGACGCCGACCATCTGACCATTCACGAAACAGCGGCTACGTCCGGCCCGCGAGACCTCGCGCCTGAGGCCGAGCGGTTCCTTCGCCTCCCATTCCACCTCCAGTTCGCCGCGGATCAGATGCCGCACGGACGCGGGCAGCGGCGGCTTGAAATGGGCCTCGACGACCGTCAGCTTGCGCCCGGGCCGCACGTCGTCGGCCGAGGCCCTTCCACCCAGCGCCAGCCCCAGGCCGCCCACGACGATCGATTTACCCGCGCCGGTCTCGCCGGTCAGGGCGCCGAGGCCGGGGCCGAACTCGATCGTCAGCGACTCAATGGTCGCCAGGTTCTCGATGGATAGGCTCTTGAGCATGCTCCAAACCCGTCGTTCGCGGAATCGTCTCCCGACCCTCGAAATCATACGCCACGGCAACCAGGATGCCCAGGTTCGCCATGAACAGCGGCCCCAGCCCGAAATGGGCGTAGTTGTAATCGAGGAAATTCATCGCCATAAATCCCAGGCAACCCAGCCACAGCGCCAGGACGTGGTAATACTGGCGCTGAGCGGAGAGCCGACGCACATCGAACAGGATCGGCCGCCACGTAAACGCCATCAGCGCCACCACGACAAACGCGAAGATCAGCCCCGCTGGCAGGCCCATTTCGATCATCTTCATCAGGAACAGGTTATGCGCGTGGCCATAGTAGGTGTCGCCGTATTCGGCGAAATTATTGCGGCCGATCCCCAGCCAGGTGTGTTCATCCAACAGGCGCATGCTGACATGGAAAATCTGGCCCCTCGAGCTCACCGTCCCCCAGCCCTCCTGGCCACCGAAGAGTTGTTCGACCCTGTAGAAGATTGTATCGCCGAATTGCAGGAGCGCCAATCCCGCCAACGGCAACACCAGCAGGACCATCGCGGCCAGGTAATCGAAGCGCCGCAGGTGGATCAAGGCCAAGACGACCATCACAATCACCGCTCCCCAGCCGGTCATCGAGTCGCTCATGGCCAAGACCACCAGCGAGGGCAACACCACAAGCAGCCATGCCGGACGGAAGCGGCGCAGCATTTCAATCGTGATGAGGGGCAGAACCAAAACGTAGAAGGCGGCCAGCATGTTTTTGTGGCCAAGCGTCCCCGAAATCCGGAACTTGCCGCCCGCGAAGCTCTCCAGATCGGCGGTCGTGTAGCGGATCAGGCGGATATCGCTGTCCACGTCGAAGAAACTGGTGCCGGTCAGGCCCAGGCCGAAGTAGAGCCCCAAAGCGGCGATCGTCTCCAGCGCGGCCGCCGCCACGAAAGCGGCCAACAACAACCGCCAATGGGCCCGCTGGAAAAACAGAAGGGCATACAGACAGACGACGTAGGATTCGATTTCGTAGCGGATATTAAACACGTGGGGGTGAGGGCTGGCGGTTGCCGCCGTCATCAGCGCCAACAGGCCCAAGGCCGCCGCCACCGGCAGTGCCCGCCGCAGCCGCCCCCAGACCCCGCCGTCGCCGGCCGCCAGCCGCAGCAGGATCAGCCCCAGCATGGCGAACGCGATCAGTTCGCTCAGTTTGATCGACGCCGGACCCAAGCGACGCCCGTAATTGAACGGCGCCACCAACACCAGCAAGGCAAGCAACACCTGGGGCCGCCCATTGGCCCATACAAGCAGCCCCAGGGCCCCCCAAGCGGCCAACAGCAACGTCCCAAGCATCGCGTGAAACAGATAAATCGCGATGGTCAGGCATCCCGCCGCCGCCAGCAGTGCGCCCAGGTAGGGAGCCAGAGCAACGGGCCGGCCCCAAGCGCGGGCCGGGGCGTCCGGGGTCTTCAGCGCCTGCCCATCCGTTTCCATCGCCACACCAGAGGGAAGAATTTCATGTCGTCAACCAAGTAGCGCCGCCACAGGCGCCGCGGCTCTTGCATCATGCGCCACGACCATTCCAACCCCGCCCGCTGCATCCAGCGGGGCGCGCGCCGTTCCAGGCCCGCCAGGAACCGCAACCCAGCGCCGATGCTGATACCGACGCCGCGACCCAGCCGTTCGGCGTTCTGGTGCATCCAGATCTCTGACTTCGGCGATCCGCAGGCGAACAGGATCAGGTCGGGCCCGAAGGCGCGGATCGAATGGAACACGCCGTCGGACGCGGCGCGGTCGGACTCAAACCCCATCGGCGGGCAACAACCCCCGACCTCCAGGCCGGGGAAACGCCGACGGATCCGTTCCAGGCACGTGCCCAACTCTTGCTCGGACCGGCCGCCGGCGAAGAATACCCGCCAGCCCCCCGCCGCCCCGCGCCCGCAGAGTGCGGGGACCAGGTCCGAGCCCGATACCTTCTCCAACGCCCCCAGGCCCAGGAACCGCGCCGCCCAGATGACCGGACGTCCGTCGGGGAGCGCGACGGCGCCGTCCGCATAGGCGGCCCTTAGGGCCTCGTTCGCCTGCAGGATCATGATGTGGTCCACATTGGTCGTGAGCACCAGGCGAAACGGTTCCTGGCGCACCCAACGATCGATCAAATCCACGGCCTCGCACAGTCCGATCGGGGTCAAGGAGACATTGCCCATCCTCCGCCAGGGGATCGCCCCATCCGGCTGCGCTTGGCCTGAAATTCGGTCTTCCATCAATTCCTCTCTCCCCGTCCCCGGCGGTCAAAACCCGACCGCTTCTTCCCACTCGCTTCAGCACGCCGCAGCGAACGCGGCACGTTGCGACGTATCCTCATGCCGCCGGCGGGGCCATGGCCCGGATTATACCCAGCGTGCCGAACATTACTCAACGCGAGAGCGCGGTCGGCGGCGGCGAAGACAGAGCAGGGCAATCGCGACGGCCCCCCAGGCCGCCAAGGCCAGAGAAAGCGTGACATGGCGCGGGCGGTAGGTCATCTTGACCGTATGTCGGCCGGGCGGAACCCGAATGGCCCGCCACAAATCGTCGGCGCCAACCGCTACCTCATCATCATCCACCCACGCCCGCCAGCCGGGCCACCACGCGTCATGGATGACAAGCTCGGCCTCGTCGAAAGGCGGAGGGGCCTCACTCACCTCGACTTCCAGCTCCAAATGGTTGGCCCGGATTTTGTGGGAGAGAACCCTCCCATCCCCGGTGCTCCAGTGCGTCCAGGTCGGGTCGCCTTGATACCGCATCAGGGCCGCCAGCGCCGTGGTGGCTTCGGGCCGCCAAAGCTCCGCCAGCGCCGCGTTCCAGACGAAGCCGTCAAACAGTTGATTCGGTTCGGCGAGGCGCGCCAATAGGCCGACCCGCCGTTGATGGAGGGCACTCACCGTCCCTTTGGCCATGAGTAGCCGCCCATGTCCCAGCGATGGGGGCAGCGCCCCCAACTGAACGCGGCCCAGGGCCAGATCGGCGCGGCGGTCAAGCGTGTTTGGCGCGCTCAACTCAATCGGCGCCAGCATCTCCTCGCTCATCGCGTATAGCTCGACGGTTTCCCCTTGCTCGGGCCCGGCGTAGACGAGTTGAACGTCGAACGGTCCCTCCAAGAAAGCCGGGAACGCCCCCCCCCACAATCCCTTTCCTTCGCCGGTGGAGCGCATGAACAAGGGGACCCCCCAGCGAGGCATGAGCAGCGCGCGCACGTTGCCCCGATTGAAGGCGTCGCGCGCCATGGGTTGCTGAATGTGGCCGAAGTGGTCGGGGTAGGGCTGGCGCGGAGGGTCCGCGGCGTGTATGCCCCCCATGAATGCCCGGTACCAACGTGACTGGGCCGGTTCGTAGCCACCCAGGTCTTCCACACCCCAGAGCTGGCCCAAATTGGGCAAGGCCCATGACGTCAGATCGGGGCGGCGAAAGTCATAGCTCGAACCGCGCTGCCAATCGAGCGTGAAGAACCGCTCGCCGGGCCCGAGGTCCGCCTTGGCGATGAGCGGCGGGGGGTCCGGCTCAAGTAACGGGGCGGTCGTGATCATGCCGAGGTCAGTCGTGACCCACGTGGCGTGACCCAGCAAAGCCACGACCAAAATCATCGCCCCGGCAACCACAACCCGCCCCCATGCCCGCCAAAAGCAATAGGCCCCGACAAGCATCAGCAACACAAGATCGGCGTGCAAGACCGCCACCAACCGGTTTTGGACAATGAGTGCCGGGAGCGTCGCGAGGGTGAGCGCCAGCGCCGGCGCCAGATACGTCAACCGCCCCAGCGGCGATGGGATTCGCGGTAGGATCGAGCTCGCCGGGCTGGGCACCGCGGATGGGCCCACGTTGTCCGGCCCGGCCCGTGCTGAATCCGGATCGTAGACGCCCAGCTCATCCGGCGCGACTCCCAACGGGTCAATGTTCGCTTCACCGGAGGCGGACGGCCGGGTTGATTCGCGCCAGCGTTCCCACAGCGAAGCGGCCCCGATGGCGGCGGCTGGCGTCAGCAGCCACTGCGTCACGCCGAGCCAGCGCCGGGGTCCGTGAAACAGTCTGGCCGCGGGGAAGACCCGGATGAGCGGCTCCATGACGATGTGAAGCGAGAGCAGAATCGAGACGAGCACCGCCACCCACAGCCCCAGCCAGGCGCGGCGCATCGATCCGGGGAGGGGGATGATCGCCGCGAGGGCCAACGCCGCCAACCCGATGGTGGCCGAGCTTTCGGCGTCGGCCCAGCGGCCCGATGGTTTCCAACTCAACGGCCCCCAGTCGCCGACAAGGGCCCGGACCAACTCGCCCCAGGAGTGAATCGACCCGGCGAGGACGCGTTCGGCCGAAATCCCCTCCGCGCGGCTGGTCTCGGCCAGGAAGCCCCATTGCGGCAGCCAACCCGGCGCTCCGAGCGCCAGGCCGATCAGCAGCGTCCCCAAGCCGTATGCTAGCCAGCGTCGCGGCCCTTGCTCGTCGGTCAGCGCTTGCACCAAGAAATAAACCGCGAGGGCCGCCAATCCGTAGGCGGCAAGCTGGTGCGCTCCGGCAAGCAGCATCATCGCCACGGCCCCCGCGCCGACGGCCACCCAGCGCGCGTTGAGAGTCCTCGCCCACTGGTGCGCCGCGCCCAGCCACAGGGGCCACCACGGGAGAACGTTCATGTAATTGCCGTACTGCAAGCGGCTCCAGCCATAACCGCCCGCCAAGGCCAGGACCCCCGCCCAGAATCCCGTCCAAGGCCCCGTCCCGAGCCGCCACGCCGCCCAGGCCGCCAGCGCCGCATAGAGGCCCAATTGCAAAAGCAGCGGCATTAAGAATAGGAACCCCGAAGGCCGGACCAGGAACGGCCAATTCAGCGGATAGGCCAACGCGGCCTGCGGGTTCTCGAACAGCGGCATCCCGCCCATCAGGCAACGGTTCCATAGCGGGGCCTGCCCCGAGCCCAGCAAATGCGCGGCATGAACCCTTTGCGGAAAGAAGTACATCAGCGGGTCCATGAACAACGGGATCTGTCCGGCCGCCAACGCCGGCAACATCAGGACCGCGGGCGCAATAAGCAGCACCAAGCACATCACCTGCTTGAGTTTACGTTCCTCAATATGGACGGCATGATCGTGTGGGTTCAAGTCTTACATATCGCTTTTGGGTGGTGGAAGCAGCGTTTCGAGCTGCTCGGCGAGCTTGTTGCGGCACGCGGGGCACAGCGTGAAGCTGTGGGCGACGAACATGAGTTGTTCCTGCTGCTGGACCTGGCCCGCGTCCATCGATTCCATCAATTCGATGAGCCGTTTCATCTCGGCCTCGAAATCGATCTCCAGGTCTTCCTGGCTTATTTCGAGAGAGGGCTCGATCGCGGGGAATAATTCCAGGCGCAACGTGTAGGGATGCACGTCCTTGGCGATCAGTCCGCGGCAGTAGTCACATTGAGGCATGAAAGATGGTTTGCCCTCGATTCACTCGATCAACACACACAAGGGAACCTTAAAAAATGCGGTTTGCAATCGTCCCTACGGGACTCCAAATCATTATGGGCTTGATTACCCGCCACTTGCGTGGCGGGCTGAAAGCAATCGTCCCTGCCGGGACTGAATTCTTAGAGGCGCCCAATAACGAGCCATCATCGATCGATAGGATTGCATATTCCCATTAGCATTGATTGCTCTTCGCGTCATGCGCCTCTTCGGCCGGCGATTTATCAATAGGGCAAGTCCGATTCGTCCGCCGGCTCCAGGCCGCCGTAGCGTTCGAGGAGTTCCAGCTCCAGGCCCGCGTCGAACCGCACCGAGATCTTGCGCCGGTCGCCATCGCCGGAGACGCCGACCACTTCGCCCTCCCCCAGTCGGTCATGCTGGACGCGCTCGCCGATCGCGAATCGACCGCCCCCGACCCCGACCGCG
The DNA here is from genome assembly GCA_963580245.1 of Candidatus Sumerlaeia bacterium. Classification (GTDB taxonomy): domain Bacteria; phylum Sumerlaeota; class Sumerlaeia; order MVZB01; family MVZB01; genus CAUZJO01. The sequence continues at coordinate 4,994 of CAUZJO010000132.1, read as the reverse complement.
CTGGTGGCCAGATCGAGCGGTTCGCGCAGCGCGTGGGCGTGATCGGAACGCGGGCCTCTCATCTGCTGATCGCGCAGGCTGGCGGCTTCGCTCCACTGATGACGCGCTTCCTCGAGCGTGCGGGTCAAGTCGCCGGGCACCTCGCGCAGGAAAAGGGAGGGAGTATTATAGGCGGGCCGGCCATAAAGCCTGCGGCTATCGGCCCGCGAGAGAAACAGCAGGTCCTTGGCGCGGGTGATCCCAACGTAAAACAAGCGGCGTTCCTCCTCGAAGTGCCCCTGATCGGTCACCGCGCGACGACTGGGGAAGATCGGTTCCTCCATCCCGACGATGAAGACCACCTGGTACTCCAGGCCCTTGGCGCAGTGGAGCGTCATGAGCGAGACGGCGTCCTCGTCGGTCAGATCGTCCTGAGCGTTGACCAGCGCGACGCGCTCAAGAAACATCCCCAGATCCGACCCCGGGTCCTGAGCGTAGAACTCATCGAGCGCCGAGAGCAGCTCCCCGAGGTTCTCGCGGCGCGACATGATCTCCAGGTCGCTCCCCTTGCCCAGCGACGCCTCGTAATTTGTCTCGCGCAAGATCCGTTCGAGCACCTCGCGCGGGGGATGATCCAGGGCGTATTCGCCCCAGTCCTTGATTCTCTGGGTCAGGTCGGCGATCCCGGCGCGCGCCTTCTTCGAGATGTCGAACTCCTTCTCGTCGCGCACCGCGAGCAGGCATTCCCACAGCGAGACGCCCCGCTTGACCGACTCGGCGAACAACTTGGCCACCGATTTGGCGCCGATCCCCCGCGTCGGCTTGTTGATGATGCGGGTCAGTGCCACCCCGTCGCGCGGATTGACGCACAGGCGCAGGTAGGCCAGCAGGTCCTTGATCTCGGCGCGGTCGTAGAACTTGATCCCGCCGATCACGCGGTACGCGATCCCCCGCACGCGAAGCTGGTCCTCAAGCACGCGCGAAAGCGCATTGACGCGGTAAAAGACGCCCATCCCCCGGAACGGGATGCCCTTGAGATTTCGTATCCAGAAGATCGTCTCGACGACCAGAGCAGCCTCTTCGCGTTCGGAAAGACCGGTGAAGGTCGTGATCGGCTCTCCCAGTCCCCGCTCGCTCCACAGGTCCTTGCCCATGCGCTGGGAGTTGTGTCGGATGACCTCGCTGGCGGCGCGCAGGATGGCCTCGGTCGAGCGGTAGTTCTGTTCGAGCCGGATCAGCTCGGCGCCGGGAAACTGCTCGGAGAATTTCAGCAGGTTTTCGATTTCGGCCCCGCGCCACGAATAGATGCTCTGGTCCTCGTCGCCCACCACGCAAATGTTGCGGTGATCGGCGGCCAAAAGGCGGACGAGCTCGAACTGCACGCGGTTGGTGTCCTGATATTCATCCACCAACACGTAGCTCCAGCGGCTACGGTAGTGCTTGATCACGTCGGGCTGGTTCTGGAAGACGTGAACGACGTGCAGCAGCAGGTCATCGAAATCGACCGCGTCATTGGCCATCAACCGCTCCTGATAGCGTGCGTATACCCGGCTGAGGAGCGGCCCGTATTCCTGGTTGAGATCACGCTGGGCCTCCTTGGGACCGAGCATCATGATCTTGGCCGAGGTGATGTAATTGCGGACCTCTTCGGGCCGCACGGCGTTGGCGGGGACTTCCAGGTTGGTCAGGCAATCCTTGATCAGCGCGATTTGATCGGTATCGTCGCAGATGGTGAAGCGGTTGGTCAGGCCGATGTGATGGGCCTCGCGGCGCAGGATGCCGACGCACAATGAGTGAAACGTCGAGATCGACAGGCGCGCCAGGTCGGCCCCCGGCAGCAGCATCCCCACGCGGCCGCGCATCTCCTCGGCGGCCTTGTTGGTGAACGTGGCGGCGAAAACCTGCCACGGGGCCACCCCGCGCTCGCGGATCAGCCAGGCGATGCGGTGGGTGATGACGCGCGTCTTGCCCGACCCGGCCCCGGCGATCACGAGCAATGGGCCGTCGCTGGTCGTCACCGCCGCGCGCTGTTGGGGATTGAGATTCTGGAGCAGATCGGGAAAATCAACCATTACCGTGAACTCGTGCGAAGGGATCGGAGAAGAAAGACGTCGAATCGAAACGCGGGCCGCCCTTGGGTGGCGGGACTTACGGGTTCAATATAGTCTTCGGGTCGGACCAAAGTCAAATCGCGCGCGGGTGAGGGGGGCATCGTACGGCTCCGTGAGATACACCCACGGGCTGGGAGCACAACTCCGATCTCGGCTCCCTGAAGGGGAGCAATATGAATAGCCAGGGGTGACAACCCCTGGATGCGGGACCCCAAGACGTCACGACCCTGGAAGGGTCGAACAGGCCGCGTCACGTTATTATTGTTCAACCCTTTCAGGGTTGTCGTGGCATGGCGACCGCGAGCCGTGGGTTGTCACCCACGGCTAATCACATTCGACCCCTGCGGGGTCGAGCATGGGGGCACATTTGATTCGTGCCTCTGGCCGGCAAGGGTGGATCTCGCGAATCCGTAAGATGCGCCCTTCAGAGAAAGTTCAGGTAGATATTGCCCCCCCTCGGGGCCGGCGAGTCGGCTCCCATGGATGTTATCGATGCGAGAGATGAAAGGGGACTTTAAAACGAAAATGAAACAGACGGCGACAGTCTTGTGGGGTTCTCTCTTATTTGGGTGTTTAGCTCAGGCGTGGATTCCATTGGAGGCCGCGGGGGGTCCATCTGAATCGGGCCCCTATATCCGCGAACTGAGCCGGCATTTTAGCGAACCCGACGGCCCGACCGACCCGTGGGTCTTTATCCCGGCCACAAACGTCAAGCTCCTCAGCACGGCGCAGCATCCCGGCCTCATCGCGATCTACGAGGCGGGCCAGGGCGAGGACATCAAGGGCGTCCTGGAGCGGCCCATCAAGATCGACGACTACCCCACGCCCTGGCAGTTTCAATGCTCGTGGATGCAGAACTTCTCGGCCACCACCGGCCGCACGCCGACCCAGGTCAATTACGCGATCGGGATGAACGTCGCGCTGACGTTTTCCGATCCCGCATCCTGGCCCGAAGACCGCGCCCAGTCGCCGCCCGACACCCACTCGGTCCAGCTCTTCGCCGTCCACCTGGGCAATTACGGCGAGGTCGGGCTTGGCCTGCCGCAACTGAAGACGCCGACCCATCCATCACCGGAGACGTATCTGGTGTATTGCCGCGGCGATCTGGTCGGCGACGCGCCGGCGGCGGGCGACGCCGAAACCGAGTTTGATTATGCCCAGCAGCGGCATTCCCACGCGGCTGCCGGCGATTGGCAAGTCCCTCATATCTGGATCGGCGACGGGGCGCGCTACGGCGGGCCGGCGAGCAACCTGCTCTACTTTCGCGCCGTCATCGACAGCCCGACCCAAATCTCGATCGGCGTCAAATTCGATCCCTCGCACGGCTGGAACATGCGTTCGATCGACGTCTCACGGCTGGGGCGGATCACCGGTATTTGGGAGATCGGACCGATCATCTCGGGCAACCGCTGGATTCCCGACCGCCTCGCCCCCGAGCTGGGAATCAAAGCGCGCCCCGAAGTGATGCTGCCCGATCCCGCCTTCGATTACCTGCTGGATTACTGCGTGTTCCTCGGCACCAACCCCATGCCGTTCAAACACCACGGCGACGAGTTCAATATCCCCGGCTACATGGGCCAGTGGCATCCACCCCATAACCCTGATAAACCCAACATTCTACAACCCACCGATTTGGCGGGCTGCCAGGATGTTGCCAGAATCCAAATCATTGATTCTGGCCCTCCATCCACCCATCAGGCTTGAAACCGCTCGAAGTTCGGCCGGATCGATCTTGCGATAATGCTTGCCCAGAACATCCTTCGGGAAATGTCCTAGGTAGGCTTTAAGCACCCGGTCGCCACTACCCGCTTGGCCCGCCATTGTCGCGAAGGCCGCCCGTAGCCTGTGGGCCTGCACTCGGGCTAGCGGGGGCGGTTCAGCTCACGCGCCGCCCATCTCAAGGTCCGGGTCCACTGGTGTCCCAGCGTCGTCCGCTCCCATAGGTTACCCCACCCGTTAGTGAACAATTCGCCGGTGGCGGGACGCACCCCCTGATTAGCCACAGCCGTCTTCAGCACCGCGGCGACCTCCCCGCACACCGGTATCACGCGGTATGAATTCCGGTTCTTGGGGCGATGATTGCCCGTGTCGGTCACCTCGACGGTTTGCCGCGCGAAGTCCACGTCCTGGAGCCTAATCGCCGCCGCTTCCGACGGCCGCAACCCGGCCAGCCCCTGCAGGCAGGCCATCGACCACAGGTCCGAGGCCTTTCCCCGGAGCCAATCGAGCAGGGCCGCCACCTCGAGCGGTTCAAGGCATTCAATCTCCTGCTTGGGCTGGGCCTTGAGTTTGATCCGCGTCGGAGACCGGACCTGATCGGGGTAGTTCTCGGCCATGTAGCGCCAGGTCAACTTGACGGGGGCTAAATCCAACCGGACGGTATCGAATGCCTTCTCGCCCCGCTCACGCTCCACGGCGTAGGCTTGCACCATCGCGGGCCGTAACTGGTCCCACGTCTGGACGCCGGGGTAATGCTCGGCCAGCCACTTGACGAACTTTGAGGCCCGCCACGCCCGTTCCCGCTCGGTTTCAGGTAGGGTGTTGGCCAACCGGATGGCTTCGGCCAGCCCCTCGGCAATCGTCGGGGCCGCCGCCTTCCCAGGTACAAAGCCCCCTTTGGCCAGAAGCTCATGGTTGATGCTCCCCGCGACCCCTCGGGCCTCGCTTTGAGACAATCCCGAAAGCCGCCGCCGCACGTCCTTTCCGCTCGCGGGATCGTGGTAACGGATTTGCCAGTGATTCTTGCCCAGCACCTTGACCGTCACCGCGCCGATCTTTAGCCCATTTTCCGCAGTACTTGCTTCAGTCGGGTGATTTTTCGGGTGATCGCACGATACGGAGGATTGATTTTGTTCAAATCCGTCTCTGACATGCCCATGTAGTGCAGACCACCCCCTTGCCACG
>CAUZJO010000131.1:0-13079 GCA_963580245.1 Candidatus Sumerlaeia bacterium | reverse complement strand
GGATACTATGGCCACGAGCCCGGCTTTTACTTTGTACTGCCGCTTCTGGGCCCAAGCAGTGGAAGGGACGCGCTCGGTCAGCTGCTGGACACCCCTTTTGATCTGGCCTCGTGGCTGGTCGGCGCGCGTCCTTTCTTCGCCAACAATGAATTCAGCTTCACCGGCGACAGGCTCAAGCGCATGGTGAAAATGGAGGCGGACGCCTACTCGCTCATGCGCAGCCTGTGGGCGCTGGACCGGGAGAAGGACGTCCGTGACTACGAGGTGGGTATGTTCAAGCCCGGTGATCCCGAGCCGTCGGTCAAGGCGGTTTTCCTGGGTCCCCGTGATCCCAAATTCATCAAGCGGGGAAAAACCCGCAAGGCGCGCATCGCCGCGACCGGCAAGAAGCTCCCCTACACTTTCTGGGTGCAGAAGCAAAGAGCGCCGCTGCTCGTGATCCTTCCCGGTTTGGGAAACCATCGTATTGCCAACAGTTCGGTCGCCCTGGCCGAGATGGCGTACCGCAACGGTTATTCGGTCATCACGATCAGTTCTACGATGAATTGGGAATTCATGGAGCGGGCCGCCTCGGTCCCTGTCCCCGGCTACTTGCCGGCCGATTGTAAGGATATTATCAACGCCTTCGCGGCTATCCGCGACCAGATGCACAAGCGGTATCCTGCTGACCGATTCAGTTCGGTGGTGCTGATGGGATATTCACTGGGCGCGATGCAGACGCTTTACATCTCCGCGATGGAGGCGCGGGGCCAAACCGAGGGGATAAGTATTGATCGCTACCTGGCAATCAATCCGCCGGTCTCCACCGAATACGCTTTGGGGCGACTTGACGACTACTACAACGCCCCCTTGCGATGGGACCCCGATGAGCGGGCGGCGCGAATGGAGCATGCGCTCCTCAAGGCGGTGACGCTGGCCCGCGGTGAAATGAAACCAACCGACGAGATCCCGATCACGCGCAACGAATCGCAGTTCCTGATCGGCGTGCTCTTTCGTTATACGTTGCGCGATGTCATCTACACCAGCCAACTTCGCGAGAACCTGGGCGTGCTCGAAAATGAGCCCGGTGGACTAAAAAGGCAGCCGACTTACGATGAAATACGATCGTTTTCCTATCGTGACTACATGGAAAAGTACACAATGCCCTATTTTCTGCCATCATCTCAAACGTCGCGGGGGACAGAGGAGTTACTGGATCAGACGGACTTGCGGAGTATCGAGGATGAACTCAGAGCAGCCGAAAAGGTGAGAGTTCAGCTTAACGAGAACGACTTTCTGCTGGCACCGGGCGATCTTGACTGGTTCAGTTCGGTTTTTGGAGACCGGCTCGTTCTCTTTCAGGGGGGCGGGCATCTCGGCAACCTCTACCAACCCGAGGTGCAAGATCGCATCATGGAGTCGTTGAGCGACATGCGGGAACCGTGAGACCAAGGAGGTGAATGTCTCCTTAAGATCTCAATGAAATGCCCTTGCGAATGACATACCCTATATCGCTTCGGCGATGGTATCAAAACCATCAGAAGCCCCGGGTGTGACAATGCCCAAAGGAACTCAGTAAAAGTGAATCACCGAACCGAAAAAGATTCCCTCGGCGAGGTTCGCGTTCCCGCCGACGCGCTCTACGCCGCGCAGACCCAGCGCGCGGTTGATAATTTCCCGATCAGCGGCGTGCGTTTCCCGCGCGTGTTTATCCGGGCGCTGGGACTGATCAAGAAGGGCTGCGCCGCCGTCAACGCCGAGCTCGGGCTACTCGCGACCGATCTGGCCGAGGCGATCCAGGGCGCGGCCGACGAGGTCGCCGAGGGCAGGCATGATGACCACTTCCCGATCGATATCTTCCAGACCGGCTCGGGAACGTCGACCAACATGAACGCCAACGAGGTGATCGCCACGCTCGCCAATCGGCGCCTCGGGGGCGAGCGGCGCGTCCATCCCAACGATCACGTCAACCTGGGCCAATCTTCCAACGACGTGATCCCCACCGCGATCCACGTGGCCGCTTGTTTGGAGGCGAGCGGCGTTCTGACCCCCGGGCTGCGGGCCCTGCACGAGACGCTGCTCGAACGCGCCGAAGAACTGGCCGACGTCGTCAAGACCGGCCGCACCCACCTGATGGACGCCATGCCCACCGGCCTAGGCCAGGAGATCGGCGGCTGGGCGTATCAGGTGGCCCAATCGATCGAACGGGTCCAGTCAACCTTGCCGCGCATGAGCGAGCTGCCTCTGGGCGGGACGGCGACCGGCACCGGGATCAACACGCATCCCGAATTCGGCGGGCGCGTGGCGGGCTTGTTGGCCGATTGGACCGGTCTGCCCTTCGTCGAGAGCCCCAACCACTTCGCCGCCCAGGCCGCCATGGACGCGGCGACCGAACTGAGCGGTCAGCTCAAGACCACGGCCTCGGCCCTGATGAAGATCGCCAATGACCTGCGCCTGATGAACAGCGGGCCGATCGCCGGCCTGGGCGAAATCGCCCTGCCTGCCCTTCAGCCCGGCTCCTCGATCATGCCGGGCAAGGTCAACCCGGTCATCTGCGAGATGACGATGATGGTGGCCGCGCAGGTCATCGGCAACGACGTGGCCGTCACGATCGGCAACGAGCGGGGCAATTTTCAGCTCAACGTCATGTTGCCGGTCATCGCCCACAACCTGCTCGAGTCGATCACGATCCTCGGCAACGCCTCACGGGTGCTCGCCGAGAAGGCCGTGGCCGGCTTCACGGTCAACCACGATCGCATCGCCGAATTGCTGGACAAAAATCCGATCCTGGTAACCGCACTGAACCCGGTCATCGGTTACGAGCAGGCCGCGAAGATCGCTAAACGGGCCTACGCCGAGGGTCGCGGCCTCAAGGAGGTGGCGGCGGAGATGACCGACCTCTCGCCCGAGGAATTGGACCGCCTGCTCGATCCCGCGCCGATGACGAGGGGCGGGATCATGGAATAAACGCCGCCGCCCTCAGCCCCCCCCGTTCGTGCTCGTGCTCGTAACTCGTAATCGGATTTATTCCCCGCTCTCGGCCACTGAACCCTCCTCGGCGAACCAGCCGAGCGCGAGGGACCGATCGATATTACGGTTGGGAGAAAGCGAACGCGTTAAAAATCCGATTACGAGTTACGAGTTACGAGTTACGAGCACGAGCACGAACGGAGGGATTCCGCCTGCTCCCTGACATCGCACAACTATTCACGCCAACCCCTGCAACACCCACCGCTGACGTTGCAACATGATCCGCTCATGTTGCATGTTGCAATGCCGCTCGCCCCTCGACTCCCCGTCACGCGCCGCCTTGTAAATCAACGACTTAGACCCCAGCTGCCATTTGGCCCGATTGATGCATTTAGGAATGATTGACGGCGGGATGCCGGAGGCGGCTAGAGCTTGAGCATCCCGGCGGGTTTCCGCTGATGCGCAGCTTCACGCTGCCCGATTACGTGGACGCGCAGAAGATTGAGGCCGAAAGCAAAGAGGGGGTGTTGCGCATCACGCTGCCCAAGACCAAAGCGACCAAGGCGGAGGCCAAGAAGATCCCCCTCAAATAGCCGGGCGGGGCCGAGCCGGGGGGGGGGTCATGCGTGCAATTGCCGTCCGCCCCCATGATGCATCCCTATCCAGCCGGATCGACTCATTGCGCGCCCGGCGGGGGCGGACGGCATACCTTTTCGGGAAAGTCGGCTGAAGCTCAAAGGCGGAAAACGGAAGGCGAACCATCGGACCGAGCCATCCCATCCTATAACCAAGGGGCGACGTTTGAAGCCCAGGAGGAGGATCGAAGATGAAAATGCTAACACCCATCCCGCTGGCGGCGATCGCGCTGTGTCTTGCCTGTGGCGGTGAACGAGGTCTCGTTCTGAGTGCAGGAGATCCGGTCGCGGGTCGGCTGGTCTTCGCCGCGATGCAATGCTATACGTGCCATCAGGTCGCCGGTGAGAAGTTCCCCGCGGCCACGGCCGATCCCGCGGTACCCGTGGCGCTGGGGCCCAAACTGGCCAAGAAGCCGCGCCACAAGGTGGCCGAATCGATCATCTACCCCTCGCACGAGATCGCGAAGAACCTCAAGACGGTGAAGTTCTATAACTATGACACCATCCCGCGAGAGGTCACGCGGGTGGTCGAGGAGGACTACGAAAACGTGACCATCGACGGCACGCTCTCGCGCATGGACGATTACGGCAACGTCATCACGGTCCGGCAACTGGCCGACCTCGTGGCCTATCTGCAATCCCTATCGGAGTCGGAATAATGATCAAGATTGAGCGGATTCTCTATCCCACCAATTTTTCGGATTATTGCAGTCACGCGCGCCCCTACGCGATCGACATGGCCAAGACCTTCGAGGCCAAGGTGACGCTGATGCACGTGGTGCCGACCGAGCTCTACCCGGCCAGCTTCGCGTTCTCGGTCGATCTCCAGGACCTTTACAACGGCCTGGAGGAGCCCGCGCAAAAGCGTCTGGAAGAGCTGCTTAAGATTTTTCAGGATGCGGGGGTGGATGCGGAGAGCTTGACCGAGATCGGCTCGCCGTTCGTCAATATCGTGGATGCCGCCAGCCGGTTGAACGTGGATTTGATCATTATGGCCACCCATGGGTGGGGGGCGATCAAGCATATGCTGCTCGGCAGCACCGCCGAGCGGGTCGTGCGCAAGGCCCCTTGCCCCGTGCTCACCATCCGCCATCCCGAGCACGAATTCGTCCATCCTTGAGGCCTCCCGAGGAGCGGCAATGATGTTTCAAGACCGGCGCGACACTTTATAAAGGAATAGAATCAAAATGATGCGCATCAAGGGTTCCATAGCCGTTGCCGGGATCATTCTCCTTACGGCCGGGGCAATCATGGCGGCGCGCGCGATCGCGGACGTCGAAGTCGAGAAGGACTTGGGCTCGATCATGCACGAGAAACTGGATCTCGCTCAGAACGTCCTGAAGGGCTTGGTCCTCGAGGACTTCGGGCAGATCCAGAAGGACTGCGAGAAGCTCAAGGACCTCAACCTGAATACGCAATGGGCCAAGCGCAATTCCCCCGAATACCGCCGCTTCAGCACGGAGTTCCACTGGGCCGTCGATAAAATTCAGAAACAGGCCAAGGAGGAAAACCTCGACGCCGCGACCCTTGGCGTGACCCAGATGGTGGTCAGTTGCGTGCAGTGTCACAAACTGGTGCGCGACGGCGAGAACCAGATGCTGGGCATGGACTGATTGCGCCAACCCGGAGTGAATGTTAGAGTCCGCCTTGGGTGAGGCGTATGAACATCTTGATGATGACCAACACCTTCACCCCGCACGTGGGGAGGTGTGGCCCGGTCGGTCAGTTCGTTTACCGAAGCGTTTCGGCGTTTGGGTCATCGGGTGGTGGTGGCCGCGCCGGTCTTCGACGGTATGCCGGCGCACGAGCGCGACGTCATTCGCATTCCCGCAATTCGGCATTTCAATGGGAGCGATTTTTCCGTCGTTCTCCCGATCCCGCGCTACTTGGCCGCCCACCTCGAAGCCTTCCGCCCCGACGTCGTTCATTCCCATCACCCCTTTCTGTTGGGCGACACGGCGCTTCGCATCGCCAATCAGTATTACGTCCCCCTGATTTTCACGCACCACACGATGTATGAACAGTACACCCATTACGTCCCAGGCGACTCACCGAAACTCAAACAATTTGTAATTGAACTGTAAACGGGTTACGGAAACCTGAGCGACCTCGTGATCGCACCCAGCCGCAGCGTGGCCGACGTGCTCAAGCAACGCGGGGTCCGCACCCCCATCGAGGTGGTCCCAACCGGCGTGGAGGTGAAAATGTTTGCCCGAGGCGACCGGCGCGGTTTTCGCGCCCGTCATCAGATTGGTGATGACAGGCTGGTGGTGAGCCACTTGGGACGGCTCGCGCCCGAAAAGAACCTGGATTTCTTGGCCCGCGCGGTCGCCGCGTTCCTGAGCGACTAGCCGCGGGCCGATTTTATGGTCATCGGCGTCGGCGCCGCCAAAGAGGAATTGCGAACCATTTTCGAGCGCCAAGGTCTCGATCGGCGGCTCCACATGATCGGGACCCTGGATAGGAAGGAGCTGGTCGACGCGTGCCATGCGATGGACATCTTTGCGTTCGCCTCGAAGAGCGAGACCCAGGGGATCGTGCTGATCGAGGCAATGGCGGCGGGCGGGCCCGTGGTGGCACTCGACGCCCCCGGCGCCGCGGACGTGGTCGAGGACGGCGTCAACGGCCGCTTGCTTCGCGAGGAAGACCCCCAAGCTTTCGCGGACGCCCTCGCGTCGCTGGCTTCTCTATCGCCGACGCAAAGGGACCGGATTAAACAAGCGGCCCGCCGGACCGCCGGCCGATTCTCGATTCAGCGCAGCACCGAGCAGTTGCTCGATGTTTATGATCGGATGTGCCGGGAAGAGGCACTGGAGCGACCCATCGACCCCGCCCCGTGGGGGGCCCTGCTCGAACAGGTTAAGACCGAATGGGAATTGGTCGCGAACATCGCCGGGGCCGCCGCCGCCGCCCTCCACTCGCCCCAGATCAGCACTCAGCCCTGATATGTTCCATCAAATCGAGATCATCATACGCGCGTGAGGCGGCGCCTGAGCCAGCGCGAGTGGATGGTCCGGCTCTTCCGCCTGCCTCGGCCCGGCGACAAATCGGCGCGTCCGGGTCTGGTGATGGTCCAGATCGACGGCCTGTCGCGCAAGGAGCTGGAACGCGCCCTTGCCGCGGGGCATCTGCCGTTCCTGAAAAGCCTGCTCGATAAGCAACGCTATCGGCTCCACACCCACTACTCCGGGATGCCCTCGAAGCACCCCGGCCGTCCAGGCCGAGCTATTCTACGGCGTCAAGGGCGCCGTGCCTGCCTTCAGTTATCGCGACGCCCGCTGCGGGCGCGTCTTCCGGTTGTTTGAAGTCGAGGACGCGAAGGAAATCGAGCGGCGCATCGAGGGCAAGGGGGAGCCGTTGCTGGCCGGGGGCAGCGCCTATTGCGACATCTATACGGGCGGCGCCCAGGAGGCCCATTTCTGTATGTCGACACTGGGTCTGAGCGACCTGATGCGCAAGACCAACCCCACCGGCCTCTTCATCATGCTCCTGTTCAACCTGCACGCTCTTTTCCGCATCGCCGCCCTGCTGGTGATCGAGATGGGGCTGGCCGTCGTCGATTTCTTTCGCGGGATCATTTCGGGCTTCGATCTCTGGAAGGAACTCAAGTTCGTTCCCACCCGCGTGGGGATTTGCATCTTGTTGCGCAAACTGGTGACGATCGGCGCGCGCATGGACGTGGCCCGCGGCTTGCCGGTCATTCACCTGAACCTGTTGGGCTATGACGAGCAGGCGCACCGTCGGGGTCCCTCCTCCCGGTTTGCCCATTGGGTGTTGAAGGGCATCGACGGGGCGATCCGCAAGATCTGGCGCGCCGCTCAACGCTCGGCCTACCGCGACTATGACCTGTGGGTTTACGCCGATCACGGTCAGGAGGAAACGCTCCCCTACCCAAAAGAAAACGGCCTGACGGTCCAAGCAGCCGTCGCCAACGTGTTCGACGAAGCGGGCCCCGTCGGCGTTGATCAGCAAGCCGACCTGCGCAGCATCCAAAGCCAACGCATCTGCCTGCTGGGATCGAGTCTCCTCAACTGGCTGGTCCCTTTCTCGAACGCCGGGCCGGCAAAGCAGGAAGACGCCAGTCCGATCGTCGCCGCCATGGGTCCGGTCGGTCACGTCTACCCCCAGTGGCCGCTCGATCGTGATCAACGCAGCCGTCTGGCGCGGGCGCTCGCCGAGTCCGCTCATGTCCCCTTGGTTCTGAGCGCCGAAGGGCCGGACGAAGCTCGAGCGTGGACCGGGGAGGGGGAGTTTGCTTTACCGGCCCAGGCGGGCGACGTGTTTGGTGCGGACCACCCGTTCCTGGCCGAGGTCACGCGCGACACCATCGACCTGTGCCATCACCCCGATTCGGGCGAGTTCGTCATTAGCGGCTGGCGCCTCCAAGGCAAACCTGACACCTTTCCGATCGAGAACGGCTCCCACGCCGGTCCGGGTCCCGACGAGACGGGGGCCTTCGCGCTCCTACCGGTCGATACTCCTCTGCCTCAGCCGGATAAGAAGTATCTGCGCCCCCTGGATCTGAGGGAAGCCGCGCTCACCCTGATGGGCCGGCGCCAGCCCCAACACATCGAGGCCGAGGCTGGCCGCTCGCCGACCGCCACTGAGACGATCCGCGTCTTGACCTACAACGTGCACAGTTGCATCGGGATGGACGGCAAGCTTTCGACCCGGCGCATCGCGCGGGTGATCTCACAGTGCGAACCCGACATCGTCTGCCTCCAGGAGCTGGACATGGGCCGCGCGCGCACCGGAGGCGACGACCAAGCCCATCTGATCGCCCAGTCTCTCAAAATGGACCACCATTTCCACCCGGTGCTGCGGATCGAAGAGGAACTATACGGCGATGCGGTTATGAGTCGGTTCCCGATGCGTTTGGCGCGCATCGGAACGTTGCCCGGCCTGCCCAACTGGCCGCGGCTCGAACCGCGCGGGGCCCTGTGGGTCACCATCGAAGCGGACGCCGGACCCCTCCAGATCATGAACACGCACCTGGGGTTGGTCCCGCGCGAACAACTGGCCCAAGCCTGCGCGTTGCTCGCTGAAGATTGGCTGGGCCATCCCGACTGTCGCGGCCCCGTCACCGTGTGCGGGGACTTCAACGCCCTACCCGGATCGCCCGTTTGCCGGCGGATGCGCCAGCGCTTGCGCGACGCCCAGATCGAGAAGGACAACCATCAGCCCGCAAAGACCTGGTTCGGGTGCTACCCGCTGGGCCGCATCGATCACATCTTCGTCAGCTCGCAATTCGAGGTTGTCAAAGTGGAGGTGGTCGATACCGACCTGGCCCGCATCGCTTCGGACCACCGGCTGCTGATCGCGGAACTGCGAATTCAGGCCCAATCGGAGGGGCCTAGCGCCTCGCTCGGCGCCATCTGGTCCGGCATTCTATCGCGTAGGTTGGGCGGCAGGATTGGCCCCCCGCCAAGCCCCTCCGCATCGCCCGCTCGGATCTCGGGAGTGGGATGATAATACCGGTAATCCCGGTAGAGCTTGACCGCGACGCCCGCGATCAAGACCCCCAGCACGACCGAGAGGATCAGAGTCTTGCGCTTGCGACGCGCGATCGGAGTTCCCGCATGGCGATGTCGGACGGCTTGGTCATGTTCCCGCGCCGTCTCGATTTCGCCGCTCAGGCGAGTCAGTTTGTCACGGGCCTGCTCGATTTTGTTTTTCGGCGGGCTGGGCGTCTCGGTATCAGTCATGATGCATCCACGCCTTCCTGGTTCAGCAGACAAGAAGGACAAACTCGGTTTACTTACGCAGTCTGGCAACCCTGGCCATGCTCGATATCAGTAGACCGATTCGCCCGCTGAATTTCAACCCATTTTTCCGCGAAGACACCGCGCCGGGCGCACCCCTCCCCGATAAAGTCTGACACGGACCGCCCGCTCGTTTATACTGGTGGGGATGGGGCGAATATCTTGGAGGACGGGCTTGCTAGGATGTCGTGCCCGATGAACCGGTCTTTCAAACCCAAACTCACGCTGATCCTCCTCGTTGGCCTGGCCGGGTTCACCGGGGCGGCCCAGCCCGATGAGGCCGACGAAAAACGCAAGACGCGGGCCAAGGCATCGATGGCCAACTTGGCCACCGTGCTCGATATCTGCGCCGTCACGACCAGCTTCTACGTCTCGCTGGAGACCCTCAACGACCACGGAGTGTCCCCGGGCAATCCACATTATGACTACCTCAGCCATGAAGGGGGCACCTACGTGATCCGGCCCACCAGGGGCTTGTTCCAACCCGAGCGCCGCGACCTGCTTGTGGGCTTCAACAAATGGGACGGTCCCTACGCCAGTTACCAGCGTCCGAACACGCAGACCGAACCGGGCCTTTATGACATCGGTTCGCCGCTCGACCCTTGGGGAACGCCTTACTTGTTCTTTATGTCGCCAGGCTTGGTTCGCGGCGATCCGGGCGCCGTGACCCAGAAGTTTTACGGGGACTTGTTTGATGTCTACACCGTCGTGTCGCTTGGCCCTGACTTCGTCATGAGCTCAGACGACCTGGTCCGTCCCTTCGGCGGGGCCGTGACCGAAACCGTGCTCTCGAGCATCCAGGGGTCCGGCGTCACCACCGACACGATCAACTTCTTCGCCAACCCCGGCGACGTGATTGCGATCCGCGGTTACAACTTCGGCCCGACTCAAGGTGACAGCCAAATCTTCTTCGGCCCGGCGCTTCTGGATATGATTATGGCTTAGAGCCCTCGCGAGATCGAACTGCGACTCCCTGATGACCTGAGGGGCGGGGACAGGGTCTCGCTGCGAAACTAGGACTTCGAGAGCAACGGGCTGTTCTTGACCCTTCCGCCCCCCAACGCCGCCCAAGATTGGGAGATCTATCCTTAGGCTCTAAGGGACCCCCAACTTCCCATCGAGCCAGTCTACGAAAACCTGGTCGCCGATCCCCAGCCCGGTGGTCTGGGCCGCCGAGCCGAGATTGACCGCCAGCTCCAGCGTGCCCGCCGATCCCCAGTAGGCCAGTGCCTCGACCTCGCGGACCTGGCTGAACGTCTCGCTGAGGTTATACAGGCGCATCGACCCGACCCGAATGACGAACCGATCGGGAAGCAGCCGATCGTGATAGGACTCCTCCCACACGTTGGTCACGAGGTTGCCGAACCGGTCGACCAGCATCACGCGCGCCACGATCCCCGAATCGGTCGCCGCGGGCTCGCAGGGTGGGAGGCGCACGGGCTCATTCACCGCGGGCCCGGCCTCGGCGGGCCCGCGCCCCGAGGCCAACGCGGCGGCGGCGGGGGCGAACAGGTCCCGACCGTGAAACGTCGGACTAATCCGTTCGTTGCGAAAAGCGGGGTTCTCGATTTCATGCAGCTCGAAATCCTCGCCGACCACGTCGATCAGCGAGGAGACCAACCCGTTATCCGGTCCCGAGAAAAACCAGCGCCCGACGCGCCCGCACAGTGAACGACGCCGGCTGCCAACCTCGGGGTCGACCACGCAGCAAAAAACCGTCCCCTCGGGCATGGCCCCGAGCACGCAGCACACCATGAAGCTGGCCGGCTCAATCTGGTGCGCCGGCAGCCCGTGGCTGATATCGATGACGTTCGCCTGGGGCAGGCGCTTCAGAATCTCCCCCTTCATCGCGGCCACAAACCAGTCCTGGTCGCCAAAATCGGTGAGCAATGCGATGCAGGGGGTGGCGGAGGGCATGGCGACTCGTACCTTTCGCGATGGGGAGGAGGTGTCTTCCTTCAACACCCTGCCCCGTCGCCGATCAATCTCTAGGCATCATCAATCAAATTCAGGTTTCACCGTTATTTTGCCGTCCCGGCGCCGGCCTGGGCGGCTTTGGGGTCTTCGGCAATCTCGCGCCAGCGGTGGCAGCAGACCGTCCGGCCGGGCTCGGCCTCTTCGAGCGCGGGGGCCTCGGCGACGCAGCGGTCCGCGGCGAACGGGCAGCGCGGGTGGAAGCGACAGCCGCTGGGGAAATGGGCCGGGTCGGGAACGTTGCCGCCGATCGGCTCGATCCTCTGGCCCGCCTGGATCCATTCGATGCGCGGCACCGATCGCATCAGGCCCTGGGTGTAAGGGTGGCGCGGGGCCTCGAACAGGCGCTCGCTCGGCGCGAACTCGACGATCTGCCCGGCGTACATGATCGCCACGTCGTCGCTGGTCTCGGCGATCACCCCTAGGTCGTGCGTGATCATCAGGATCGAGGAGTGATACTGCGCCTGCAGCTCATCCATCAGGTTCAGGATCTGGGCCTGGACGGTCACGTCGAGCGCGGTGGTCGGCTCGTCGGCGATCAGCAGGTCGGGGTTGCAGGCCAGTGCCATGGCGATCATCACGCGCTGGCGCATCCCGCCGCTCATCTGATGCGGATACTCGCGCGCGCGGTGGGCGGCGTCGGGGATGCGCACGCGGTCGAGCATCCCCACGGCCTCGCCCATCGCCTCGCGGCGCGACATCCCGCGATGGACCCGAAAGACCTCGGCCACCTGCGAGCCGATGGTGAAGACCGGGTTGAGCGAGGTCATCGGCTCCTGGAAGATCATCGAAATCTGGTTGCCGCGCACCACCCGCATCTCGCGCTCGCTGAGCCCGAGCAGGTCGCGCCCCTTAAACACGATCCGCCCCCCCACGATCCGTCCCGGCGGCGAGGGGACCAACCGCAGGATCGACAACGAGGTCACCGATTTTCCACACCCGCTCTCCCCCACCATCCCCAGCGTCCGTCCGCGATGGATCCGGAAACTCACCCCATCGACCGCCTGCCGGGTGACCTCGCGCGTGATAAAGTGGGTCCGCAGGTCCTCGACTTCGAGCAGGATTTCGTCGCTCGCGGCTTCGGCCGTCACCGCCCCGTTCGTTTGGGGCGTCTGGGTTTCGCTCGGGGGGCTTTCGTACTCGTCATTCATGAATCGATGGACACTTGGCGTTTATTTCGACCTTCCGCGCGGCGCGGCACTTCGATTAGAGTATCTTGGCGGGTGCTAAGCGAATGATCAAGCCGGAACCGAATGGCAGTTGTCGGCCCGCTCGCAAAAGCGGACCGGGAGCGGTGTGTGGATAGTCATCATGGCGCGTTCAAATTATTTGCCCGCTCGCTCAAACCGATGTGGCGCAAGAGTCGGGTCGTGTCTGGCGGCCGTCGGTTTCATGCAAGCACTTTTCATGCTGCATCCAGTCCAGGCCGCCGATATCTACGTTTCTCCAACCGTTAGCGCCGGCCCCGAAGATGGAAGTATGGAGAACCTGTACTAGTTCACCGTGAATTGGACAATTGCCGTTTGCGAGTTAGCTACCATCCCCGGCTGGGGATGAATGGGTTTTTTTAAGGCATGGGAAGGATCTCTGCAATATCCTCATGGATGAGGGGACAGCCTGGTTCAGCTGTCCCCCGCTCGATATTGCGTCGAACCTCCGGCCGGTTATCCCTGACGAGTTGCTCCCCATCAGAGCTCGCTTCCGTTTCACCGGCCAAGACCATTGTGCTTTCCCCGCCCTGATCAGTCAAGCCCAACCG
>CAUZJO010000130.1:0-13335 GCA_963580245.1 Candidatus Sumerlaeia bacterium | reverse complement strand
TGGCAAGGGGGTGGTCTGCACTACATGGGCATGTCAGAGACGGATTTGAACAAAATCAATCCTCCGTATCGTGCGATCACCCGAAAAATCACCCGACTGAAGCAAGTACTGCGGAAAATGGGTTAGCCATATCGGCCCGATGGCGCAGGACTTCATGGCAACGTTCGGCCTTGGGGCGAGCGAGCGCCACATCGGCACGCTCGACGCCGACGGGGTGGCCCTCGCCGCGATCCAGGGGCTTTATGATGTGATGAAGGCTGAAATAGAGCACAGGGATGCGCGGATTGAGGCGCTGGAGAATCGTTTGGCGGACTTGGAGAGGCTCATTCGCGAGAGCATTCACCCAGGCCGCCCGCTCGGGGAAGAATCGACGACTGATTCCGACGGCGCCCGCGCGGACCCCCGTCCCGAGGTTCGGTGATCAGCGCCGCGGCGATCATAAAGAGGGCGAAACCGTCTCACAGCTTCTCGCGCACCCACGCCAGCGCCGCCTCCTTCGAGGCCAGCCAGCCCTCGAGTTGCTCGTCGCGGACGGCTTCGAGCAGGCGACCGATCCGGGGCCCCGGCGCCAGGCCCAGGGCGAGCAGGTCGTGGCCGTTGAGCAGGGGAGGCGGCAGAAGGGCGGCCTGGGCGTCTTCTTGTTTCAGGCTTTCGATCTGCTCGATGCAGTAGTGGTAATTGTCGAGCTTGCCGTGGCTGGCGAGGCAGTCGGCGTGATGCAGGGCCAGGTGCAGCGCGAAATCCTCGCGGCCCAGAAAGCGGCGCAACGTCGAGCGTTTCATCCGGTGCGCGTCCATGAAACGCATGTGATCGGCGACCAGTTCGTGGACCTGCTCGATCAGGCGGGTCGGCAGGCGCAGGCGGCGGCAGATGGCGACGGCCATCTCGGCCCCCACGTTTTGATGTTCGGGGAAGCGGATGCGGTCGTCGCTGATGATCGTGGGCGGTTTGCCGACGTCGTGCAGCAGGGCGGCCAGGGCCAGCGCGGGCGTCGGGGGGCTGCCCCAGGGCTCCTCGAGCCCGTCGAGGACCATCGCGGTGTGGACAAAGACGTCGCCCTCGGGGTGAAACTCGGGGGGCTGGGGGCAGCCGCGCATCGGTTCGATCTCGGGGATGGCGTGCGGCCACAGCGCCAGGTCGGCCATCAAGTGCATGGCCCGCCCGGGATGGGGGCCGGTCAGGATCGCGATCAGTTCCTCGGCGATGCGCTCGACGCTGATGGCCGCGAGCGTCAAGGCATGGCGGCGGGCGGCCTCGGCGGTGGCCGGCTCGATCTCGAACTCGAAGCGCGCCGCGAACCGGACCGCCCGTAGTAGACGCAGGGCGTCCTCCTCGAAACGCAGGCCAGGCTCGCCGACGGTCCTCAGCCGCCGCGCCTCCAGATCGACCAGGCCGCCGGTGGGGTCGAGCACGCGGCGGGTACCGGGGTCGTAATACATCGCGTTGATCGTGAAGTCACGCCGCCGCCAATCCTCCTCGAACGTCCCGTGGCGCACCTCGGAGGGGTGGCGGTGATCGACGTAGCTACCCTCGGCGCGGTAGGTCGCCACCTCAAACGTAAACCCCTCGCGCTGCACGAGCATCACGCCGAAATGCGCCCCGACCGACTTCGTGGCCTTGAACAGCCCGGCGACCTCATCGGGCGTGGCCGAGGTGGCGATGTCCACGTCGTCCATCGGCTTGCCCAGCAACGCGTTGCGCACGAAACCGCCGACGAAGGCGGCCTCGTGGCCGGCGGACCGTAAAGTCTGAACCGTTGCCTCGGCCGCCTGAACCAAGGGGCTCTCGAAGACCTCGCGAGGAATGGGGCAAGGACCCGTTTTGTCCTCTGAAATGTGATGCTCCATGAGTTTATGGCCCCTCTTGTGCCTATCCTAACCGTTTGGCGTAGGATTGCCAAGGCGTGGAGCTGAAGCCCAAGTGTTGATGATCCCTGAAGTTGACGCTGCACGATTTGTTCTGGATAATGGGTTGGAGTGGTTGATCGATGGAGCCCAACGTGGGTGGGAAAAGCTTTGAATGGGGCGGAAGAAGAAAAACCCACCCAAAACCGAAGACCTCCCGGATGTCGTTGCCCAGCACCTTGCGTCAGGGCGTTACCGTTCCACTTACCACTCTAGATTGCGCCAGAATGAGAGATCCATTTCTCTACAAGAGATAAGATATGTACTCCTTAACGGACGCCGGGAACCGGCGCGGGACGAGTTTCGCGAAGAATATCAGGCCTGGTGTTACGGCATACGCGGAGCGACGAGGGACGGCGACAAAATCCTGAGAATCATCATCTCCTTCTCAGGGGAAAACATGTTGATTGTAACCGCGGTACAGTTGGAACGTTAGGGCAATGGAGTTTAAGAAGGTGAAGACGGACAAAAAGATCGCGGCTCACTATCTTGACCGGGCATTCGGTTTTCCGGTTCGTTTTGAGAACGTTCCCATGGTGCGGATTCATGGGGCGTGGACGCCCGATATTAATTACAACGACGTGGAAGAAGTCCTCGTGCTTATGCTGGCGATCAAGCCCGCCCGCTTGACCGGGGGAGAACTGAAGTTTGTCCGTTTGCACTTCGAAATGACGTTACATCAATTCGCCAACAAGTTCGCCATCTCCATCGAGGAGCTGACCAAATGTGAACGGGATGGTGCTGAACCGATTGACCTGAACTGGCCCACCGAAAAGGACATCAGGCTACACATCCTTGCCCAAAAGGACGTCGGTCCCTCGGTTTTCGTGAAGGCGTACGAGAGCATGGAGACTCGAAAATCGGCCAGGCGGCGACACGTCAGCATCGACCATAACAAGATCAAGGGCAGGAGATGTCGCGAACTCGTTTCCGCATGTCTATAATCCAGTCATCCTCCCTCGCGGCCCCTGAGACTTCCATGGACATCGACGCGGGTATTCCAATGGACACCAAAGTTGAGCCCCGCCCCCGCCCCCGGGCCCTGGTCCTGACCGGGTTTGGTCTCAATTGCGAGGCGGAGACGGCGGTGGCGCTGGAGCGGGCGGGGGCGCGGGCCGAGCGGGTGCACCTGAGCGATCTGCTGGCCGAGCCGGGCCGGTTGGCCGATTATCAGCTCCTGGCCGTGATCGGCGGGTTCTCGTTCGGCGACCACATCGCGGCGGGGCGGGCGCTGGCGATCCGGCTGCGCCATGGGCTGGCCGACGAGCTGGCGGGTTTCGTCGCGGGGGGCGGGCTGGTCATCGGGATTTGCAATGGGTTCCAGGTACTGTGCAAGCTGGGGCTGTTGCCGGGATTCGAGCCGTTCAGCCGCGGGATTGAGCAGCAGGTCACGCTCACCCACAACGATTCGGGGGTCTTCCGCGACGATTGGGTGAGCCTGCGCGTCAATCCCGATTCGCCGTGCGTCTTCACGCGGGGGCTGGAGCGGCTGGACCTGCCGATCCGGCACGGCGAGGGCATGTTCATGGCGCGCGAGCCGGCCGTCCTGGAGCGGCTGCGGGCGCGGGGTCAGGTGGTCTACCAATATGCCGACGAAACGGGCGAGCCGACCATGGATTTCCCGGCCAACCCCAACGGGTCGCTCGAGGCGATCGCGGGGATCTGCGACCCGACGGGGCGCATTTTCGGCACGATGCCCCACCCCGAGGCGTTCATCTTCCCCGAACTCCACCCCGACGCCCCCCGCCGCCGCGCCCTGGGCCTGCCGCCGCCCGAGCCGATGGGGATGCGGATTTTCGAGAACGCGGTCCGGTTCACGTGTGGCGCGGGGGCGGGTTGAGCGGCCACGGGGCCTGCCCGGTGGATTCGGTTTTGAGATGATACGCCGTATCAATGAGGGGTTCCCGTGCTCCAAATTGATCGGCTCTCGACTCCCGTCCTCGTCCCTCGTCCTCGAATTCTTCAATCGAAAGAAAGGCCATCGCCCTGGGAACACCTGATCGAATTCAAAAAAAATCCGAGGACGAGGGACGAGGACGGGAGCCGAGAGCCGATCCCGAAAAACGACACGCTTGCTGGTGTTTGAAGCGTTTGTGGAGGCGTCGATTTTGCCTCCCTCCCAGTCCCGGCACCGTCCGTAGTCCCATTCTTGAATCACACCCCGAAGGCCCAGGCCGCCCGGTCGATTTCGCTTGATGCCGGCGGGCATAGGTGCTACAAATCTTTGCTTTGCACCCTCCCGAGAGGAATGATGGGTGTGTGCGCGAGGGTGCTCCAGCCCTGCTTTAAACTGAATTTGAGGGCTTTTGATGATGTCATATGCCGTGATTCGCACCGGTGGCAAACAGTATCGCGTCAGCCAGGGCGACCGGCTGCGGGTCGAGAAGATCGAGGCCGAGGTCGGCTCGCAGTTGGAGCTTGGCGACGTTTTGGCGTTCGGCGCGGGCGGCGATATCAAGCTGGAGGCCGGGGAGCTGGCCGGTCAGGCCGTCAAAGCCACGGTCATGCGCCACGGCAGGGGGCGGAAGATACGCCTATGGAAGTTCAAGCGGCGCAAGGCCTACAACTGCCGTCAGGGGCACCGCCAGGGGTTCACGGAGTTATTGATCACGGCCGTGCCCGGGGCCGAGCAAGCCGCCGTTGACGAGACTGCGGTGGACGAAACCCCCATCGCCGAGGCATCGCCGGCTGAGTCGCCCGCCGCCGAGGCCGAGGCCGCGGCCCAGGAACCGGCGGCCGCCGAGGCCCCTGATGATCAGGCTGGCGGCGGCGATGCGGGACCCGAAAACACCAAACCCGACCAGGAGTAAACGACGATGGCTCACAAGAAGGGGGGCGGCTCGACCCGCAACGGGCGCGACAGCAATGCTCAGTATCGCGGTTGTAAGGCCTTCGGCGGCCAGCAAGTCAGCGGAGGCTCGATCCTGGTGCGCCAGTGCGGCAACAAGTTCTGGCCCGGCCAAAACGTGGGTCAGGGCCGAGATTATACGCTCTTCGCCAAAATCGGCGGGCTCGTCCAGTACACCCGCGGCCACGACCGCCGATATATCCACATCCTCACCGAAAACTGATCGGTTTCATCCCCGACGACAGTCGAAAAAAGCGGATTTTTGACCCGGCTCTTGCTAAGATTTACGGCCAGTAGTCGGGGATGTTGCGCGTGGTCGGCTTGCGGCCCAAGCCTCGCGCGACCGGCACCCTTGCTCAAACTTCCCGTTCTTGGAGGCGCCGCTGATGAAATCGCGCATCTTCGTTTTCACGCTCCTTGTGTTCCTCGTTGCCCCGTCCCTCGTATCGGCCCAGGGAAAGGTGCTGGTCAAGGCCAACACGCTGACGCTGCGCGCTAAACCCTCGGTCAAGAGCAAGGCAGTGATGTCTCTGATCACCTATCAACCCGTTCGCGTGCTCGAGCGCAAGGGGAAGGATTGGACCAGGGTCCAGGTCAAAAACAAGAAGGGTTGGGTCCTGAGCCGTTACCTGACCCGGACCGGGTTCGTCTGGGTCGATCATACCAAGGTCAACGTGCGTCGCGGCCCGGGCACCGAGTACGCCCGCATCATGAATTACGGCAAGTACTTCCCGATGTATGTCCTCGACGTCGCGCGCAACGGTTGGCTCAAGGTCATGGACTTCGACGGCGACCGGGGCTGGGTGCATCCCAACCTGATCAAGCACGAGCCTCATTACGTCATCACCAAGCTGGACGAATGCAACATCCGTCAGGGCGTTGGGACCGAGCAGGAGCTTGCCTTCACCGCCACCCGGGGCGTGATCTTCCAGGTGCTCGATGAGAAGAAAGGCTGGCTGCGCGTGCGCCACGCCGACGGCGACGAGGGATGGCTGTCGGCCAAGATCGTCTTCGGTTGGCGAGACGAAAAGGCACCCGACAAGAAGGCGTAAATCGTAGCCCCCACGGGTCAGACCTCTCGTGCTCGTGCTCGTTTTTCGTAATCGATAAACCACACCTCGATCCGTTATCATTTCCGGTTGCGCGGATTCGGTTTCTGTATTGCCGATTCTCTTGGTCGTTGGTGCCGGCTTTGAAGAGGGATTAGAAGTAAATCCGATTACGATTTACGAGTACGAGAAGAACGAATCGTGAAACTCATCTACCACCCCCGCTATATCGACCATCGCCAAGGCCACGGATTCCACCCCGAACGGCCCCAGCGGCTCGAGGCCACGCTGGCGCGGCTTGAAGCCGAAGGCCACTGGCACAAGGTCATCGAGCCGCAATCGGTGGCCCGCGAGGATCTCCTACGCGTCCACGACGCGGCTTACATCGAGCAACTGTAAAATTTCGGCGAGGGGGCCTGGGACCCCGACACCTACGTGGGCGAGGAGACGTTCGAGATCGCCGAATTGGCCGCGGGCGGGGTCGTGTTGGCCGCCGATCTTTGCCTTTGCCGAGCGGCAACCGGCGTTCGCGCTCGTGAGGCCGCCGGGCCACCACGCCACGGCCCGCGCCGCGATGGGGTTCTGTTACCTCAGCAACATCGCGCTTGCCGCGGCCCGGCTGGGCGCCCAGGGCAGGGGCCGCGTCGCCATCGTCGACATCGACGTGCACCACGGCAATGGGACCAACGACATCTTCCACGAGAGCGACCAGGTCCTGTTCATCTCGTTACACCAGTATCCGCACTACCCGGGGACGGGCGGGCTCGGGACGGTCGGCGAAGGGCCGGGAAGGGGTTCACGGTCAATATCCCCCTGCCGGCGGGTTCGGGGGATGCCACTTATCGTGATGCGTTCGACCGCGTCGTCGAGCCCGTGATCGAGCAGTTCGGCCCGGCGATGGTCCTGGTTTCGGTCGGCGTGGACGCGCATGATCGCGATCCGCTGGCCTCGATGACGCTCAGCAGCGAGGGGCTGGTCGAGCAGGTCGAGAGGCTGCGCGCGCTGGCCGGGCGGCTGTGCGAAAGGCGGCTTGCGATGGCGCTCGAAGGCGGGTACGATGTGGACGCGCTGGCCGAAGTGATCACGGGGATCGTGGCGCGCGCTCGCGGCGGGCAGACCACGTATCGCTTTACGGAGAGCCACGACACGCAGGGGCTGGGCCGTCGGCATGTCGATGCGGTGATTGAATCAGTCAAGCCGTACTGGGAGCCCGATCGAGTTTGATCCCCTGGGAGGGAGGTTCCCTTATCTCGATTACGATTTACGAGCACGAGCACGAGCACGAGAATCGGACTTTGAAGGGGCATTTTTGGTTCGATGGGGCATCCGGATAAACAGTCAGACTACGCGTTCCAGGTCGGGCAGGTCGTCCATCACAAACGCTACAATTACCGTGGCGTGATCTACGAGCGCGACCTGGTTTGCATGGCGGGCGACGACTGGTATCACGGCAACCAGTCGCAGCCGCCCCGCGAGCAGCCCTGGTATCACGTTCTGGTCCACGGCGCGACCCATTCCACCTACGTGGCCCAGAGCAACCTGGTGCCCGACACCACCGGCGACCCGGTCATCCACCCACTCGTGCAGAAGATTTTCCAGACCTTCTTCCGGGGCCGCTATTACACCCAGAACTTGAATTGAGGCTCCAAAGAAGTCCGTGGATCACCAATCAGTTCTCTGGCTCCCTGAAGGGGTCGGGCACGAGGACGGAATTGACTTGTGCCTCCGGCTGGTGAAGGTGTGTTCCCCGGATCCGTGAGATGCACCCATCATGAACCACGACTTCGTTGGATAGTTGACCTTGCCGGAGCGGGAAACGATAATCGGCGGCCTAATCCCGCGCGCCTCCGGGCGCCGAGGAGGGGACCATGATTGAGATCGCAAAGACCTGGCTGATGGAGCAGGGCCTGAGTGAGGCCTGGGCGCTGGTGGCGTTGCGTTCGGCCGCCATGGTGTTAACGATCCTGCTCAGCTACCTGGCGTTTCTCGTCGCGCGGCGGGTGCTGCTGAGGCTGATTACCCGTCTCGTGCGTCTCACGAAAACCAAATGGGACGACATTCTGCTCGAGGAGGAGCTGTTCTCGCGCGCGGCGCAGGTCGCTCCGGCGTTGGTCATTTACGTGATGGCCGGCGTGGCGTTTGTCGGAATCGACCCGATGATCCTCATTACGCGCATCGCCGCGCAGGTCTACATGATCGTGATTCTGTTGCTCGTGATCGACGCCCTGCTCACGGGTCTGAACACCATCTATCGCACCTTCGAGATCGCCGGACGCTTCCCCATTCGCAGTTACGTCCAAACCGTCAAGATCATCATCAAACTCCTGGGCGTCATCTTTATCCTGGCGACGATCCTCCGTAAGTCGCCCTGGGGCCTGGTTACGGCTTTGGGGGGGATATCGGCCATTTTGTTGCTCGTTTTCAAGGATGCGATCCTGGGATTCGTCGCCGGCATTCAGCTCAACGCCAACAACATGGTGCGCGTGGGGGATTGGATCGAGTTGCCGCAATACGGCGCCGATGGGGACGTGGTCGACATCACGCTGACGACGGTCAAGGTGCAAAACTGGGACAAGACGATCTCCACCATCCCGTCCTACGATCTGGTCTCCAAGAGCTTCAAGAACTGGCGCGGGATGCAGGAGTCGGAGGGCCGGCGGATCAAGCGCGCGCTGCTGATCGATATGAACACGATCCGCTTTTGCGACGAGGAGATGCTCGATCGCTTCCGCGCGATTCGTTACATTTCCGAGTATATCGACCAAAAGAAACGGGAACTTCAGGAATACAACGAGGCGCGCAAGGTCGACGACAGCGATCTGGTCAACCGCCGGCGATTAACCAACGTGGGCACCTTCCGGGCCTACGTCGTGGCCTACCTGAAGAACCATCCGAAGATCCATCAGGGGATGACGTTTCTGGTGCGGCAGTTGCCCTCCAGCCCCCAGGGGCTTCCGATCGAGATCTACGTGTTCAGCAATGATCAGGTCTGGGCCCATTACGAGGATATCCAGGCCGACATCTTCGATCACATTTTGGCGACCGTGCCCGAATTCGATTTGCGCGTGTTCCAGGAGCCTTCGGGCGGCGACGTGGGCGTGTTGGCGGCCGGCCTGGTCGGCGGAGTTAAACCATCATCCTGATTGAAATCACCGAGATCTGATCCGATGCCCACGATTCCCGTCAATCGTCAAACCATGCCGCGCTATAACGCACGCATTCAGGAGCTGAGTGCTGATTCGAAGGGGCTTTGGGGCGAGTTGAACGCCACGCGGATGATCGCGCACCTGCGCCGCATGTTCGAGATCTCGCTCGAGGAGTACCCGGTCGAGGACCGCAGCAACTGGTTCACCCGCTCGGTGGCGCGCTGGTACGCCTTTCAAGTGCCGGTCCCCTGGCCCAAGGGCAAGCTCAAGGCGCTTTGCGCTATTTCTGCCCGACGACTTGCAGGACTTCGAGCTGGAGCGCCAGGGCTTATTGGACACGATGGACCACTTTGCTGAGTGGGAAGAAGATCGACCGGGCACGCGGACCGTGCACCCCTTTTTCGGTCCGTTGCCCTTGAGTTACTGGAGTATCGTCCATGGCCGGCACGTCGATTTCCACCTGCGACAGTTTGGGGTGTAAGGACGGCCGGGCGGCCGGCTCGCGGGGCATGCGGTTTGATCTGGATGCGTCCCGGATGCCATTCAATCCGCCGAGCGGGTCCCTTCGTCCAGTTTCTCGATATCTACCACCAGGCTCTTGATCAACGCATGGTCGGCGGGGATGTAGACAGTTGAGTCCCCTGCGCCGAAGGTGCGGAGCACCCCGCATTCGATCAAGTGGCTCAGCGCCAGCTTGACCTGTTCCAACCGTGTCCGCGATACGGCCAGCAGGCAGAGCGAACTGATCTGGTGCAGCGAGGCGCCCGCATCCTGCTGGCTACTGAAGAACTTCAGTATCTCGATTTCGAGTTGACGGATCAGGTCCCGATCATGTCGGTCCCCGGTTTTTGGATTTGTTGTGTCGTTCATCACCCTCACCTCTCTCGCCCCCATACACCGCAAGGGCCAAGCCAAGCGCAGCGGCGGGCGCGGTAAGCCTATGGACCGTTCAATCCATTTGAGTTAGGCGTGGGCGGGCGGGCGGACGAAGAGGTTAGGAGGGGAGGAACCGGTAGATTTTACAGCCCACATTGGGTCCTTCGGGCTGTAATCCTTTCAGTCGGGAGGACTCCGCCGGCGTGACAAGCTTGTTGATCGCGCGACGCGCGGGGTTGGACGGACGCAACCGGATCGACGCGCGCCGTTTCCCATCGCTCCCATCCGGGGGCTTTGCGTGTTGGTCAAACTGATTCAGGGCTCTCCGGGCCGCCCCTCGGCTCACCTCCGCCGCCGATTGGGTAGTTTCGGTTGAGCGAGCGGGAGCCATCGGGCTTGATTGTCCCTCATCGTGAATTAGGTCGATCGCTCGCATCCCTCTGCCTTAACGGCAGGCCGGTCATTGACCAACCCACGAGCGTTCCCGTCGTGATGCGGATGCGATCAAACTCAGGATGCGCACGATCTCGGTGGGTTTTAAATTGTTTTCCAAAATGGCCGGAGATTTGCTTTAAGCATCTGCGCAGACGTTGTCATTCTTGCTTACTAGCGTCTTTATAACCGTGACGAAAGGTATAGGTATTCCCCATGGAATTCCCTCCGAGCATCCCCAACAAGCCCAAAAACACGAAGGCCATCGAAGCCCTTCTGGACCGGGTTCGCAGACTGGACAAGGACGCCAAAAGTCGCCTACTTTCAATGCTTGACGATGAAGTCGACCTGCCCTATCTGGACGTGATGGAGCGGGAATACGCCAAGGCTTTTCGCCGCATTTCGCCCAAGCACGCCAACGCCCTGCGCAGCCGTTTTAATCGCGCCTTGGCCGAACAGCGCGAATATTTGGTCGGTTTAGTGCGCAAAGTTTTGCAAGGTTGCGAGGATATTGATTTGCAGATGGCGAAGCAGGATACGGTCAAAGACTAACCCCCCCCCCAATCCCCCCAGTCCGTATTTCTGCAAACCTAAGCCCCCTGCCGATGCGCCCCATTCTGGGGCGTGTCTTGTTTTTGGCCTTTTGGCGGGCCCTGCGTTCACGGAGCCGCGTTGACGTGGGCCTCGCCGTCCGTCTAGTCAATCCTTGCCTTAGGACTCCCCGCGGCCCTTAATGCAAAGCCAACCGGAGGGTGTTCCGGGGCTCATCTGCATGAAGTCTGGATTCCACGTCTAGCCATGCGCGCGTCATCACAAGGCCAACTTCGGCGGCTGGCCCGCCTGTGCGGTGTGCAGCCGAGTTTCATCGATGCGACGGGGCGGCGGCGATTTGCATCCGCCGAGACCCTGTTGGCCATCCTGAGGTCGCTGGGCGTGGAGATCCAGATACCCGAAGAGGCCGATCAAGCCCTCGAGACATGGCGGCGGGCGCGCTGGGCCGAGCTGATCGATCCCGTCGTGACGGCATGGGTAGGTCAGCCGGCGCAGGTCGGATTGCGCCTCCCCGCGCGTCTGGGTGCCGGCCGAGCCTCTTGGACGCTGAAGCTTGAATCCGGACGCGAACTCGAGGCGAGGGTGGACGTTGCGGGGCTCGAGCCTCTGGCCGCCGCCGAGCTCGGCAAAGATCGGTTCGAAGTCAAGGCCCTGCCCCTGCCGGCGGAACTCCCGGCGGGCTACCATCGCCTGCGGGTCGAGGTCGGCGCAATGGCCGGCGAAGCTCTGGTGATCGCGGCCCCGGCCAGGGCCTACTCACCGCCCGACGGCGATTCGATCCGTGAATGGGGCGTGTTCCTCCCGCTCTATGCCTTGGATTCGGCCGACAATCTCGGTGCCGGGCATCTGGGCGATCTGCGCGGCCTGGCCGAGTGGTCGGCGGGCCTGGGAGGTGGCGTGCTCGCGACGCTGCCGCTGCTCGCTTCATTGCTCGGCCCCGGGCCGTTCGAGCCGAGCCCCTACGGCCCCGCCAGCCGGCTGTTCTGGAACGAGTTCTACCTCGATCCGGCGGCGATCCCGGAGCTGGCCGACTGTACCGAGGCGCGGGCCGTTCTTGGGTCGGAAGCGTTTCGGGCCGAGGTCGCCCAATTTCAAAGCGACCGGCTCATCGATTACCAGGCGCAGATGGCGCTACGCCACCGGGTTTTCGAGCCGCTGGCCCGGCAATTCTATTCACATCCCCGGCAATTGCGGCGCGTGGCCTTCGAGCGATATCGGAAGACCCACCCGGCCGCCGCCGATTACGCGGCCTTCCGCGCCGCTTGCGAGAGGCGCGAGGCGCCGTGGCCGGCCTGGCCCGAACCGATGCGCTCGGGGGTCCTTTCCCGCGACGATTACTGCCCAGAGGCCCGCGACTATCATCTCTACGTCCAGTGGCTGGCCCACGAACAGATTCACGACTTGGATGAGCGGCTGCGGGTCAATCGCCAACACCTGTATCTGGACCTGCCGCTGGGCGTGCATCCCGATGGCTACGACGCATGGCGACACCGGGACCTGTTCGCCGAGGGGGTAAGCGGCGGCGCGCCGCCCGACGCCTTTTTTTCGCTGGGTCAGGATTGGGGTTTCCCGCCGCTTCATCCCGAGTCGATCCGGCGCGAGGGGTATCGTTATTTCATCCGGTCGGTGCGCAGACTGATGCGGCATTGCAGCATTCTACGTATCGATCATATCATGAGCTTGCACCGGCTCTACTGGATCCCGCGCGGCCTGCCGGCGACCGAAGGCGCCTATGTCGGTGCCCGCGCCCCGGAGCTCTACGCGATCCTCAACCTGGAATCCCACCGGCATCGGACACGATTAGTCGGCGAAGACCTGGGGACGGTGTCCCCTTACGTGCGCGAGACCATGACCCGGCGCGGGCTGGGCCGGATGTACGTGATTCAGTTCAGCGTGGGGCCCGACGGCGGGCGGCCCATCAATGAGGTCCCGGCGGGTTCGGTTGCCAGTCTCAACACGCACGACATGCCCACGTTCACGTCCTTTTGGGAGGGACTGGAGATCGACGAACGGGTCGAGATGGGGCTGATCAATCCGCAAGACACGCCGGCGATCCGCGACGAGCGCCGCCGCCTGCGCGAGGCGCTGGTCCATTATTTCGCCCAGCGCGGCATGGTCGGCGAGGGCGAGGTCCTACCCCAGATCGTGGCGGCGTGCCTGAAGTTCTTGGCCCGCGGCGAGGCCTCCGTGGTATTGGTAAACTTGGAGGACCTGTGGCTCGAGCCCCGGCCCCAGAACGTACCCGGGACCCACCGCGAACGCCCCAACTGGCGCCGCAAAGCCGCCCGGTCGTTGGAGGCTATCACCGCCGACCCCGCCATCGGGGATCTGCTCCGGGCGATCGACGCGCTCCGCAAAAAGAAGTGATGCGTCTCAGCGATTGAGCCCTCGTGGGTCGGCATGGGGGTATCGCGCCTGTTCGCCCAGAATGGGACATGTTGAGGTTCTCACGGCGGGGACGAGAGGATTTCTCAACTCCGTTTAAAGGTTTTTGCGCGGGGTCGCGTTATATACAACTGTTGGCCGTG
>CAUZJO010000129.1:0-13433 GCA_963580245.1 Candidatus Sumerlaeia bacterium | reverse complement strand
GGCGCGTTGGCGATGCGGGGCAATCCTTATGACGGCCACACGCTGGGCGTGACGCTGGCGCGGGTCGAGCGCCTGGCGCGCGCGCCCCAACATGCGTTTGTGGATCGCGGCTATCGCGGTCACGGCTTCGAAGGCCCAGTCCAGGTGCATGTGGACCGGCCGCGACGTGGCAAGTTGGCCGCGCGGCTGTGGCGCTGGATGAAACGACGAGCGGCGATCGAACCGGGCATCGGGCATCTCAAACAAGAACACCGCATGGATCGCTGCCGGCTGTGGGACGCCGAGGGCGACGCGTTCAATTTCCATCAGGCGATGAAAGAGACCGATCAGGCGACTGTCTCCATCCTCTCACGCTGGACGCTGGACAAACTGCTGGCCCGCCCCGTCCCCGACGATCCGAACACGACGGCCCCATGCTGCAAAATGCTGTTCACGGATTGCGAGAACTACGCTCCGAAGAAGGCGGCGGGGGAGGCCGAACGCTGAAACGCCCTTCTCACGCCGCTCCCTGACTCGCATTGGCGGCCCTGTTCCTGGGACTCGGCCCGTTGGCGTGGTGGGGAAGCCAAAGACTATCGGCCCAGAAAAACGAAGGGGCCGGTTCGGTGCCTAGGCCCGCGGGCTGAATCCCAAAGCCTATTGCCCCGAACGCATCGAGTTCTTCAACCATGCGCCCTGGCGCGCCGTAGCCTTGGTAAAAGGGGGACCACGACTTTGAAATTATCCGGGGAGTAGGGGAGAAAAAAAGGGGGTTCCGGGCGAACAATCTCGTGAAAATATAGATCACTGATTTTATTTAACTTATGAGAATGCTGGTCATCAATTTTAACAAGCTTTGGGACGATTGTTTTGCCAAAAACCGCTTGACATTTGGTGATGATGGCCCT
Source organism: Candidatus Sumerlaeia bacterium (assembly GCA_963580245.1). Lineage (GTDB taxonomy): Bacteria > Sumerlaeota > Sumerlaeia > MVZB01 > MVZB01 > CAUZJO01. The sequence continues at coordinate 12,546 of CAUZJO010000129.1, read as the reverse complement.
TTGATACCGGGCAGGTTATGCTGTCGTCATCTTGACAGGCGGTAGGCCTTTATGCAGGCGTTCGGTGGGGAGGTCCGCGCCTTGATTCAGGCGAGACGATTATCAGGCTCGAAAGGCTGGCTTGTTCCGCTCGCGAGAGCGTGGAGCGCGTTTGCAAGGTTCGTGGCCATGGTTGGAGGCACCAAGAACATGTCCGCGAGCGAATGGCGGTGGTTCGTGTCAAAGAGAACAGCAGAAACAGAGCATGAACGAGGGGGGGGTGGTGCGAGAGTCGCGATGACGGTCCTGGCGAAGGCGAAGCTGCTGGAGCTGAGCTTGGAACCCCAAGATGCATCGCTGGAGTAGTATGCGTGGAAACCGGGATTCGCGACGCCGACCGGAAGCAGCCGGTGGCGGTGGCCAACCCCGGGCGGATGGACACAATTCTGATTGTCGATAGACTCATTCAAGGGAGGATGATCTAATTATGAGAAAAGTGCTAACCTTGCTCATGGTGTTTGCGTTCATGGGCAGTATGGCCACGGCGCAGCCGGTCCCCGCCGGCGGTGGGGCTTTCATTCTGGAGGATGACTTTAACGCCGGGCAGCCCCTGGGCTACTGGGAAGGCGGTTGCGCGGGCGCGGAGGGTGCATGCACGGACGTCGGATACGTCCGAGGCGGCGCGACGCCGGGCGAAGACGGTGATGGCGAATGGGAACACTGGCACAAATCTGCTAGCGGCACCGGCATCTCACACGACGGGGACAGCTCTATCATGATGGAGATGGGTGACAATACTTTCCCCTGGAAGACCTACATCGATAACCGCAATAACTCCACTCCGATTGTGGCTGGCAACTCCTACGCGGTGATCAGCGTCCTGACGATGCCAGCCGACGGAAGCGGCGGTATGTTCATTGGATTCAGCAACCCCCCCGGCACCTTCAGTAAAGGCCTCAAGTGTGCGGGCGGCTCGATCTATTGGGCCCAGGACGACGCCTCAATCAATCCAGACCTCTGGAATGGAACTGGGGACGGCGTGGGTACCAACGACGTGGATACCGGCGGAACCTACACGCCTGGCGAGCAGTTTACCGTAATGTTCAATATCGGCACCGCCGGCGACCTCGAAATATGGCAACACGCTGGGTCGATGAAGGCCACGAATATGGCAGGCTGGGTCGATATCACGCCGGCAGGGGTGTCCTATGATTATGCATCAAACAATCCCGCGGATGTAATACCTTCCCCCCCTTACGTCAAGAATCAGGAGATAATGTCGCTCCATACCTGCGCGGCTGGCACCGTCCTGGAAACCAGCACATGCGACGTGGATTACTTGGCGTGGATCGAGAATCCCAACATGATCCCGGCCGAGTTGAGCGAATTCACGCTCGAGTAACCGGCCTCCGCAAGCGTGCAGCAAATCACGCGGCGGATGTTTGAACGATGATTGAAGGGCCCTCCTGATTGCAAGGAGGGCCCTTTTTTAGCATTATTTCGGAGGCGAATGGCACCCGTGAAGCGAAGTGAAATCAACCGGATCATCCGCGAGGCCAAGGAGTTTCTGGCGAGCCATCAGTTCCGTTTGCCGCCTTGGGCCATATGGGCCGATTCCCTCAAGACGACAGGGCGATCGCGGGGTAGGGGAGGAAGAAAAAAAGGCCGTCCCGGGTGAGCATTCTCCCGCAAAAAACGTGGATCACTAGATATATTGAGCTTACGTGAATTCTGGTCGCCATTCGCCTTAAGCTTTGGGGCGATTTTTTCGTCAGAAACCGCTTGACGCATAGCAAGGCCCGCACCCTCCTCCACCACCTCGTCACCGTCCACGACCTCCACGCATTGCTGTCCGGAGCCCTACGAAGGCGGGGCCTGTGGACAGCACGGGCCCAAGCCGCCGGGCAGGCTGGCCCCGCCGGCGACAAATCCTCGATCAACTCGGCTCCAAGAGGGTCCGATAATCTCACCAGGACCTCCCCGTTCAGCTCGAATTCGGCCTGAGCCCCCCGAGGAGAGGGCCGTACTCGCTCAGATCGACGATCTCATCTTCACCCGTCCCAGACTAGGGGGTCGGCACTTTCACCGCTCCTGAGCGTTCTGAGCACCAAGAGAACCCGTCTCCGAGGTCTGCTGGGCATCGTTTGGTGAGGCAACGGCGGACGCGGGGTGACGATGGCGTGGTGAAGGCAGCTATGGGCCTGGGGCCGATGTCGTCCGGGGCGCTGGCGGGCTGATTTGGTGGCAGATCGAAGTGACCCAACGTGGTCAACTGCCGCTCCAGTTTCACCCGTCGCGCCTGTGTGGTATGCTTCTGGGGTTGCGAGCGGCTGTGGGCGACCGCCCGGCGCGTGGTGGGGCAGATGCCCATTTCGCCCACACTGGAATCGCAATCCACTAACTGGAGGCGAACATCGTGGCTGCGAAACGTCAGACCCCCAAGACCAGCCGTCAACGGCGACGAAGCCCCAACTCCTCCAAGGAAGCAAGCGGCCCTACCTGGGAGCCGGTCCCTGAGCAGTCGGGCGAGGAGTGCGCCAGGGAGTTCTGTGAGAAGAATCCGCTGATTTCGATATTCCGCGAATGGCGGGGGCAAAATCTAAGCTTAAAGGAAGCGCGGGGCTTGCTGCCGAAGCAGGTAGAGCGGTGGCCCGTGGAATTCAGAAATACGCTGGAGCGGTGTCTGATCAAGCATGCGGGCGAATTGGACCCCCTCGACTCAGAACTGCGCGATGAGGAGCGGGAAGATATGGAGAAGTTTCTCGCGAATCACCAGCCGCCTCCGCACGAAACGGCATGGGAGGGCACACGCGGTAGGGCCCCGTTCTCGCATATTTTTTTATTTCAATTCTGGCGGTCGGCATCGGAACAGGTGGCCTAAACCGCGTCTGCGGCCCCAGAATCGCCGAGCGCGGGCCGGGGCTGACGTTTAGGCACGGGTACGCCTGAGAAGATCGATCCTGGGCGCGGCAAACGGTCTGTGGTGCGGGCGGGAAGCCGAAATGGACCGTCCGCCGGTGAGTCGGGTCAGAGGTGCCGTCCAACAGTAGGATTCTGTTGGAGAGGGCCGTGGGTCTGGCCCAAACCGACCCCTATAAGCCAGTCGGCGCCCCGTGGTATATTCGATGGAAGGTGGCCAGGGGGGAATTTCGTCGATTGAGCTTGCTTTTATTCTTGACGTCTCTCACCCCTCGGCAATAACGTGAATGTGCGTTTCGGTTGCAAAGTTGGCCTAGATTAGGGGGGCATGATCAGTGCGAAAAACCGCTGGTTTTACGCTGATTGAACTTCTTATCGTGGTCGCCATCATCGCGATCCTGGCCGCGATAGCCGTGCCCAATTTCCTCGAAGCGCAGACCAGGGCAAAAGTTTCCCGAACCCTTGCCGACCTGCGCACTTGTGTCATCGCGATCGACGCTTATCAAATCGACTGGAGTTTCGTGCCTTTTCTGGGCGACACGGGAAGCCCCGGAACGGGGGAATATCTTCGTTGGGAAGATTATTCTGGAGAGCAGCATGGCATTGGTCGGCTGTTGACCCATCCGGTAGCTTATCTCACATCGGTCCCTGTCGATTATTTCAATACCAACCAGTATAAAAAACAAACGCCTCATAATTATTCCCATCACGTTGCTTGGGCGAGTCTGTTTTATCGCGGGTCTTCTCCACTGCATAAGCGGAGATTCGTCTACGGCCAAGGTCCGCATTGGAGAAAATACATTCCCGATTCGCGTAAGACCTACCTGTATTCGTTGCAGACGGTGGGTCCGGATCTGCTGCCTTATATCCCCGGCGAGGAACCCTTTTACGATCCGAGCAATGGGACGGTCAGCCTGGGAGACATCTGGTATTTTGATACGGCAGGCCTCTTGCCCATGAATTTGCGATAGGGAGACAACTTGCCTTGGCGCCGGTGGCGGCCGGGTGCGCGGAGGCGGGTGCTACCACCGCGAAGGCCGGGGTTGTTGGTTCCGACAGGCGGGGGAGTTGCGGAAATGTCGTGAGCCATATGGGTAATATTGGCTCAAGGCGTTTTGGCGGTTAAAACCCCTGAATTGTGGGCTGGAGGGGCGCAGAATACCACATGATCGGTTCGGATTCATGACGCAATTCCGAAGGGAGGCTGAACGATGAGTGCGCCAAGGTAAGCTGATGCGATTCAGCTGGACAATCCAGCCTGGTCAAAGACTAACCACGCCAGAACCGAGTTCTGCGCATAGGGCGGCAACAAACTATGCGAAGCCAGAAGGAGGGCTGAGGATCGGCCATAACGTAAGTGAAGGTGTCGAGCCCCGAAATCATCATCGTTGCACTGGGCCAAGGGTTTCATGGCCTGGAAGCCAGTATCGCGGCAGACGTAAGTGGTGAGTCTGCGGCGGCGTGCCGGGGTCTGAGGCCATGGCAGGTCATCGAACGGATCGCGTCGGAACTTGGAAGAGCCACGCCGTTCCCGAAAAGAAGCTTCCAACAAGCTGAAGAGGCAAGGCGGAAGTATGGCGGCGTGGCAGTCGGACCAGCCCATAATAGGGGAGTAGCCGGAGCAATGTCCGGTGCGGGCGCGGCGCCCACCCGAAGGGGCTGGCGGTAAAACGTGGAGGGCTGAGGAAGCGTAGGCCAAACACAGAGATGGAAACCACCACACCGACAAAACTTGCCCTCATATCGCAACGGTCACGAGAGGACACCCGCTGCCGGTTTACGAGCCTGGCTCACCTGCTGGGGGCGGGATTCCTCAAGGAATGCTACTACGAGCTCGGCAGGGACCGGGCCAGTGGCATCGACAACGTGACATGGAAGAAGTATGGAGAACGCCTGGAGGAAAACCTCAAGGAGTTGGTCGCGCGGATGAAGGCGAAACGGTACAAGCCGCTGCCGGCAAAGCGCGTCTACATTCCCAAGGACGAGCACGCCAAACGTCCGCTCGGACTTCCGTCATTGGAGGATAAGATCGTACAGAAGGGGATTGCCCGCGTTCTTGAGGCGATCTACGAGGCGGATTCTATGGACTGTTCGTATGGGTTTCGGCCAGGCCGAGACTGTCATCAAGCGCTTAACGCGGTGGACAAAACGATCATGATGAAACCGGTCAAGCACGTCATCGACGCGGACATCAAAGGCTACTTTGACAATGTTTCGCACGAGTGGTTGCTAAAGTTTCTGGAGGTCCGCATCAGCGACCCCAGTTTTCTTCTGTTAATCAGAAAATTTCTGAAGGCGGGCTACGTTGATGGGCGGCAGTTCGTGGCGACCGACCGTGGGACACCGCAAGGCGGCAATCTCAGCCCCATTCTTTCCAACGTGTTTATACATTATGTGCTCGACCTGTGGTTTGAGAAGCGTATCAAACCGCAACTCCAAAGGCAATGCTGCCTGGTGCGCTATGCGGATGATTTTCTCTGCATGGTGCAAAACAAGGAAGACGCCGAGCGCATCAAGCAGGAACTACAGGAGCGATTCGCGAAGTTTGACCTGGAGCTGCATCCGGAGAAAACGGTCGTGATGAGCTACGGCAGGTACGAGAGCGACAACGCGAAGCGGCAAAACCGCCGGGCGAACACCTTCGACTTTCTTGGGTTCACGCACTTCTGTGGCCGGAGCCGCAGAGGCAAATTCATCGTTGGCCGCAAGACCAGCGCGAAGAAGTACCGCAAGAAATGCAAGGAGATGAACGCTTGGCTCAAGGCCATTCGCAATCGGGTGGCGACCAAGGATTGGTGGCCGATCCTCGTGGCGAAGTTGAGAGGCCATTACCAATATTATGGGGTCAGCGGCAACATGGCGTCACTGCGACGCTATTACGCCACGACCCTGCGGCTCGTCCGAAAATGGCTGAATCGGCGGAGCCAACGGGGCGCGCTCAGGTGGAAACGCTTCATGGAGGATCTGGAGCACTACCCGCTGCCGACGCCGCGTATCATGCACAACCTATACACGTTGCGGACGGTCGTGTGAGTTTTACCGAAGAGCCGGATGTGGGAAATCCACAAGTCCGGTTCTGTGAGGGGCATTGAAGTCGCCTTGCATGGTTGAATATTGTGACACTCTTCGTACCGAAAGGAAAGAGCAACAGGGAGCACAAAGCATACCTAAAGAAGGAGACCATATTATGTCTACTCGACAAGGGACAGGTCGTAAGGCTTTCACGCTCATTGAACTTTTGATCGTGGTCGCGATCATTGCCATTCTGGCGGCGATCGCCGTGCCCAACTTCTTGGAGGCGCAGATGCGGGCCAAGGTGGCGCGCACCAAGTCCGATCTGCGCACCTGCGCCACGGCCATGGAGGCCTATCGGGTTGATAACAACCTTCCACCGGTGACGGGTGAATATTCAGCTTCAGGCCAAGAGCGGGGTTTCTTGAAATGGCAGGATTCAGCCGGCCAGGTCCATGGTCCCGGGCGGCTGGTGACCTCGCCGGTGGCCTACTTGACGGACATCCCCTATGATGTCTTCAATACCTTGGCCTACGAGAGTCAGCGGCCCCACGGTCTCGGCCCGCCCCACAGCCCGCCGCAGATCGTCTCGGCGAGCCTTTACTACCTGGGTGGGGGACCTTTGTCGTTTGTCATCGGCTTCCCGCCGGGCCGGCAATGGGACATCGTCTATGGGGGCTACAATAAAAAATTCACGATCATGTTGCAATCGGTTGGACCGGATCTGACGCCTTGGCTGGGTCCCAACGCCCGAGACGACCCTTTTTACGACCCGACCAACGGGACTCTGAGCACGGGAGATCTCTGGTATGTCGATACCATTGGGATGCTGCCCCAGTGAACCGCCAGCGGCTGATTCCCTGTCGTTCGCATGCTCATCTTCTTTCTCGTCATATTTGAATCCGAATGAACGTTGGATAATCCTTGATCAGCAGACCTTTGACCAATGTCCCCTTACCGCTCGGGGTCATGTCCAGTTCCTGTTCGGTGCCGTTGAAAATGTCGATCACCCATGCCTTCTCCGCCACCAACCCGGGGAGGGTCAGATCGTTCTCGATCTCTGCGATGCCGTCCACGATCTTGTCCACATACCATCCGCCGACCATAAGCCGGTTCGCCTCCTCGTTCTCGAACGCGAAGCTCATGATCTTGTCCGGGTTGCCGAACGCGTAATCGAAATCGCCCGGATAGAAACCGTCCATGATTGTCGAGTAGGTCCGCCAAACGTAGTATCCGGCGCCGCCGTTCAAGACGGCTTGCGTTTGAGAAGGCCAGGTGATTCGCGTCAGCGGTTGATCATGGTGAAAGCCGGTGAAATGCGGGTGGCAGATGCCCGCCTGGATGCCCATCCCATTGTTGGTCAGGATCTTTTTGATTTGTATCTTGGCGTACTGCATCTCGCTTTGGTGGCCGCCCTCGGGGCCGGGGGGATAGAGCGAGCCGCGCGAAGGGCCGACTTCACCGGCCGAGTAGAAGCCGTTGAAGCCCAACTCGCCCAGCCGCTTCTTGATCTCCTTGACCTGCTCGACGTATTCCGGATCGTGTCCCTCCGAGTGCCAGCCGACCGCATCGATTTTAGCTCCCCAGCCCGGCTTGACCGGGTTCTCACGCCCGTAAACGTAATGTAAACTCGCCGGTGACTCACCTTGGCCACCGTCAAACTCCTCGTGCAGGATTGTGTTGCCCTCAGCGTCCGCGATCTTGAATGCGTCAAACGATTCGCCGCCGCCGTGTTGGATCGGACGGGTCGAGTGGTAGAAAATACCGAACGGACCGGTGAAGATCTCTCCCTCGAACGTATGTTCGGCGGAATAAACATGCTCGCCGTCCGAGACGGTCAGGATAACCTTCGATCCCTCGATCTTCATTTCCAGTTCAACTTCCCCACCCAGGTCCGGGGTCGTCGTGTTGGCGATCCACTGATCGAACTTATTACCCAGATGATCGCTGCGCGGATCGGAAAAGTAAATGGTGTCGGTCGAACGACGGCACAGTGCCGTCAAGTAGTCTTCGGTATCCTTGTAGCGCAGAATGAAACCGAATTGCCCTTCGTTGATGTGGCCGAGGTTTTTCGATTTCAGGGTCAGCGTGGGGTCGTCGATTTTCTCGTGGTCCGCCATCAGGATCGTGTTGTGCAGCAGCGGCAGGCGGCCATTCCTCACACCCGTTTCCCACGACTCGCCCAGGCAGGAAAGCAGATCGTCGAATAGTTTGCCGCCCGCCGTCTGCCCCAGCATGATTTTCGCGTCGGGGTCGGCCTTCTTCACCACCTCGTACATCTCCTCGAAGGCCTCCATGTAGCGCTCGGGCGGGAAGCAGACGTTCCATTCGTTGCCGAATTCGTAATATTGGACGCGTCCCTTGAAATGGCGCGCCATGGCATCGCAATAACGGATGAATCCCCGCCACATCTCCTCGTTTTGAAATGCGATGCCGGGTTGATCCTCGTAATTGTTATTGACTTCGCGCATGCGCGTTTCGCGCCAGTCGAGCTTGCGCGGCTCGTCCTTGTAGCGGTGATTGCCCATCGTCAAATCCAGGTTCATGATGACATTGACGCCGTTGCGGTTGCATTCGTTGATCGATTCGTCCGCCATCGGATCGACCACCAGCTTGCCCTTCTCGAGTTCGACGTAATTCCAGGTGAAGCTGCCGTTGTGCGGACCCACGCGGACCCACTTCGCCCCCAGGTCGTAAAGCAGCGGCCCCCACAACGATTTTTGCGTGAACCAGTCATTGTCATGCGACGAGCCGGTGTGCGACGAAGCAATGACACCGGCCCCGCGGGCGAGCGACGCCAGGTTCGTCCCTTCGGCGTCACGCACTTCAATCTCGCCCAGGGAAAAAACATGTCCCGCGAATGAAACGGTTTCGAGAAAGTTGTTGGCCCGGATCCAGATTTGTTTGGCCGCCCGCGGCTCGAACGAGATTTCGTTCACCCCTTCGGAATCGCCCGTGTAATTTCCGGTTTGGTAAACCGTTTCCCAGTGCCAGGCGTCGCGGCTCAGCAGAATCTCCAACTCCTTCGGCAGCGACCGGCCGTAGTTCTTGTTTTGGGCATAATTGACGCGCATGGCGGGATGGTTGGGGCTGCAAACGAGCGCGACCGACGACACCTCCCTTTCCATGGGCAGATCGATCCGAATCCATTCGGGCCGTCCGTCCGGCACGTGACACCCCCAACTGCACCACGCCGTGTTGGGGTCCTCGTCAATCAGGTGGATGGGCAGAAACGGCTGGCTGTCCGTCCAAGGGCTCTTCACCGTCATTTCGTGGGTGAATCCGACCAGGTTGTGTTCAATTTCCCACGACTTCTTCGGTCTGATCTTGATCGCCGGATGCGTGTTGTCCTTTTGCATCCGGGCTTTGGGGAGCAGGTCTGGACTGATCCCGTAGATGTAACAGAGATTGTTGAACGAATACACCGGCTCGCCGTCCACAACAGCCTCGACGGTGGCGTACTCTTCAATACTCGGCTTCTCCGACCCGGGGCTTTTCGCCGTTGACGGAGGGGACAAAAGGGTCCCCGCCAAGAAAGGCATAAGGAAGACGCTCTTCAGGCGCCATCCACGTTTGCTCACGGACATGGTCAACCTACTCCTTCATTAGAATTCGTCGCGATGAACCAGGCCGTGCGTTCTCAAGAAGGTCTTGCCGAAAGAGGGATTGGCATCATCGGTAGCTGAAGATTTTCCATATGGCTAACCAAAGCGACAAGCTCGCACAGTCATGCGCGACCCACCCTCATTGGAAGGGGGGCCAGTGCGCGCACTGGCCCACTTGATCAACCATCTCAAGCCCGGTCGATATTAATAGAGCATCCAGTGCTCGACATCATTGGGCACATCGGCGCCAATATACTCGATCTTGATATTGTCAAACGCGGCGATTTCGCCGTCTCCACGCGGGCTAAACATCATGCCAAAGTGAAAGTCCGTGGAAGGATCGCCAGTATCGACATTCCGCAGTTCCACCCAGTCATTGCCGTCGTGATACTCATACATGCATCCCGTGGGGTCGTTGAGCGTTACCCGAACCGGAATCCACTTGTCAGTCGTCCCTCCGACATCGATGCCGGGTGCCCAGGTTGCACCGTAAATGCCTCCATCGCGCCATCCCTCCCACTCAAGGACATACAGATTGTCGCCGGAAGGATGGAGATTGTACTTCATCTCATTCCAATCATATGCTCCGCCCGTATCGGCGACCCAGCCGACATACTGAATGCTATGCTTGGTTGCATACATATCGAGCGTTACACTAAGAGGGAATCCATCGCCGTCGCTTCTCGGCCACGACTCCAGAGAATAGAACCCCCAATCCTCGTAGAAGTCGTTATTCTCAGTTTGAGCGTAAACCAACGCATGGTCCACGCCGCGCTCGCCAATGTTTTCATTGGACACTCCGACAGTGTTTTCGGGCGTGTCATAAAAACCCCAGGTTGAAGTATTAATGCTTCCTGACGAAAAATCCTCTTGAATAAGTTGTGCCCGAATCAGCAACGGGCAGAGGAAAAACGCAATCATCAAAATCGGCGCGGATCTCATTGGCATAATCTCCTGTCGATGAGGATTGAAGTCAGCACTATTGCTGTCGGCCATAAGCGAAGAATGTTTCCCGACGGCCCTTACATTCGTTGATGACGGGACGCGCTTTACGGAAATCAGCATTTCCGCGCACTCCCTTGAATGTCACGGCGGGTCAACCCGGCCAGATTTAATATCGAGCAGGTCAGCCCCCGGTCCTCATCTCAAATGTTGAACCAGGCGAGATTTCCTCTTTTCATATTTCGATAAATACCGAACAAGGTCGGTGGGCAGGATGGCCGAAATACAACCCACCCTGCCCACCCATTTACGCTCCCGTCGCAGGATTACTCCACGACAAATTCGCTTAATGCGACGGGTACTGTATCACCATATTGTATGACGATATTGTCGATACCGACCTGATTCCCAGCGCCATTAGGCCGGAGCGCCAAGTTGAAGCGGTAGTTGGCGGAGGGGTCGCCGGTTGCGGTTTCATCGCGCAACACCACCCAATCGCTGCCGTCCCAATACTCGAACTTGCACCCGACGGGATCATTGAGCGTCATCCGGACCGTTATCCATGTAGTTGGTGAGTAGTAGTTGGGGATAGAGATGCCGGGCGCCCAAGTGCCGCCATAGCTGCCACCGTCTCTCCAGTTCTCCCAAACCAGGCAAAACAGATTGTCGCCGGAAGGATGCAGATTGTACTTGGCATCCCGATGGTCAAAAACTCCGCCGTCGTCGGAAACCCAGGTTACATTCACAGTGCTGTGTTGCTCCATATAGAGATCAACACTCACGCGAAGCGGTCCAGCGCTGCTGGTCCGCGGATATGAATTCAGCGAATAAAAGCCCACCAGGTCGTTATTATCTTCGTTGGAGCTCATGTCGAAAATCAACGCATTATCGCTGCCAAAATCGGGAACCCCGATCGAGAGGGGGTGTTCCGGCACTTGATAAAACCCCCACTTCGAGTTGAACGTGCCCGATGCTTCCGAGGCGTCGATCGAGCTTGACGAGCCCGATGAGAAATCTTCCACGATGTATACGACTTGCGCATTGAGCGATACCGAGCATAAAGCGAGAAGTGATGCGAAAACCGTTAAAAGTCTCATTGCCGTCGTCTCCTTTGCATTTTTTCTTTTACGTCTGATCCAATATACCGTGTTGCGGTTGCTTATATTGGATTTGGATGCGTTCAATCACCGAACCCAACCACCTCCTTTCTGACGATGTCTCCCCCACCAACGGGAAATATCGTTGAGGTAGACGAAACCTTTGCGGGCGACGAAAAGGCGGGCAAGCGGGGTCGAGGCGCCGCAGGCAAGGCCCTCGTCATGATTGCCGCCCAAATCGATGCGATCCGCATCGGCCGCATTCGCCCGCGGCGCGTCGCGGATGCCTCGGGGAAGAGTTTGGAACAGGCCATTAAAGCGGCCGCGGCGCCCGGCAGTGTCGTTCACACCGATGGATGGAGGGGAACCAACGGGCTCGGTCGACTCGGATATGTCCATGAGGTCATCGGCCATGAGGCGGGGTCGGTGGCTGAGAACTTCTTGCCCCATTGTCATCGGGTGGCCTCGTTGACGAAGCGTTGACTGATGGGAACGCATCAGGGAGCGGTCAGTCATAAGCATTTAGAATATTACCTCGACGAATATACCTTACTCGATCCTACCTTATCGATTTAACCGCCGAAGATCAAGGCACCGAGGAAAGTTTTCCTATCGGCTGCTACAGAACACCATGGCCGTGGAGCCGGTGACCTTCGAGCGATTGGTTAAGCACGTGAGGGGACGGAAGCCGCGAAAACACAATATATAGTATCGACCTGATCAAAGCGAATACCCCCAATTCTGGAATTGTCCGCCATCAGGCATCCAGTCCCGCCCCACAGGCTTGAGATGGCTTCGCCCTAAAATGTACATTTATTTGTGCATCGGCCCTTGGGCATTAGCGCGAGTTTCCACGCAACTCCCAATAAGGCCCCTCATTGACCAAAGGCAACACTCCTCCCTGCATGTCATGCCTCGTTACGGTCACGCTGGTCTACTTCCTCAAACAAGTATCGCACTCGAGGATAGCTTCTGTCAAGTGTTTTTAGTGG